>NZ_JAJNOQ010000012.1:0-69337 GCF_021044775.1 Paraeggerthella hominis
GATCATCGAGTTGTCGCAGCGGCCGATGATGACGCGCTTCAACGGATCCCAGTCGTTCCAAGAATTGACTATCTTCGCCATGACAGTCTCCTTTCTCCGGCAGCGCATCCTGCGTTGCCGCCAAGGTTTTCGGGTGGCATGTCCACCTCTGTGAAGATATTGTGATGGCCGCCGCGCGGCTGTTCAAAGGTCGTGGCGCGGTGGGTGTCGTGGGGGGTTTGCACAAGGCCCGCAGTATGTCCGTGTTGCGGAATCAAAGGGAATGCATGTAAACTAGACCGGACGATTGTGCAAGAATGTAACGTGCTGTCAGGCGTTTTTGTGGGGTATGTTTAATTCGGTGGACAGATTTCTTGCAGGGGACTGGGTAAGGGAACGTTCAAAGAGGAGGCTTTGCATGCTGCCGGATCTTGCGCATGGCCAGGATATTTTCGGGTCGCCGGAGTTGCGAACGAAAATGAAGATACTGCATGCTGTCGACAAGTCGCTCGATCGCATCACGATTGCCGAGATATGCGAGAATGCCGGCATCTCGCGCCAGACGTTCTACCGCCATTTCCAAAGCAAGTACGACATTCCCTGGTGGCACTCCATCTTCTGTCGACAGTTCTACCTGAACGAGATCGGGAGAACCGTCGACTGGAAAACGGGGTACTACCACCATCTACGCTTGATCGATCAGGAGCGCGATTTCTACCGCAAGTCGATCCAGTACAGCATCAACACGCCTTTCGGCCAGACGGTCATGCCCGAGAACCGCAAGACGGTTCTGCTGGAAACGCTTGAAAAGTACCGCCACGTTACCGTGAACGACAACATGCGCTTCATCGTGGAGATTTTCTCGAAGCTGGAGTGCGAGGTGCTCAACGATTGGTTCCGATCCGATGCGCCGACCGACCTGGTGCGCTGGACCGACGACCTGGTCAGCTTGGTGCCCGATCGCCTGTATCGCGCGTTGCGGGTGGAAGAGCCCGGGTCGTCTCAGTAGGAGGGGCTTCGCTCGGTTTGCGATGCGCTGTGGGACGCGGCGCGTGCGTTGGCGTGCGTTGCGCAGAGCCTCGAGGTGCGAAGAATCGGTTCGGCTTATCATGCATTTCTTGCGGGCGCTTTGCGAATCGCGAGCGATGTCGTACAATATTCGGGCACGTTTTCGCAACGGGCCAGTGTGGCGCAATGGTAGCGCAACAGTTTTGTAAACTGTGGGTTGCAGGTTCGAGTCCTGTCACTGGCTCCACGAAACACCAGGCCGGGCGCATGCAGCGCTCGGCTTTTTTGCTGGCTAGGGGCACGATACCCCGCAGCGCCCCGCGAATTCGGGTGCTTAAAACGAAAAGGCTCGTGTTCCCGAAGCCCCTTATAATTCCCTTAATTTTTCTTAACCTGCGGAAACGAAAGCTGACCTTTCGTCGTGCCGTTCCGCCTGCTTGGCTACCATGGGCTGGCAACGGAAAGATCGGGGGTCTGCGCAGCCGCCGGGGAAGGGGTCGAAGGTCATGGGCGAGGTATCGGCGGGCGGGCGGTCCGTGCTGGGGAGCCGCGGAATCTCAGGGGCGCTGTTCGCGATTTACGCAGTGGTGCTCGTGTGGGCGATCCTGTTCAAGATGCAGGTTTCGTTGGACGTGTTCGGCACGATGCGCAGCGTGAACGTGGTGCCCTTGGCGGGCGCGCTGGTTGTGAACGGCGAGCCTGATTATTCCGAAGTCGTGCAGAACCTAGTGGCCTTCGTTCCGTTCGGCCTGTACATGGGAATGCTGTTGGGAAAGCGACCGCTCGCGATCGGCTTGGCGTTTGCGGCGGCGACCAGCTTGGCGTTCGAGGTGTTGCAGTTTGCTTTTGCGGCGGGGGCGTCGGATGCGACCGACCTGATTGCCAACACGCTTGGCGCCGCGGTTGGTTTGGGATTGTACTCGGTGACGCGAAGAATCGCGGGGTCAGATGCCCGCGCGCGGCGCGTCTGCAATACGGTGGGCCTGTGCTGCACGCTTCTTGCCGTTGGCTTTATCGGCCTCGTGTTCATTGCCAATAGCTGATCTTCCTGCTACGTTTTTGCTCGTTGTCTCCCCCGAGGAGCGGTCGAGGTTGTATACTCCCCGAGAGAGTTTTATGCGCGTGCGCGCGCAGGCAAGGCATGCGGGGGAGGAGGGCCGATGAATCCGCTCTTTGGGCAAGCGATCGAATTCGTGGCCGATACCGTTCGGCTGTTTTATTCCGGCACGGCGATCGACGTCGTGCTCTCTCGCTTTACGGACGATTTTTCGTGGATAGGCGCAGGCGAGGTTGAGTTTTTCACGGACAAGGCCGCCATCGTGGCGTACTTCGTCGAACAGGCGCCGCTCACTCCCGCCTGCGTGGTTTCCGACGAGGAATTCTGCTTGGCAAGCACTACGAGCGAAACGTGCCTGGTCATGGGTCGTTATCGCGTTCGCACGGATGAGAGCACGGGCATGGTTCTCGAGGAGCACCAAAGGTGCAGCTATTATCTGGTCGAATCCGACGGACGGTTGCTCATCCGCCATGTGCATGTGTCCAATCCCTACCAGGCGATGAAAGACGAGTTGTACTTTCCGTTCGAGGCGGGCGCTCAAAGCTACGAGTACTTGCAGCGGCTGCTGCGCGAGAAGACTCAAACCCTTGAATTGGAACGGGAGCGGTATCGAATCGCGCTGCGCAGCGTGACGGACGTTCTGTTCGAGTACGACAACGTGCAAGATGTTTTGGTCGAATACGAGCGAATCTCCGGTTCGGGCGAAGAGCTGTCCAGCGAGGAGCGGCGCTTCCCCTGCTACTCGGATATGATCAAAAAGGGAACGCGCATGCGCACGGAAGATTACGCTCGGCTTTCCGAGGCGCTGCAGTCAGAGGATTCGGCTGTTATGGAGGTTCGCCACGTGGTGCCGATACACGGGGGCGAATGGCGATGGGTTCGCATACACGTCACGCTTCTTCGCGACCGGAACGGCAGCGTGGCGAAAACGGTGGGAAGCTGGAAAGACATTACCGACGAGCGTCGCTTGATCGACGATCTGGTGGACCAGGCGCGGCGCGACCCGCTTACGAAGCTGTTCAACCAGGGAACGGTATCGAGCTTGGTCGATCGGGCCTTGCCCGCTTGCCTGACGAACGGCTGCGGGGCGCTGCTCGTGTTCGACGTGGACGATTTCAAGCTGGTTAACGATACGTTCGGGCATCCGGTGGGAGACGACCTGCTTGTGCACGTCGCGCAGGCGATGGAGTCGACCCTGGAGGGCGAGGCACGGACGGCCGCGCGTGTGGGCGGCGACGAGTTCGTGGTGTTCCTGCCCGATGCCGATCGCTCCCGCGCTTGGGAGTTCGCGTGCGAACTGGGTCGAAAGGCGGAATGCCTGCAAGGCTTCGACGGCCCCGTGACGTTGAGCGCGGGATGCGCGCTTGCGGGGCTGGACGCCGATACGTACGAGGGGCTGTTCCGCGTTGCCGATCGCGCGCTGTACCGGGCTAAGCGCGCGGGCAAGAACCGCGTGCGCTTCGTCGACGTGTCCGACCGCTAGCGTTTCGGCAGCTGCGCGGCGATCGATTTCTCGAAATCGGACGCATTGTCGGGCGAGACGTTTATGGCTCGCACTGCGCGCGGCTTTCCAAGAAGGGTCCGCATGATGCGCGGTTCGTGCAGCACGATCCAACAGGGCCGCGCGCCCATGACGGCCATGTTCAGTCGCTCGCTCTTGGGAACGTCGGGTTCTTCCCGGCGGTCGATGCGCGCTATGGAAGCGAAGGGCACGCGCTCGCTGAAGTAGGCTCCCCAGCGCACCGTTACGGACGTGTCGTCCACCAGAAGAGGGTTGAGGACCACCGCCCTCGTATTCCCGATGAACCAGACAAGCGTGTAGGCGGTAAGCACGGTCAGCGCGATGGCGGCCGGTTCGCAATATTTCGCCACCAGCAAATGCGTGACCAGGGCCTCGATGGGAAGCAACGCCATGATCACTCCTGAAAGCGCCAGGTACCCGCTTTCCTTATGGCAGGAAAACGGACGGGCGCCGTTGGGCACGTCGGCCTTCGAGCGCCATGAGGCAAGCACGTAATACCAGATAGAGCATTCGAGCGCGCAGAGGCGCGATGTGGTCTCGTTGCGGCTGAGCTCGAAAAACGGCTTTTCGAACCATACTATCGGGCGGGTGGATTCTTTTCGCGCCGCGCGAAAAACGTGCAAGAAGCGGGCGATCTCGCGTACGAGGATGACCGCTTCCACGGCGAGCATCATCGGAAGCAGCACGGTCAGCAGGGAAAACGATCCGGGCTGCATGACCAGCATCGACACGACGAAGCCTGCGTATATGACGGGGATCGCGGCTACGGGCGATAGCTTGCGGGGCTTGATCACCAGCAAGTAGAAAGCTGCGGGCACGCACACCATCAGATCGAAAGGCACGGCGATGTTGGCAGCGAGGGTGCGTCCTTCGTTCGGAACGAACGCAAGGCAAACCGCGTCGATCGTGTAAAGGGCAAGGCATGCAAGCAGGCCCGCCGTCAGGGGTAGATTGCGGTTGCGACCAGATGAGGGCGGTAGCGTGAACGTTGCGTTCATGGATCCTCCGATCATGGGAGTCGTTTGGTCAAGGATAGCAGGCCGTTTCGGTTGCGAGGGGTTGACTGAAGCGGCTTGCGGTCAACAAGCCCTCGCTTGCGTCAAGCGGCGGTGTTCTCTCATACTGGGTTCAAGCCCGCGCATGCGCTTGGGCCGTGCAGCCGTCGCAACCTTCAGAAAGACCGACCATGAACGATATCAACATTGGAAACGTTATTGCACGAGAGCGTCGAGGACCGCGCTTCAGCGTGTCTCGAGCGGTTCGTCCTCCTTTTGGAAAGCATGGACGAGGATGCGACGCCGAAGCCGCCGTCCGATGTTCTTTTCGATCGGCTTTCCGGCGCGAGAGGGCAGGATCCGTCGACGCCGCGCATGGCTCAAGCCCTGTTCGGAAAAGCGGGGTTGAAGGGTCAGGTTCGAGACGGCGTCCTGCGCGACGGCGTGCTGGATGGCCTCGAGCGCTCGCCGCGTTTCTCGGGCTTGCTTGTCCGACTGAAAGCGCTATGATGCGTCGCGAAGGAGCGTGAGAGCATGGATGTCGAGGCAGTGGAGAAGACGTCGGCGCTGCGGGCGGAGGGTCTTTCGTTTCGCTATGCGCGAAGCGAGGTGTGGAGCGATGTGGCTTTTCGGATCAATCCTGGTCAGATTGCTTTTCTGACCGGCCCGAACGGGTCGGGGAAATCCACGCTGCTCAGATGCTTGGCGGGATGGAGCATGCCGAGCGAAGGGACGGTCGAGGTGTTCGGGCGGCCGTTCGACGGTTCGGATCGCGCTGTGCGTCGAGAGATCGCCTTCGTGCCCGACGTGCCGTCCTTTTACGACGATTTAACCGCCGCTGAGCATATTCGCTTCGTACTCGATGCGAACCGCGTGCC
The DNA here is from genome assembly GCF_021044775.1 of Paraeggerthella hominis. NCBI lineage: Bacteria > Bacillati > Actinomycetota > Coriobacteriia > Eggerthellales > Eggerthellaceae > Paraeggerthella > Paraeggerthella hominis. The sequence continues at coordinate 5,440 of NZ_JAJNOQ010000012.1, forward strand.
CGATGCCGCCGACGAGGCTCGGCGATTGCTGGACGGCCTGGGGCTCGCGGCGCATGCGGATCGGTTCCCTTCGTCGTATTCTCGCGGCATGCGATTGAAGCTGGCGCTCGTGCTGGCCTTCATGCGCAAGCCGCGTCTGCTGTTGCTGGACGAGCCGTACGGACCGCTTGACCGAGATGCGTCGCGACGGTTGAGCGCCTTGCTGTCGGCTGCTCGCGCTGACGGCGCGGCGGTGCTGGTCAGCTGCCACCACAACGTCCCCGATTTGAATCCCGACCTGCTGCTGCATCTTGAGGGCGAGCGGCTGTCGACGGTGCGCGACGTGCGGCCAGGCGATCTTTTCGACGGCTTCGAGCGAGGCTGATCGGCATGGGCGATGTGCGATTGCTTCTGCGGCTGCGCGTGCGGCACGCTCGCACGTTCCTGGTGCGGGCGCTGCATGCAACGGGTTCCGACCTTGTCGACGATCGCGGGTGGGGAGAGCGGAGCTACCAAGCGTACATCATAGGGTTCATAGGGATATGCTTGGCTATGATGTGGCTCTGGCTGCTCGATACGGTGCAGGAGGCATTCGTCGCATTGGGTCCTGACCTGGCCCTCGGCGTTCTTCTGTTTGCGTTCGCGGTGCCGGCGGTCGTGTTCGCGGTGAGCTCGTTTCGGGGGTTGCGCGCATCGTGGGTCAAGCTTTCCCATCCCGATATCGCCTACGTTGCCGCAAGCCCCATCGGGTCGACGGCGCTCGTCGGCGTATCCGCTGCAATAACGATGATCGCGGGAGGGGCTGTGGCGGCGCCTGCGGGCTATCTGCTTGCCGTTGGGGTGCGAGCGGCTTTGGGGTGGTTCGTCGACCCTTTGACGACGGCCCTGATCGCTTCGCTGTGGACGGCGGTTCCGCTTGCGGCAGGCAGGGTCGTGGGAACGGCGCGCCTCGCCTTGCCGCGCACGATTCGCCGTTGGAAGGCTGTCGCGATGCTCGCCCTTGCGTCGCTGGTCGCGGTTGTGGCGTATGGAGCGCTTGCGATTGCCTGGGTTCCCGTTGTGCTTGCGCAATCGAACGCCGTCGTGCAGGCGGTTGCTGCTGCCATAGGGCTGCTTGTCGCGGGGTTCTTGGCGTTGTTGCTGCTGGCGAAGCGGGTCGATAGGGTGCGCATGGTGGAGGAGAACGCCCTGTACGCCGATACGTGCTCGTTCGGGTTTTTCTCGCTGCTTGATTCTACGACGGTGGGGGATTACCGCCGTCGCTGCAAGTTGGCTCGGCGCGGTCCGTTTTTGCGGTTGCCGCAGGCTGCGGGTCCTGCTGCGCTCGTGGCGCGCGCGGCGCTTTCCCTGGTGCGCCAGTACGAGGGCCTGCCGGCGCTTTTGATGCTGGGGGCAGGGATAACGCCTTTCGGCGTGAGCGCGCTGCTCGGCGGGTACGGCGTTGCGGGGCCGGTATTCTGGTTGGCGATGCTGGTGGGCCTGGCATCGACGGCGCGCGAGGTCACGCATGCGTTTCGCGACGATATGCGCGTGCGGCTCGTGCGCGATCAGCTGCCCTACGGAACGCTCGCGTTGCTCGTGGGCGACTCCTTGCCGGCGTTTTGCTTGGTGACGGCAGTCTCGTGCGCGACCGTTCCGTTTACGTTGCCTGCGGGCGCGCCTGTTGCGCCGGCGTTGGTCCTGGCGGTTGCGCTGAACGCCGCCGTCGTGCTCAGCTTCGGGTTGGAAGCCGTGCGCCTGCGCTCGAGCAGCATGCGACCGTGGGGCGAAGGGGGCCTTGCGATCGTTGGGTCTTTGTGCGGCTTCGCCTCGCTTTTGGCCGAACCGTTGCTGGTGGTGGCTGCCGCCATCGTCGCCTGCGTGACGATGGCGCGCATGATTCGGCGCGGATCGGAATGCGTGCGTTAGCTTCGGCGCAGGTATCGCGCTGTTTCCGTTTCGGCTGACTTCAGCTTGGCGGGAGTTCCTTCGAACACGATGCACCCACCTTTGCGGCCTCCTTCCGGCCCCAGCTCGATGACCCAGTCGCTGCGCTCTATCACGTGCGCGTTATGCTCCACGATGATCGCGGTTCCGCCTGCGTCCACCAATCTGTCTACAAGGTTCAAGAAGTGCTCCACATCCTGGGGATGCAGACCTCGCGTAGGCTCGTCGAGCAGATACAGACTCGACTTCGACGAACCCGTTATCAGCTCCTTTGCAAGCTTCAAGCGCTGGGCTTCGCCTCCGGAAAGCGTTGCGAGGGTTTGTCCCAGCTGCACGTAGCCCAAGCCCACGTCTTCGAGCAAGCGAAGCGCGCGCGCCGATTTCGGAAGCGCTTCGAAGGCGCTTGACGCCTCGTCGACGGGGAGGGCCAACGCCTCGTCGATGGAAAGCCCGTTGTAGCGCACGTTGAGCACTTCTTCGGAGAATCGCCTGCCGTGGCATGTGGGGCAGGTTGTTTCGACGTCCAGGAAGAACAGCATGTTGCTGCTTACGCGCCCGAGCCCTTCGCAGCGCTCGCATCGCCCGCCCGGGGAGTTGAACGAGAAGCTGCGCGCTGTCAGCCCGGCGGCCTTCGCCTGCGCGGTGGCGGAGAAGGCTTTGCGGATGCCTTCGTAGACGCCTGCATACGTGGCCACGTTCGAGCGCTTCATGCGGGCAAGGGGCGTTTGGTCGACTTGGATTATCCGGTCGAAACGATCCAGGCCCGCAACGGCGTTTTGCGTGCCGGGACGGTCTCCTTGAGCTATCAGGTCGAACACGAGCGTCGACTTTCCCGACCCCGATGGCCCGCATACGGTGACCAGGCATTGCTCGGGTATTCGCACGTCAATGCCCTGCAGGTTGTGCACGCGGGCGTTGCGCACTTCCAGCGCCGTGCTTGCGAAGGGGCGAAACGTGGTTTTTCCCGGTCGAGGGGCTTTCAGCCAGGAACCCGTGACGGAAGCGCCGGAGCGCTCTATCTCCTCAACGGTTCCCTGTGCTACGACGCGCCCGCCGCGGCGTCCCGCGCCCGGTCCCATGTCCACGATGAAATCCGCTTCGCGCATCACGTCGGGGTCGTGCTCGATGACGAGCACCGTGTTGCCCTTGTCGCGGAGCTGTTTCAACGTTGCCGTCATGCCTGCGGTGTCTCGCGGATGCAGGCCCGCCGTCGGCTCGTCCATGATGTACACGACGTCGGTCAACTCCGAATCGAGCACGGCGGCCAGGCGCATGCGCTGCAGTTCGCCGCCCGAAAGCGTAACGGTTTGGCGGTCGAGCGAAAGGTAATCCAAGCCAAGCGATCGAAGACGGTTCAGTTTCGTTTCGATGTCGCGCAGGTAGTCCTCGACGAGCGGTCGATGCTCGCAAGAAAGCGCGTCCGCCAGGTCTGCGACCCAAGATTGCAGCTCGTCGAGCGTCGCGCTCGCCAATTCCGGCAGGCGCATGCCGTCGATATGCGCCTGCCTGCCGGCTGTTCCCAGCCGCTCTCCATTGCATGCGGGGCATTCCACGGAGGCGAAGTACGCTTGCGCAAGTTCGTCGCGCGCGGCGCCCTCTCGTTCGGCAAGACGGCGCATGAGCAGGGGTTCTACGCCTTCGAACCGGCCTGCGGCAACGGTTTTCGGCGGCTCGACGTTTGGAAGCGCCTGCGCGAGCGCGGGGCTTTCCGTGCCTTGCAGCAGGATTTCTCGCTGCAGGCTGTCGAACTGGGCGACGGGCAGGCTCTTTGCGTCGGGCAGACCGTAGTGGCGAAATGCGCGCTGCAGCGCATCGGCTTGGTAGGCTTGGTATCGATGGTTCCAGGCGTCGACCGCTCCGTCTTCCACCGACCGATCCTCGTGCAGGGCTCGGCTCCAGTCGATGGCGAGCGTCTTGCCGATTCCTTCGCATACGGGGCAGGCGCCTTCTTTCGTGTTGAACGAGAACTCGGTGCGCGTGATCTTGCGCATGCGGTGCCCGCATAGGCTGCAGCGCATGAACACCAAGAACTCGTCGCCGTCTCGTTCGGTTTCTTCCTGGCAATCGGCTGCGCAGATCTCTTCACCGCAGCATGGGCATGCGCGCACGTGCAGCTTTTCGAACACCATGCGCAGATCGGTGTAGATATCGGTTGCGGTGCCTACGGTGGAACGGGGATTTCTGTTGACGTCGGACTGCGTTACCAGAACGGCAGGGGAGGCCCCCGTTATGCGTTCGACGCGCGGCTTTCGAATGCCTTCCATTCCCATCGCTTCCAAATACTGGCGCTGGCATTCGTTGAACAGCACGTCTACGAGAAGCGTTGACTTTCCCGAACCGGAAAGTCCGGTGAACACCGTCAGGGCGCGCTTCGGAATGTCCAGGCAGACGTCGGCAAGCGTTCCTTCGGTGGCGTGGCTGACGGTGATGTTCGGCATGGTCTTCATTCGCTTTCCACGGTGCAGGTTTTCAGGGCGAGTTGGCGAAACGCGGCATACTCTTCGGCAAGCCGTTCGGGCTGAGCCTGCCTTGCGGGCTCGAGGGGTTCCCATAGGCGTATCGAGACGTCAAGGGAGCTCTTCGCCGTCCTTGCGTTCCATACCCCGATGATGCGGCCCTCGTCGAGCACGACGCCTGGATTGCCCACGGTTTTCCATGCGAGCCTTCGTCGCTGGGGATCGGGCAGGATGATTTCGCGATCTCGCAGGTCAAGATAGGGATCATGCGCCCCTAGCAACAACAGGCGTGCGGCGGGCCGTTCGGCTTGTCGCAGGTTGTCGATATCGAGAGCGTGGACGAAACGCTTCTTTCCGTCAACGGATACGGCGCAAAGCTCGTCTTCGATGGACGACCAGAGCCGTTTGGCTTGAGCCTTGGAGCTGCCGAGCCACGCGGCGAAGGAGCCGAGCGTGGTCGGTCCGTAGCAATGGAGGAACTTCCGAGCAAGCTGCTTCCCTGCAGCGAGGGAGGGCGCAGGCGCATCCCGCCGCCCCGTCCATGCTCGGTACGATGAGAACGAAGGGATGGACCCTTCGCGTCTGCCGAAGACGACGAGCGATTTGAACGAGCATGGGCGCAGCAGAAACGAAACGGCGGCCTGACCGACGGTCTGCTTGTCGGGATTGCCGTACATGGACGGATCGCGCCATGGACCGAGCGCGCCTTGCGGCAGGTCGGCCTCGATCGCGTCCGCAATTGCGCGGTCGAGGGAATCTTTGCCTTCGATCGTTCGGTCGTCGAGCAGTTTCGCGGCCTTTTCCACCAGAGGCAGCAGATCGCCGAACGACATGCCCACATGATCGAGCGCGCCCGATGCGCCGCGCGTGTAGATCCAAGGCTCCTCGTCGGGCTCGGCGACGAGCGCTGTTAGGAACGCGTCGCGTTCGTCTGCGGGGAACACGACGGGCGCCCCGCGAAAGCTCCATGCCTGTACCAGGGTTTTCCGCTCGTACAGCTGCTCGCGCAGGTGGGTCAGGGTGCACCCTTCTACGCGGTTGAACAGCGCGGTTTCCCACGCTCCGGGCGGCGTGTTCTGCAGTCCGCAGGCTCCGGCAGCTTGCAGCAGCTGATCGATGGAAACTTTCCGATCCAGGTGATGGGCGCGCAGTCGGTACGATCGTACGCGCGCGTTGTCGATGGCGTCGATGGCTCCGTCCTCCTTCGGTGGCCGTGCGCTGAAACGGTGTTCGGCGGGATCTATTCTCTCATAGTGGTCACGTCGCCGTACACGGTGACGGCTTGAGCGTTGCCGATGGGCGTGAGCGCAAGGCTTGTTCCGTACGAAGCGACGATGCTTTCGGTCGCCGTCTCGAACGGCGCGCTTGCGTAATGGGGCAAGGGATAGAAGTCGATGACGTTCAACGCTTCGAAGTCGGGTAGATCGGGCGCCTCTTCGCGGTTGTCCATAGCTTGGGCGTACTCGATATTCGGCGATAGGATCATCGACCCTGCCGATTCCCCGATGTAGAGTTTGCCTGACTCTATCTGTGCGGCTATCATCTTGTCGGCTCCGGTTCGCCGCATCTCCTGAAGCAGGAAAAACGCGTTTCCTCCCGAAACGTAGATGCAATCGCTGTTTTCGAGCGCAGCCGCCGCTTCCGAAGCGGTAGCCGTTGAAAGCTCCAGCTCGCTGATGACGAGGCCGCGCTTCGCCAGGGCTGCCCTTCCTGCCTCTACGTAGAAATCGACGCTTTCGTGCAGCGCTGCCGTGGGGATGAACGCGACGCGCTTGCCTTGCAGGTCTTCGGCCGCGAAGTCATCGAAGATGTGCGCAACGTCCTCGAACGAGGAGGACAAGAAAAGACGTTTCATAAGCTCCCTTTCTTTCGGTGCGCGAAGCGGGCGGGGCGGCGGCTCCTAGGCTTTGCGCGGCTGACGATCAACGACGATGCCGACATGCTGGTTTCGATTTCCGTCGAACGGGCGCGGTCTCGGAGTCGGCTGCCTTCCGAGGGGTTTTCACGCTTTGTTCGATTGACTTTTGAAGCCTATCATGCGAACATTAGTTCGTATAATACGACGAGAGGTGCAAAAGAGTCAAGGGGGCGTCGAGAACCATTGGAGCGCATTGTTCTGCACAGCGACATGAATTCCTTCTACGCCAGCGTGGAGCAGGCGCAGCGGCCCGAGCTGCGCGGCAGGCCCGTGGTGGTTGCGGGCAAGGAGGAATTGCGGCACGGCATCGTGCTCACGAAGAGCGAAGAGGCGAAGGCGTACGGCATCAGGACGGCCGAGACGTTGTGGCAGGCGCGCAAGAAATGCCCGGACCTCGTCGTGCTTCCTCCGCGCTACAAGCTGTATCGAGCGTATTCGGAAATGGCGCGCGCCGTGTACAATCAGTACACCGACTTGGTCGAACCGTTTGGCTTAGATGAAAGCTGGCTCGATATCACCGGTTCGATGCGACGGCGCGGATGGGATGCGTACGAGGTCGCCCAGGAGATCGGCAGCCGTATGAAAGAGGAGCTGGGCGTGACGGTGTCGATTGGGGTGAGCTGGAACAAAGTGTTCGCGAAATTCGGCAGCGACTACAGAAAGCCCGATGCGATCACCGTTATCGACCGCGCGAACTACCGTGACGTGGTGTGGACGGCGCCCGTTCGCTCGCTTTTGTACGTGGGGCCGGCAACCGAGCGCAAGCTGCACGGTTCGGGCATCCTCACCATAGGGGACTTGGCCCACGCGTCCGATGCTTATTTGCAGCGGCGGTTCGGCAAGATCGGGTTCATGCTGCGCACGTATGCGCGCGGTGAAGACGATACTCCCGTCAAGCCGTACGATCCGGACCGGCGCGACGTCGATCGCACGGTCAAGAGCTACGGCAACGGGCTGACCGCGCCGCACGATATCGTATGCGAGCGGGAAGCGAAGGCTCTCATCTGGCTGCTGTCGGAGTCGGTGGCGCAACGTTTGCGCGAAGACGGCGTGCGCGCGAGAACGGTGAGCATCGGCGTTCGCAGCGGCCTTGATCTGTCCGGTTACGGGCGGCAGGCGAAGCTGCGCCGTCCCACGGCGGCCACGCTCGAGATCGCGCAGGCGGCCTGGGGACTGCTGCGAGCCAACGAAGCGCTCGATGAAGGGCATCCGGTGCGCGCGCTGCATGTGCGCGCCTCCGACCTCTCGTCGATGCGCGAGCCCGTGCAGCTCTCGTTCGTCGACGACGGGCGTGCGCATCTGGAGGATCTTGATTTCGCGATTGACGACTTGCGGCGTCGCTACGGCAACACGTGCGTTGTGCGCGGGGCGGAGTTGGCCGACGAGACGCTTGCCGGCACCGACATCAAAGACGAGAACACCGTGCATCCCGTCGGCGTACTGCATCGTTAGAGAACGTCATGATGCAGACGACAATGCGGAAGGCGCCGCCGCGCGATGGGCGCGGCAGACGAAAACGCTACGTGGAAGTGGTCGCCCGTCATTTTGAGGACGGCAAGCTGGCTCCTTTGACCATCGCGTGGGACGACGGGCGCGTGTTCGCGATCGATCGCGTGCTGGACGTGCGTCAAGCCGCGTCCCTCAAAGTGGGCGGCATGGGCACGCGTTTCATCGTGCGCATCGGCTCACGAACCACCTGCCTGTTTTTCGAGGGGCCTCGCTGGTTCGTGGAGGAGATCGTGCCGGAAGAGGCGTCTTCTGCGCGCGAGGAAGATGGATGCGCGTGCGGGACGGATGCCTGGGACGTCTGGGGAGCTTGAGGTGTTCGCGGCGGACCGCCGCACGCTTTTTGCGGATTCGGGTAGAATGCGCGGTGCGAGAAAGGGTTTCTATGGATGAGCGACTGAGCATAGCAGTGCCGGAAGAGCGATCGGACGACGTGATTTCCGCGCTTGCGTCGATATGGGAGGCTTCGGTTCGTGCGACGCACGACTTCCTGACGGAGGAAGACGTTGCAGCCCTTCGCCCCGAAGTGCGTTCAGGGCTTGCGGGAGTGGAGGTTCTTGAAGTCGCCTGCTTGGACGGTGAGCCGTGCGGCTTCTCGGGTGTGCAGGGCGGCAAGCTGGAGATGCTGTTCGTGGCGCCCCCGGCGCGCGGCCGCGGTGTGGGAAAGGTGCTTCTTGCGCGCGCGGTCGAGCTGCACGGAGCGACGCGGCTCGACGTGAACGAGCAGAATCCCCAGGCCGTCGGCTTCTACCGGCACGAGGGTTTCACGGTGTCCGAGCGCTCTGCCGTAGACGATGCGGGTCGCCCGTTCCCGCTGCTTCGCATGAGCCTCGACTAAGCGTTGCCGAGAGCCGTCTGCCGCGATCGTTCGCCGGTTGGGGTGCCGTCTTGAGCGGGCGGGGCGGACGGGAGGGCGGCATCTCGTCCACGCCGGGCTCAGCCCGGCGGCGGCCGGCGGCGGTCCGCTTCCTTTTCGTCTTGTGCTTTCGGGTTGCATGAGCGGAGCCGCTGCGGGCGTCAGGTAGAATGAACGTGATCGGAAGGAGACTGTATGCCCGAAACCGCGCAGCGCCTGCGTTCCGCCAACCCCGGTATCCCCGGTGAGCTTGTCGACGTTGCCAGCTTGTCTTCGTGGATTGAAGATGCAGACGGCGATCTGCAGATTTCTCACGTGCGTGTAACAGGGGACGGTTCGGTCGGGGAAGACTTCGAGTTGTTCGATCTTTCGGGGTCGCGCGTCGAGGGATGCTCCTACGTAGGGTGCGATTTCGCGCGTTCCGCGTTTGCCGACGTGGCGTTTTCGAACTGCGATTTCTCCAACAGCTCGTTTTCGGAAGCGAATTTCACGCGCTGCACGTTCGCTTCGTGCAAGTTCACCGGAGCGGACCTGTCCGAATCCGTGCTCGCGCGAGTCGAGCTGCGCGACTGCACGTTCGCTTACGCATCGTTTGCGAAGGCTCGGCTGGCCGATTTCCTCGCGGTTTCGACGGACTTCTCGCAATCCGACTTCTCCGAGGTGCGCCAGAAGCGAGCTTCGTTCGACGATGCGCGCTTTACGGGGACGAGCTTCTTCCGAGCGAATCTGGACGGCGTCGACTTCTCAACGTGCCAGCTGTCGGACATCGTGCTGTCGGACGCCATGGGCGAACTGCGCGGATGCGCGATGGACCTGTTCCAGGCGGCGGGCATTGCCCGGCGCCTTGGCGTGAACGTCAAGGACTAGGGGCGTCGTGATGGGCGAGGAACGGATCGGATTGACCGCGGAGGACGTGGCTCGGCGCGTTGCCGAGGGAGCGGTCAACGTTGACGCCGGCGTGAAAACGCGTTCCGTCAAGCAGATCGTCGCGGAGAACGTTTGCACGCTGTTCAACCTCATCAACGTGGTGTTGGCGCTGTTCGTGCTGATCACGGGTTCGTACAAGAACATGCTGTTCATGGGCGTCATCGTGTGCAACACCCTGATCGGCATCGTGCAGGAGATCCGGTCGAAGAAGACCACCGACGCCTTGTCTATCGTAGCCAGCTCGAAGGCCACGGTCCTGAGGGACGGCGTTCGGGTGGAGCTTCCGCTCGATCAGCTGGTACGCGACGACGTCATAGAGCTGGGCCGCGGCGATCAGGTTCCCGCGGACGCCGTGGTGGCGTCCGGTTCGTGCGATGCGAACGAGAGCCTTCTGACCGGCGAGAGCAAGCTTATCAAGAAGACGACGGGCGACGAGCTTATGAGCGGGTCGTTCGTGAACGCCGGCGTCGTGTGGGCGCGCGTGGTGCACGTGGGAGCGGAGAACTACGCCGCGAAGATCAGCGCCGAGGCAAAGCAGCGCAAAGCCGTGAACTCCGAGATCATGAACAGCTTGAACGGCATCATCAAGTTCGTGAGCTTCGTCATCTTCCCGCTGGGAGCGCTCCTGTTCGCGCGCGAGCACCTTATGTCGGGGACCGAGTTCGACAGCGCCGTCCTGTCCACCGTGTCGGCGCTGGTGGGCATGATCCCCGAAGGCCTCATACTGCTCACGTCCACGGTCTTGGCCGTGGCGGTGGTGCGCCTGTCCAAGAGCCGCGTGCTGGTTCAGCAGCTGTACTGCATCGAGACGCTTGCCCGCGTGGATACGCTGTGCCTGGACAAGACGGGCACCATCACGACGGGGAAGATGGAGGTCGTGGCCGTGGAGTGCGTTCCCGGTGCCGACAAGGCCGAAGTGGATGCGGCGTTCGCTTCCCTTGCGCGCGCCGACGAGGATCCGAACGACACAGCGCTGGCCGTTCTGGACCATTACGCGAAATCCACCGTGAAGTCCTACGCCTCGGTGCGCTCGGTGCCGTTTTCTTCCGACAAGAAATGGTCGGGGGCCACGTTCGCTAACGGTTGCTCGTACGTGATGGGCGCGGGCCAGTTTGTCTTAGGCGATGCGTTTTCCCAGGTGGAGGCGCAGCAGAATGCGCTTGCGAGCGATGCGCGCGTCCTCTTGCTGGCGCGCGTCGACGGCTTCGACGACGACGGCGCCATCTTGGGATCGCCTGTCGCGATCGGCTTCGTGGCCATCCACGACCAGATTCGCGCCACGGCGGCGCAGACCATCGGCTACTTCAAGGAGCAGGGCGTCGACCTCAAGGTGATATCCGGCGACGATCCGCGCACGGTTTCGGGCATCGCGCGCAAGGTCGGCGTTCCGCGTGCGGAAGAGTATGTGGACGCCGCCTCGCTGACCGACGACGCCTCCATAGCCGCCGCCATCGAGCGCTACAGCGTGTTCGGCCGGGTGAAGCCGGAGCAGAAGAAGACGTTCGTGCTGGCCTTGCAGGAGCGCGGCCACGTTGTGGCCATGACCGGGGACGGCGTGAACGATACGCTTGCGCTCAAGCAATCGGATTGCAGCGTGGCCATGGCCTCCGGGTCGGATGCTGCGCGCAACGTGGCGCAGCTGGTGCTGGTGGACAACGATTTCGCCGCCATGCCGAAAGTGGTGGCGGAGGGGCGGCGCTCCATCAACAACCTGCAGAGGTCCGCCTCGCTGTTCTTGGTGAAGACGCTGCTGTCCATGACGCTTGCGGTGCTGTTCATCCTGCTGCCGTGGCAGTATCCGTTCCAGCCTATCCAGATGACGCTCATCAGCGCGTTCACTATCGGCATCCCATCGTTCGTGCTGGCGCTCGAGCCGAACAAGGACCGCATCAGGGGCCGCTTTCTTGAAAACGTGATCGTGCGGTCGGTGCCGAGCGCCGTGTGCGCGGTGCTTTCGGTTCTGGCTGCGAACGTTGCGGGGTACGGGCTTTTGCATATCGGCTACGCGCAGGTTTCCACCCTGTGCGTGCTCTTGACCGCCTGGGTGGGCATGCTGCTCATCGTGAAGCTGTCCGTGCCGTTCACCCCGCTGCGCGCGGCGCTGCTGGCGGTCGTGGTGGGCGGCACGATACTGGGCGCCACGCTGTTTTCCGGCCTGTTCGGGATCGAGCCGTTCACGTTCGAGATGGCCGTGCTGTTCGCGGTCATCGCCGCTTCGGCTACCGCGTTGTTCCGCGTGCTGTACGCCGTGATGGACGTGTGGCACGCGAAGCGGCTGGCGGAAACGGTGTAGGCGCTTTTGCGGCGATGCGCTATCGCCAGCCGCGGCCTCGCGTGCGCATGGATCGGGAGAACGCCGCTGCGCTGCGGGCCGTCGTTTTGGGCACGAACCGATTCTCGAGCGCGGTCACCGCCTCGGAATTGTCGTAGCTCTCCAGGGCGGTCGCCGGAATCTTCTTGCCGAGCAGCTTCTCGATTTCCAGGAGCTCGGGCTTCGCTTCGGGGCTTACGAACGAGATGGCGCAACCGGTTTTGCCGGCGCGTCCCGTGCGTCCGATGCGGTGCACGTAGTCTTCGGGCGATTCGGGCAGGTCGTAGTTGACCACGTAGGCGATGCTCGATACGTCGATGCCGCGAGCCAGGACGTCGGTGGCCACGAGCACGTCGACCGTGCCCTTGCTGAATGCGTCGAGCGCTCGCTTGCGCTGCGCCTGCGTTTTGTCCGAGTGGATGGAGTCTGCGCGATAGCCTGCCCTGACCAGCTGGTTCATGCAGATTTCCGCGCGGGTCTTCGTTCCGGTGAACACGATGACGCGCTTGCTGCCGCGTTCCTCGAGCAGGGCAAGGAGCAGCGCGGGCTTCTGCATCTGCCCGATCGGGATGATGAACTGGTCGATGGTCTCCGCCGTTTCGCCCTTGTGGGCTATCTCCACGAACGCAGGATCGCGAAGCATTTGCGCGACGTTGTCCATAATGCGCCGGTCGAGCGTGGCCGAGAAGAGCAGCGTTTGCCGGCGGGCCGGCGTGGCGGCGACGATTTTTTTCATGGTCGGCCAAAATCCCATGTCGAGCATGCGGTCGGCCTCGTCGAGCACGAGCACCTCCACGTCGTCGAGCTTGACGACGCCTCGCTCCATGAGGTCGTGGAGCCTGCCCGGCGTGGCCACGAGAACGTCCACGCCGCGCTCGAGCTTGCCGAGCTGCTTTTTGTACGGAACGCCTCCTACGACGGTGACCATGCGCCGTCCCGATCCCTTCGCAAGCTCGACGCAGGCGGCGTCAATCTGCTGGGCGAGCTCGCGCGTCGGGCTGACCACGAGTCCGCGCGGACGTCCGGGGCGCTTGGCGCGGCCGATGCGCTCGATCATGGGCAGCGCGAACGCCGCGGTCTTGCCGGTGCCGGTGGTCGCCGCCGCAACGACGTCGCGGCCTTCCAGGGCAAGGGGTATGGCCTGCTCCTGCACTTCGGTGGGCGTGGCGAACCCCATCTTGCGAACAGCTGCCAGCGTGGTCTCGGACAGGCCGAGGTCTTGAAACGTTGCGCTCAAACCGCATCTCCAAACCGTACGGAGCACGCGCGACGGCGCGGTGCTCGGTGTTGCTTGCGGGTCATCCGGCATCGGATTCCGCTCGTGAGGATCTATGATACTGCATTCTTGGATGCGAGGCGAAGGGCAGGGCAGGGCAGGGCGGTGCGCCCTTCGCCTCATCCTTCGCCTTGCTGGCTGCGATGGCGTTCGCGCTTGGCCGCGTACATGGCTTCGTCGGCGCGTTCCATGAACGACCGGCGCGTATCGTCTGCTCGCAGGTAGGCGATACCGTAGCTCACGGTGATGGCAAACGGCAGGGAGCCGTTTTCGAAGCGATGCCGTCCGGCTTCTTCGATCGTGGCTTCGAGAAGCTCCAGATCCTCGGGACCGAGGCCGTGGGGAGCGCAGAGCAGGAACTCGTCGCCCCCGAAACGGCCGGCCCACCCGTCCTCGAACGAACGAGCGACCTTCTTGAGCTGCTGGGCAAGGTAGAGCAGCACGTCGTCTCCGGTGCTGTGCCCGTGGTTGTCGTTGATCTCCTTGAACAGGTCCACGTCGATGGCCACGAGGGCTGCGGGACGGCCGTCTTCGGCCAGCTGAGCTTCGGCTTGACCTGTCAGCGTCTCCAGCTCGCTGTGGATGAACGTCTTGTTGTACAGCATGGTGAACGCGTCTCGCACGGCCAGCGTGTTGAACCGGTCGATCATGCTGGTGATCTCTATGTTCTCATGGGCTATCTCGTCGGTCACCATGAGGCTGCTCGTCACGTCTTTCACCAGCTCGAGCGCGTAAGGCCGCCCCGCGATCACCGTGGGAAGGCTGCTTATCAGCAGCACGCGGCCGTCGAGCTGCTCCATCTTGATGACCTGTTCCTGCTTGTCCAGGCAGGCTTGCGACGTGCAGTTTTCGCAAGGTCTTTTGCGACCCCAGATACGGTAGCACAGGTCCCCGCTGCATACGGGGACGTCGCTTTCGCCGCGCGCGGAGTACGAGTGGACGAGGTTCGTCTTCGTATCCACCAGGCGGTAGCTGTCGAACAGCGCGACGTCCACGGCGTAGCCGCGTAGATCCGTATGCAGGTCCGAGTAGGGGTACATGGTCGGTTACAGAGTCGCGAAGTTCCAGGAGCTCATGTACTTGATCTGCTCTTCGGTCAGCGTGTCGATCTCGATGCCGAGCGTTTCCAGCTTGACGCGAGCGACGCCGTCGTCGATGCTCGCGGGCACGTCGTAGACCTTGCTCTCAAGCTCGCCAGCGTGCAGGTACAGGTACTCGGCGGCCAGCGCTTGGTTGGCGAAGCTCATGTCCATGACCGACGCGGGGTGGCCTTCCGCGCATGCAAGGTTCACCAGGCGTCCCTGCGCCAGCACGATCACCGTGCGTCCGTCCGCCAGCGTGTATTCCTCGACCAGCGGCTTGATCTCCTCTTTCTTGACCGCGTGCTGCTCGAGCCATTCCAGGTTGATCTCGGAGTCGAAGTGGCCGGAGTTGCATACGATGGCGCCGTCCTTCATGTTCTCGAACGCGGGGCCGTCGACCACCTTGCAGTTGCCCGTGACCGTCACCCATACGTCGGCGAAGCGCGCGGCGTCTTCGGCCTTCATGACCTGGTAGCCCTCCATGTGGGCTTCGAGGGCCTTGAGCGGATCGATTTCGCACACGATGACGTTCATGCCCATGCCGCGGGCGCGCAGGGCAAGGCCGCTGCCGCAGTAGCCGTAGCCCGAGATCACGATGGTGCGCCCGCACAGCAGGCGGTTCGTGGCGCGGACGATGCCGTCGAGGGTGGACTGGCCGGTGCCGTAGTGGTTGTCGAAGCAGTGCTTCGTGTTGGCGTCGTTGATGTTGAACACGGGGTAGGCGAGCGTGCCTTCGGCCGCCATGGACATGAGGCGAACGACGCCCGTGGTGGTTTCCTCGGTGCCGCCTATGACGTGCTGCAGCTTGTCGGTGAACGTGGTGTGCAGCGCGGTGTCGAGGTCCGCGCCGTCGTCCATGATGATCTGCGGGTTGATGGCGATGACCGCTTCAAGGTGCTTCTCGTAGGTTTCCATGTCCTCGCCGGCCACGGCGTGCACGCTCACGCCGAAGTCGCGCACAAGCGAAGCGGCGGTGTCGTCTTGCGTGGACAGCGGATTGGAGGCGCACAGCGCGACGTGCGCGCCGGAAGCCACGAGCGCGCGCATGAGGTTGGCCGTTTCGGTGGTCACGTGCATGCACGCGCCGATGCGCACGCCTTCCAAAGGCTTTTCGCGCTCGAAACGCTCGCGGATAGATGCCAGCACGGGCATGTCGCGATCGGCCCATTCGATGCGCGCCAACCCGTCGTCCGCCAGTGCGATGTCTTTGATGTCGTGATTCAAGGATTTGCCTCCCGATGCTCGTGCGATGGTTCGTTTGATTGCGTGGGTAAGCGTATCACACGCTGCAGGGGAAGGGGCCCTTGAAGCGCGTTTCATAAAACGGACGAACCGCACGCTGCGGGTGCGTTTGTGAAGTTCGTATGCAGAACCTGTGTGAAGACCGGTGATTTATTGAGTCGAAACCGAAAGAAACGGTAACGAACGGACTCAGTGCTGCCCCAAAGGGCTTTGCAGTCGCTATACTTTCAAAAGTTTGCTGTGTGCCCTTTGGGCCGCATTTGGCGTGCGCTTCCACTGGGGGGAGCCGAATAAGGAGCTAAGGTGCTAGACCAGTTTTTTTCGCAGATCTCGTTCGTCGACGTGTTCAACTTCTGCGTGTTCATCACGTTCACGATCTGCTACACGTATCAGCTGTACTACGTGTTCGTCGTGCTTACGCGCAAGCCCAAGGAGCTGACGGCCAAAAAGAACCACAAGTTCGCAGCCGTCATTTCGGCGCGCAACGAAAGCGCGGTCATCGGCGACCTCATCCATTCGATCAAGGTGCAGAACTATCCGTCCGAGCTCATCGACGTGTTCGTTATCGCCGACAACTGCACGGACAACACCGCTCAGGTAGCGCGCGAGGCCGGCGCCATCGTGTTCCCGCGCACCAACGACAAGGAAGTGGGGAAGGGCTACGCGCTCGATTACGGCTTCCAGGTTATTCGCGAGCAATACGCCGACCGCGGTTACGAAGCGTACTTCGTGTTCGATGCGGACAACGTTCTTGACGTGAACTACTTCCGCGAGATGAACAAGACCTTCGACAACGGCGCGAAGGCGTCCACCAGCTACCGCAACTCGAAGAACTACGATTCGAACTGGATTTCCGCCGGCTACGCCGTATGGTTTTTGCGCGAAGCGAAGTTCCTGAACCAGGCGCGCCTCACGCTCAACACGAGCTGCGCCGTGTCGGGCACGGGCTTCTTCATCGCCGCCGACGTGATCGAGCGCCATGGCGGTTGGAAGTGGCACCTGCTGACCGAGGACATCGAGTTCTCCGCGAACAGCATTCTGGAGGGGCAGCGCATCAGCTATTGCCCCACGGCTATTCTCTATGACGAGCAGCCCACGACGTTTCGCGATTCCTGGAACCAGCGTTTCCGCTGGGCGAAGGGTTTTTATCAGGTGTTCTGGCATTACGGCGCGCGCTTGGCGAAGGGCATCGTCGCCAACCCCAAGGGGTCGCGCTTCGCGTGCTACGACATGCTCATGACCATTGCGCCCGGCATGCTTTTGACCATCGTTTCGGTGACGTTCAACGCGATCATCATCGTTTTGTCCACGATGGGGCTTATGTCCACGGGCATCATGGTGGCTTCGTCGCTGTCCTCGATCTTCTTCTGCCTGATGAACTACCTGGTGTTCATGTTCATGTTCGGCGTGCTGACCACGTTCGTGGAGTGGGACTCCATCCGGTCGACTACGGGCAAGAAGGTCCTCTATATGTTCACCTTCCCGTTGTTCATGCTCACCTACATTCCCATTGCTTTGGTGGCCCTGGTGAAGAAGTGCAAGTGGAAGCCCATTCAGCACAGCATCTCGGTGGACGTGACCGAGTTCTCCGACGCTGCGGCGGCGCAGAAGCGCGAGCGCTCCCTGTAGCCTGCAGCATCGGCAACCAGCTCCAAGGAGCAAGCGCCGGGCTCGCGGCCCCTTACCAGACGCGCGCGAAGGTGAGGCATCGGACATGCGAGGCGCCCGCTTCGCGCACGGCATCGGCGGCGGAGAACAGCGTGGCCCCGGTGGTGCATACGTCGTCTACCACCAGCGCCGCAGTTGGAACGCTTGCGCCGGGCAAGGGACGAAGCCTTCCATCCATGTTCTCGAGGCGCCCGCGTCGCGCGAGCGTTCTCTGATCCCGGCTGCGGGGGCGCGCTAGCACGGGAGCGACGCTCAAGGACAGCTGCGCTGCCACTTCGCGCGCCAAGTCGTCGCCGTGGTCGAAGCCTCGCCTTCGACGCGCCGCCGACGTTGCGGGGACGCCGACCACCATGGGATTCTCGGCCAGCCACGCGGGAGGGACCGTTCGCGCCATGATCAGGGCCATGGTGCGCGCGAGACGCCGCTCCCCGGCGTCTTTCCAGGTTCGCACGATGCGCGCGGCGGCGTCGTCGTAGGCGACGGCGCTGACGCAGCCGTCGTGCGCGGGCTCTGCTCTTCCGAGCGCGCTCAACGTCACCGCGTTGCATTCGGTGCATTGCGCAAACCCGTACGGCGCGCCGCATCGAGGGCAGGCGCGCCACCAGTCTATGTAGGAAAGGTTCAGCCGGCAGCGATCGCAAAGGACTTCTCCCGGCTTGTCGCACACTGCGCAGCGCGTAGGCCAGAGCGTTTCCGCAAGAGCCTCGGCCGCGCCGCGTCCGTACGCGGCTGCGACGTGCAGGACCCGCTCCTGCATGCCAGCCGTCCGCTTCGCAAGGCGCTGCGCCTCGGGCGCGTTGCCTGCGCCGTACAGGGGCGTCTCTGCTGCGTTCCATGTCATCATGGTCGGATCGTACCATGTGCTCTCTAGCGCGAATCTGCACGTTTCCGCACGTGTTTCCAGTCTCTTTCCAACGTGGATCCAGCGCAAACCCAGCGAAAACCTAGCGCAGATCCAGCAGGTGCTTTGCGCCGATCCAGCACGGGGGGCGCGGGAGGCCCCGTGCCTTTCTTGAAACTGCAACCGCGTCGAATCGTGCGCAACGGTTTCCCGCAGATTCTGCGGGCGTGCTTCCGGCTCAATTCATCATCTGATACACTAGCGGATGCTTCTTTCGAGTCTGTAGTTGCGGGTGAAAACCTCAGTCCACGGCAGATGCGGTCGAAAGGACCCACGTAAGCCGCGTGCGCAGCGCGCGACGATCATGGCGTATCCTAGAGGTAAGACGCACCGCCCGTCTATACGCGGCATACCGTCGCGGCGGGCGAGAGGACAATGGCGCAAGCTCGGTTCCAGTGCGCGAGTGTGGGGGCAAAGACTAGGTCAGTCGGAAGAAGCTATCATGAGAGATGCAGTGGATGGAGGCTCTTCGGTTATGAAGCGTTTGAAAACGCTTGCGACGCGCGGTTTCGTCGTCGCTTGCATGGCGGCCCTGGTCGCCTGTATGACGGGCTGCACATCGCAGCAAACCTATACGCCGCCCGAGGCAACGCCGAAGCTCTCGTCTCCGACGATCGCTAAAGAAGGCGTGCTGCGCGTGGGCGTGAACACCAGCAACGTCCCGCTTGCGGGCACGCCCCAGAATTCCACGAAGATCGTCGGCATAGCCGTGGACGTGGCGGCCGCTTTGGCCGACAGCCTTGGCCTGAAGCTTGAGGTCGTAGACGTGGGAACCGATCCGGAAGGCGCTTTGACCGAGGGCAAGGTCGACGTGGTCATGGACGTCGATAAGTCCGACACCGGCAATTCCTTCTGGACTTCGGATGCGTACCTGCCTACCGCGGTGGCCCTGTTCTCCGCTCCTTCCAACACAGCGGTTCCTACCAACGATTCCCAGCCGAAAATCGCGGCTCAGGTGTCCTCTAAGAGCGCGTGGGCGGTTACGAACGAGTTCGATCAGGGAACCATCACCACGACCGAGGATCTGAAGAGCGCGTTCGCCGCTCTTGCGTCCGGCCAGGTGCAGTACGTTGCGGCCGACGCCATCATCGGCACGTACGCGGCGCATAACGCGGGCGACGACGTGAAGATCGTGGCGCTCATGCAGCAGCCGAGCGGGTACGCGGCGGGCGTGCTCGATGGGAACTCCGATTTGAAGCAGGCGATTTCCGACGCGCTGGCCACGCTTGAAGGCAGCGGCGTGATTTCGGTTATCGAAAAGAAGTGGCTGGGCTCTGCGCTCGACCTGTCCAGCATTCCGCTGACTGCCGGCGCCGAGGCGTCCTCTTCCAGCAAGACGAATGGAACCACGCCGGCGTCTTCGTCCACGACGAACGTTTCGACGGGCCAGGCGGGTTCGAACGCCGTGTCGCCTTCGAATGCGAGCGCGTAGCGTTTCGCCTTGCACTGAGTACGGCCTGAACCGCCTGGAGCTTCGAAGTTCCAGGCGATTTTTTTGTCATTGGCCAAACGTAGGCGTTTGCTGGTTTTGTGCGTGCGGTCGGCGTCGGCTGAACCAGCGGGCCACGTTCGTTTCAACGATGCCCTGATCTGGGGAAATACTGTAGTCAATGCGGGTCCTGCTCAATTTTGAGAAAACCTATCGGAATTTCCTATAGATCGCAACGAAACCCCGGTCATTTCCTATTGGACACCCTTGCTGCACCTGGGGCACACTGGGACTATTATGACGCGCCGCGTTTCGCGGATATCGCAGCCGAGACGTTGCATGCAGAGGCTAAGGAGGACGTATGGGCACATTGACGCAGGAGGAATTCAAGGGCTTCCTCAAGACCTGCCGCGAGCTCGCCGAGGGGCCTTTTGAAGAAATGCAGAAGGAGGTCGAGGTCACGAACAAGTTCCCGCAGGAGTTCATCGACCTCGCGCGTGACAACAACCTGTATCGCTACGCTCTTCCGGTGGAGTATGGCGGATGGGGCTTTACCGAGAAGGAGATCCTGCAAGTCCAAGAGGAATTCTCTCGCGGCCCCGGCGGCATGCGCATGCACCTGCATTACGCGGCCGACCTCAACTGGCGCATTCTCGACGATTACGGTTGCCCTGAGCTCAAAGCCGAGTACATGCACAAGTTCTGCGACAAAAGCGTGTTCACCTGCTTCGCCCTGACCGAGCAGACCGGCGGTACCGGCGCCGACGTGCATTCCACGGCGGTCAAGGATGCCGACGGAAACTACATCTTGAATGGCGAGAAGTGGCTGATCTCGCACACCGACGTGTCGCAGTTCGCCTACGTCATCGCCGTCACCGATCCCGAGAAGACCGGCGACGAGCGCCTGTCCGCTTTCTTCGTGCCGATGGACGCTCCCGGATTCGAGCTGGTTCCCATGCCTCACATGATGGGCTGCCGCGGCGCCGGGCACGCGGGCTTGAAGTTCACCGATGTGAAGCTGGAGCCGAAGTACCTGCTGGGCGAAGAGGGCCAGGGCATGGAAGTCGCCATGCACTCGCTTGCCATTTCGCGCGTGCACATTGCCGATTCGAACCTGGGAATGTGCCAGCGCATGCTGGACATGTCGCTTGCGCGCGCCCGTGATCGCGTGACGTTCGGCAAGACCATCAACACGCGCCAGGCCATCAAGATGAAGCTTGCGAACATGGCTACGATGACCCATGCGCTTCGCACCATGGTGATCGATTTCGCCGAAGATTACGACCTGGACCATCGCAACCCCTACATCGCCGAGAAAGCGGCCATGTGCAAGCTGTTCTCGATCGATGCGGTCAAACTCGTGTCCGACGAAATGCTCGAGATATTCGGTGGTGACGGCTACTTCGAAGACTCTCCTTATGGACCGACCGAGCGCCTGTACCGCGACTGCCGCGCGCTTTGGCTGGAGGAGGGGTCTCCCACCATCCAGCGCATCACCATTGCGCGCGAGCTTGAGAAGCACAACGCCCATCTGGAGTATCCGGGCCTTGATTGGATCGCCGGCGGCGATCTGTAGCCTTTCGCGATCATGCTCCTTGTCGCCCCGAGCAGCGCTGAGCCGCTGCTCGGGGTTTTTAGGTTGAGGCTCGGGATCCCGGTGCGGCCGTGCGCTTTTCGAGATTTCGTGCAGAACTTGACCTTGACTGGGCTTCAAGTGGTTCAATGGATTTCGCAATCGAACGACAAGGGAGCGCGCATGGATCAACGCGATTTGCATGAACTGCTCGAGCGAGTGGCGGCGGGGACGGCTTCGGTGGACGACGCGGAGCGAGTGCTGCGCATCGCTCCGTTCACGGATTTGGGCTATGCCAAGGTCGATCATCATCGTGGCGTGCGCCAAGGCGTGCCGGAGGTGGTGTACGGCGCGGGAAAGACCGCCCAGCAGATAACGGGCGTGTGCCGTGCCCTCGTCGAGGGCGGCCAGCAGCGCGTGCTGATCACGCGCTTGGACGCCGAGAAGGCTTCGGAGGTTCGCAACAGCCTGGCAAGGGAGGGCAGCTGCGATGCGTTGGCGTTCGCCTATCGAGAGCTGCCCCGCTTGGGTATTCTGGGCGACTTTCCGGAACCCGATGGCAACGGGAGCGTGGTCGTGGCCGCCGCGGGCACGAGCGACCTGCCCGTGGCCGAGGAGGCTTCGGTTACGGCCGAGATGCTGGGCAATCGCGTGACGCGCCTGTACGACGTGGGCGTGGCCGGCCTGCACCGCTTGCTGGCGCATGCCGACGAAATCGCGGCCGCTCGCGTGGTGGTGGCGGTCGCCGGCATGGAGGGAGCCTTGGCAAGCGTGGTGGGAGGGCTTGCATCGTGCCCGGTCATCGCGGTCCCCACCAGCGTGGGCTACGGCGCCAGCTTCGGCGGGGTGGCCGCTCTTCTGGCCATGCTGAACTCATGCGCTTCCGGCGTGTCGGTGGTCAACATCGACAACGGCTTCGGTGCTGGCTACCAAGCGCATCTGATCAACCATACGAAAGCGAGTGCGTGATGAAGACGCTGTTCTGGAATGTACGGGAGAGCGCTACGCGCGTCGCCCTTCTTGAGGCGACCTGCTCCCAGCTTGACGACGAGGCCCGCGGCGCGGTGGAGGAGCGGTGCTGCGCGGCGGGCGTGCCGGACGGGCATTGCCACAATCTGGCCGAGGTGCATGCCGTGGTGGACGCGCTCTGCGCGAGCGATCGCGTGAAGCAGGATCTGCGCAGCGTGTACCGTATTCTTGCCGAAGCCGAAGCGGCGGCTCATGGGTGCACGGTCGATCAGACGCATTTTCACGAAGTTGGCAATGCTGCCGGAATAAGAAACGCGCTCCATATTTGCCTTGCGATCGAAGCGGTCGCGCCCGACGAGATCGTCTGCACGACCGTTCAGACGGGAGAAGGCGTGGTCGCGTGCGCTCACGGCGAGCTGGCCGTTCCCGCGCCGGCTACGGCCGCCATTCTTGCGCGCGGCATTCCCGTTTGCGATTCCAAGCTGCCGGGCGAGCTCTGCACGCCAACGTCCGCGGCGCTCATCTGGCACTTCGCGGATCGTTTCGAGGCGTGAGAATCCGCCGGCTCCGATTAGGGCGCACCCCGATCGGAGCCGGCGAAGCGATGCTAGTTCAGGAAGTCCTCCAAGATCTCCTGCTCCGCCTCTTCTTCCGTAAGGCCGAGCGTCATGAGCTTGGTGATCTGGTCGCCGGCGATCTTTCCGATGGCCGCTTCGTGCACCAAGATGGCGTCTTCGCTGGCAGCTTCGATGCCGGGGATGGCCGTGACCTTGGCCTTTCCCATGATGATGGCGTCGCACTGCACGTGGCCTCGGCAAGCTGCCTCGCCGATGACCAGCGGATTGAACACCTGCTTCGAGTTGTCCTGCGCGACCGAGCGCGAAATGACCTGCACGCTGGAGTCGTCGCCCTTCAGCTCCACCTTCATGTTCGACGTGGCCGTCTGCTCGTCGTGCGTGAGCAGTTTCTCGATCAGCACGAGCTTCGCGCCTGCAGCCAGTTCGGCGTTCGTGTCGCGCACCGTGGAGGATACGCCGCGCAGCTGCACGAGCTCCATCTCGCAGTGCGAGTTCTCCTCCATGATGACGTTCGTGACGGGGTTCAGGATGCGCTCTCCCGTGCCCGAGCCCTGCCCGTAGTGCTTCTCCACGTACTTCACGCGGCTGTTCTTGCCGCAGTGGAACGTGTGGATGCCGTCGTGCTCGGACGGGGCGTGGCTTTCGTTGTGGATGCCGCATCCGGCGATGATGGTGATATCGCAGTCTTCCCCGATGTAGAACGTGTTGTACACCACGTCTTTCAGGCCCGATTGCGTGACGATGACGGGGATGTAGACGGTCTCGCCCTTGGTTCCCGGCGCGATGCGGATGTCGATGCCGGGGTTGTCCGTCTTCGTGGCGATCTCGATGCTCGCCGACGAATGGCGCTCGACGAGCTGCCCGTCTTTGCGGATGTTGAAGGCGCCTTTCGGCATGCCGTGTATATTGGCGATTTCGGCGAGCAAGCCCTCGTCGATAGGGGACAGGTCAACAGCCATGATGGCCTCCTTTGCGGGTGCGAACGGCGCGCGATGGAAACCCGACGCGCGCCGGTTGAGTTAGCAGGTGGTGGGGATCTCCGTGATATGCAGCTCGGTGGGGGTGCTCAGCTTGCAGCCGGGAACGCCCTTCGCCACGAAGCCGAGCGTGGGCATAAGATCCTCGGGCTTGCCGGTTTGGGCGACCTTGCCGTTTTTCAGCAGCACGATCTCGTCGGCAAGCTGAATGATGCGCTCCTGGTGGGAGATGATCACGATAGAGCGCCCGTCGCGCGCTTCATGGATGTCGCGGAACGTTTCAGTCAGGCGGTCGAAGCTCCACAGGTCGATGCCGGCTTCCGGCTCGTCGTAGATGGCCAGCTTCGGGTCGCGCGCCAGG
Source organism: Paraeggerthella hominis (assembly GCF_021044775.1). Classification (NCBI taxonomy): domain Bacteria; kingdom Bacillati; phylum Actinomycetota; class Coriobacteriia; order Eggerthellales; family Eggerthellaceae; genus Paraeggerthella; species Paraeggerthella hominis. The sequence continues at coordinate 29,375 of NZ_JAJNOQ010000012.1, forward strand.
ATGGTGGCGATCTCGATGCGCTTCACCTCGCCGCCGGACAGGTTCTTGTCCACTTCGCGCGTGAGGTAGTTCGCGGAGCACAGGCCCACTTTGGCCAGGTATTCGTTGCAAGCGAGCATCGGCAGCTTCTTGCCTGCTGCGATGTCGAGGAGCTTCTTGACTTTCATGCCCTTGAAGCGGGCGGGCTGTTGGAACCCGTAGCCGATTCCCCGCTTGGCGCGCTCGGAGATGGGCAGGTTCGTGATGTCTTCGCCGTCGAGCAGGATCTGTCCGGAGGTGGGCTGTTCGATGCCCATGATAAGCTTGGCAAGCGTCGACTTTCCTCCGCCGTTCGGGCCCGTGATGACCGTGAAGCGGTCGTCGGGGATGCAAAGCGATAGGTCGTCGATGATGCGCTTGGTTTCTTTGGACCCTTCCTGCAAGGGCACCTCGAACGTAAGGTTCTTCAGTTCCAGCATGATGCGTTTCTCCGTCTCTTCTCGTCTAAATGATACTCTATTACTATCATTTAAGCCGGATCTCGTCAAGGCCGGCAGCGCGCAAAACCGCCGTGGTGCGCGCTCTGGTTCCCAACGGTTTATTCTAGCTTGAAATAGCTTTGCGAGCGGCGGGAATGTCATCGAAAAGCGAATACGCCCCCGCTTGCCGATGCAGGCGGGGGCGTGCGAGGCGGTTGGATCTGAGGGGTTTGCGCTATTCGTTCAGAAGGTCGATTACCTGAAATCCCGCAGAGGATCCTTCCAGAAGGTCTTTATTGCCGAAGGCGCAGAAAGCTCCGGCTTCGGCAGCGTGGGCCACGGTCCCGGCCAGCTCGCGCACGGCGCGCGCATCGGACGAGATCATCTGATCGCGCGTTTCGCGACGGGCTTGCGGCGTTCTGCCGGCAATCCAGTCGCCGTCTTGACGGCGCACGAGCTGACGCGTTTTGAGCGGCGTGTCGAACCCGGCCACCGTGCTCACCACGTAGCCCTCCATTTCGTCGTCGGTCGGCTCGAACGCGGCCAGCCATGCGGAGGCTCCTGCGAAGCGCTCGAGCGTTTCGTCGAGATGCGGGTCGCGATAGGAGTAGAACCGCAGGTTTCCGGTGCGCGCCGTCTGAAAGCCCGCGCCGTACGCACCGCCCTTGACGCGCACCTCGTTCCACAGGTAGTCGAACGAAAGCGCTTTCGCAGCTACCTGCCAGGCTCCCGTGTAGCTTGCGCCGAACGAGCGTCGATCGAATCCGAGCGCTGCATAGCACACGTCGGTGGGCACGATGAACGCCTCGTTGCGCACGACGGGATCGGGAACCTGCAGCCGTTCGTCCCGCGCGCCCCCCGCGCGCCCGAGCGCGGCGCCGCAATCCCAGAAGCGGCGGTAGTCGTCCTCGTTTCCCGTGAAGCTGACCAGGCATCCGTCGTCGACGAACAGGCGTGCCGCAAGATCGCCCAAGCGCTGCGAAAGGTCGTGCGCGCGCTCGTCATAGGAGGCCAGCAGGTCTTTCAAGAAACGGTAGAACTCCACGCCGCCAAGCTGCTCGCGCACGACGCCGGCGGGCAGGTAGTACGATGCCAGCCGAGCCATGGCGCTGGCGTGGCCTGCGGAGGCGAAGCCCTGCTCCATGGCGATGCGGCGCTGCTGCAGCACGTCTTTGATCTTGCCCGTGTCGGAGAAGTCGGTCGTCAGCAGGATTTCGCGCGGAAGGGCGGCCAGGTGCTCCACGTTCTCGGACAGCGAGCTTGCGCTTACCACGAACATCGGGCGGATTGCGCGCGGGTCGTGCTCGTCCTCGTAGATTTCCGAGAAGAAGGACAGGTTGCCCAGCTTGCCGTTCGTGAGCGTGTCCAGCTGCGATGCGGTGCGGGTTGCCGTGTCCAGCTTTCCCAGCACCATGCTCAGGACGGTCACGTAGGGAAGGTCCTCGAAGCGCACGCCCTTGAGGTCGAAGTAGCGGTAGGCGTAGGCGATGCCGTGCGCGGCGGCGCGGTGACGAAGGCACGGGACGGGCGCGCCTTCCTCCAGGCCGTAGGCCGGCTCGTCCGGCGTGGCCCCGATGTCGGACACGGACAAGCGCGGCAAGGTGGCCAGCGCCTCCGGGGAGTCGGGCTCTTCCTGCAGGCGGCGAAGCTCCGCTTCCTCATCGGCTACGCGGGCGAAGTCCTCGGGCTCCATGCGCGCGGCGACGTTTGCCAGGCGCTCGGCCTCGCAGGCGTCCTCGTCCTCGTTGACGGGCACGATCTCCACTTCGGCTCGGTGGTTGTTGGCCAGGAACACGTCGCGGATGAGCTGCTCGAAATAGCCTTCGTCCAGGGCGGTCCGCAAAAACGCGAAGTCGTCCTCGTATCGCAGGTACGACGTTGCCAGCTCGTCGTCGTAGAGCCAGCCGGCCAGCGCGGCCATGGACAGCGCCACGCCGTCGGCCATGCCGAAGTCGCGCTCGCGCATGACGAATTCGGCGCGCGAGAGCGAGGCTTCCACCAGGTTTCGATCCAAGCCCCCGTCGGCCAGCGACTGCAACGCGCCTTCCGCAACGGCCCTGAAGCGCGCGGGGGCGTCGTCCGCCAGCCCCTTGAGCTGGATCACGGCGAAGGGCTGCAGCAGCGAATCGGCGAAGAACGCCTGCACGTCGTCGGCCAGGCCCGCGTCGAGCAGCGCGCGCTTCAGCGGGGCTTCGTTGCTGCCGGCGATGGCGTCGATGAGGATGTCCACGGCCACCATGCGCGTGCGTTCCCTGACGTTGCCGATCACGTATCCAAGCCCCATGCATGCGTTTTCGGGCGCGGTCGCCATCGTGCGGCGTATGCCGAGCGCTTCCACGGGCGCCTGTTCGCGCAGTTCGTGCGGTTCGAGCGGCGCATCGCCGGCCGAAAGGCGCGCCTCGTCGCGGGCGGCTTCCTCGTCGGCGACGGGGGAGAGATAGCGCTCGTCCAAAAACGCCAGCATGGCCTCGAGGTCGAGGTTGCCGTACAACGTGAGGTAGCTGTTGCTCAGACGGTAGTGGCGGGCATGCTCGTCGAGGAACTGCTCGTAAGTCAGGTCGGGAATGGCGCGCGGCGTGCCGCCCGACTCGAAGCGATAGGCCGTGTCGGGGAAGAGCGCCGCTTGCAGCTCGTCGTAAAGCACCGAGTTCGGATCGGACAGCGCGCCTTTCATCTCGTTGTACACCACGCCGTTGAGCGCAAGCTCGGGCGCGCCGCCGGCGGGGTCGGTCGCTTCGCCGTTTCGATCCGCGCCGCCGGCAAGCTCGTAGTGCCAGCCCTCCTGTTCGAAGATGGCGCGCTTGCGGTAGATCATCGGATGCAGCACCGCGTCCAAGTACACGTCGGCCAGGTTCAGAAGATCCTGGTCGTTCGTGCTGGCTACGGGGTACAGGGTCTTGTCGGGGAAGGTCATGGCGTTCAGGAACGTCTGCATGCTGCTTTTCAGCAGGTTGACGAACGGTTCCTTCACCGGGAACTTCTCGGATCCGCACAGCACCGAGTGCTCCAGAATGTGGAACACGCCCGTGTCGTCGGCGGGCGGGGTCTTGAACGCGATGGAGAACGACTTGTTGGCGTCCTCGTTTTTCAGGTACAGCAGCTTCGCGCCGCTCTTCTCATGCACGAGCGTGTAGGCGTTGCCGTCTAGTTCCGGCAGCGGTTCGCACGTGCGCACGGTGAAGCCGTGCAGCTTCTGGTCTTTGGCAAGGTCCATGGCTCGTTTCCGCCTTTCGTTGAAGGTTTCCTCCCATTGTCGCACAACGCTTCGCGCGCGTTCGGCTTGCGCGGCGCGTTCACCGCTTTCGCAAATTGTCGCGCCCGCTGTCGTCCGAGCGGTGCCCCCTGCGCTCCGCCGAGCGAGCCGCCCGCTGCTCCTTTCGCCGTGCGCGCCGCGCGTTTCGCCTTGCTGCGCCAGCCGGCGATTGCCCCCTTCACAAACCGCGCCGGGAGGGTTAGACTTGCCGCGTACCCGGAACGTCCTATCACGAAAGGCGTCTTTTGACCACGACCGCTTGCAACGCGCTTCTTGCCACCGTCGCTTCTGCGACGGCGTTCGCTTGCGCATGGTGGTGGAACGGAAGAAATCGATCCCGGGTCTCATAGGCTTCTGTTCTCGCATACCAGTCATCAGAAGAGCCCTCGGAGATCCGGGGGCTCTTTTTTGCGCGTCCAGCAAGCATCAGTTTTCCCTGCAGCGTTTGAGCAGGAACCCATTCCAGGAAAGGAACCAGCATGACCGAGCAAGCCCCTTACCGCCTGTACCTGCGCGAAGACCAGATCCCGACCCAATGGTACAACCTGCGGGCCGACATGCCGGAAAAGCCCGAGCCTTTGCGCCTGCCCGACGGTCGCGTGGCCGAAGCCGCCGACCTGGCGCCCGTGTTCTGCGACGAGCTGGTGCGCCAAGAGCTCGACGACGCCACGCCTTGCTTCGACATTCCCGATCCCGTTCGGGAGATGTACCGCATCTACCGGCCTTCGCCGCTGTGCCGCGCCTACAACCTGGAGCGCGCGTTGGACACGCCCGCGAAGATCTACTACAAGTTCGAGGGCAACAACACGTCGGGCTCGCACAAGCTGAACTCCGCCATCGCGCAGGCGTACTACGCGAAGGCTCAGGACCTCGACGGGATCACCACCGAAACGGGCGCGGGGCAGTGGGGCACGGCGCTTGCGGAGGCCTCGGCGCATTTCGGCCTGAATCTCGACGTGTTCATGGTGAAGTGCTCCTACGAGCAGAAGCCGTTTCGCCGCAACATCATGGAGACGTTCGGCGCGAACGTGACGCCCTCTCCTTCCGACACCACCGAAATCGGCCGCAGGATGCTCTCCGAGCGCCCTGATTCGTCCGGCTCGCTGGGCACCGCCATTTCCGAGGCGGTGGAGCGCGCGCTCAACATTCCGCAGAACAAGGGCCGCTACACTTTGGGAAGCGTGCTCAACCAGGTTGCGCTGCACCAATCCGTCATCGGGCTGGAAAGCTACGCTGCGCTTCAAGAGCTGGGGGAGTACCCGGACGTGGTCGTCGGCTGTGCGGGCGGCGGGTCGAACCTGGCCGGGCTGATCGCGCCGTTCATGCGCGACAAGCTGCGCGGAAGCAGGCCCGATACGCGTTTCGTGGCCGTAGAGCCTGCAAGCTGCCCCAGCTTGACGCGCGGGCGCTTCGCCTACGACTTCGCCGACACGGGCCGCACCTGCCCGATGGCGAAGATGTACACGCTTGGAAACGGATTCCTCCCCAGCCCCGACCACGCCGGCGGGCTGCGCTATCACGGTATGAGCCCCATCGTGTCGAAGCTCAAGCACGACGGCTTTTTGGATGCGGTCGCCGTGAAGCAGACCGACGTGTTCGCCGCTGCCGTGGAGTTCGCGCGGCTTGAGACCATCCTGCCCGCGCCCGAGAGCGCGCACGCCATCTACCAGGCCATGGAGGAAGCGAAGGCGTGCAGGGAGGCGAACGAGGAGAAGACCATCCTGTTCTGCTTAACCGGAACCGGCTACTTCGATATGAAGGCGTACGACGCTTACAACAAGGGCGTGCTGGGCGATTACGAGCCCACCGACGAGGAGCTGGCCGTCGGCTTCGCCAGCATACCGCGCATCGAGGGGCTGTAGCGCGCGCCGTGGCGCTGGCGGCCGCTCGATGGTACCATGGTCGGCATGACTCTTTTTCATGCCGACCATATCTCGGTCTCCCATGTTCGCGACGGGCGGGCCGTGCCGCTGTTCCACGATGCGTGCTTGCGCTTGGAAGGCGGGCTCATCTACGACTTGACGGGCGCTTCCGGGTCGGGCAAGTCCACGCTTTTGCGCGCGTGCGCGCTCATGATCGCCCGAGACGCCGGCAGCCTGTACTTGCAGGGGCGGTCTTCGGACGGGTTCGGGCCGCAGGAATGGCGGCGGCAGGTGTGCCTCGTGCCGCAGCAACCCGCTCTTGTTGCGGGGACGGTGCGGGACAACCTCGTGCTGCCGTGGCGCCTCAAGGTGAACGCCGCGTCCCAGCCTCCGAGCGACGGCGAGCTTGCTCGCTTGCTGTGCCTTGCCGGCCTTGAAGAGGTGGAGCTTTCGCGGGACGCGTCGCGCTTGTCGGGCGGGCAGCAGGCGCGCGTGGCCTTGCTGCGCTCGTTCGCCACGAAGCCGAAGGTCTTTCTGCTCGACGAGGTGGACGCGGCGCTCGATTCCGCTTCCTCGCAGGCGATCAGTCGTTTGACAAGGGATTACGTCGGCTCCGATGCAACGTGCTTGCGCATCCGGCATCGGTCGGCCGACGGGTACGCTGCGGGAACCTATACGCTTGAGGACGGCGCGCTGTCCTACGTTGCGGCGGGAAGCGGGGGTCGTTCGTGAGCGGCGTGGTGGATATCGGGTACGTGGAGCTGTTCGCCGCGAGCGCGCTCATGCTGGTGGCGGGCCTGGTGTCGTGGAAGCTCGAGCTGGGGCAGACGCGGCGCATCGCCGTTTCCGCCGCGCGCATGTTCGCGCAGCTTCTGGCGGCGGGATTCGTGCTCATGTACCTGTTCGAGCACCAGACCTGGTGGCTCGTCCTCTTGGCGCTGGCCGTGATGGTGACGGCGGCCACGCAGATTGCAACCTCGCGCGTGAAAAGCTCGGTGCCGGGGCTTCGCGCGGCGGTGTTCGCGTCGCTGTTCTCGTCGTCGATCGCCGTGGGCTTCGTGGTGGTGGAAGGGGTCATGCACGCCGATCCTTGGTACAACGCGCGGCAGCTCATTCCCATTGCGGGCATGATCATCGGAAACGCGATGTCGGCCATCGCGGTTGCCATCGACCGGCTGTTCGCGGACATGGATTCGCGCTCCAACGAGATGTTCGCGCTCGTGGCGCTTGGCGCTACGCCGAAAGAAGCGGCGTTCCCGTCGATCAAGGCCGCTATCGGCGCGGGCATGACGCCGGTGCTGGCCACCATGTCGGCCGCCGGGATCGTTGCCATCCCCGGCATGATGTCGGGCCAGCTTTTGGCGGGAGCCGATCCTCTGGCGGCGGCGAAATACCAGATCGTGGTCATGCTCATGCTGTCGGCGGCCAATACGGTGGCCATCGTTTCGGCCTGCTTTCTCACGTATCGCAAGCGTTTCGCGCCCGATGGATATTATTTGGACAAGGGAATACGTCCCGATAATCCTCTATAATCTTGCTGACGTGAAAGGACGGCTCCGTGGCTTCTGGCGATACCAAATTCTCCCATATCACCGTTAACGCTGACGACGATGACGATTTCGTGATCCAAGCGGGCCTTCGCCCGTCCGCGCCTGCCCCCGAGCCCGCCCAAACGGACGGCGCGGTGCCGTCCGAGCCCTCTTTCGACGCGCCCTCTTCGACCGAGGACGAGCGGGAGGCGTCGGCGGCCGACGACGCGAGGCCTTCGAGCGCAGGCTCGAAGAGTTCGAAGAAGGGCTACCGCGAGACGACCGCGGAAGACCTTGAGGTCGAACCGATGTCCGCGATGCAGAAGATCATCATCGCGGTGGCGCTTCTGGCCATCGTCGGCTTCATTGCGTACTATGTACTCTTTATGCGCTAGCGAATGCGCCTGCGCCCAGTAGGAAGGTGCTTCGATGCCCAAACACGCTGCAAACGAACCCAACGGCACTTCGAGCCACAAAGACGATTTCGCCTCCGATGAGCGGATCGGCCTGACCGAGGCGTTCTCCCCGGTGAGCGCGGCGGTCGATCCTACAGAGGACCGCTCTGACGAAGAGGGGCGAATCGGCCTGACCGAGGCGTTCGCTCCCGTGGCTGACGGCGCCCACGCAGGCGGCTTCAGCTACCGCGGGGACAACGCCGACGAATACCCCGACGCCTTCGAGAGCCTTGAGCCCGTGGAGGCGCCTCCCTTGCTGTTCGGGGACGATCCCGTTGCGGTCCAGCCCGAACCGGCCAAGGGCAAGCACGGCAAGAAGGAGAAGCCCTTCGTTCCGCCCCATCAGCGCAAGTCCCGTCGCATGCGCAAGATTCTCATCGCCATTGTCATCCTGCTGATCCTGCTCATGGGCGCGCTGTGCTTTTTCGTGTGGCAGTGGTTCGAAGAGAGCAGGCTGGTGGCCGCTCAGCAAGCTCAAGAGCAGCAAAGCGCCCAGGAAGTCGGCGCTATGCAGCAAAGCCAGAGCGAAACCAAGGACGCCAGCACCACCGTGGCGAAGAAGACGCAGGTCCCCTCGCTCACGTCGCTGCTTGGCATGACGAAGGACGAGGCCGTGACGGCGCTCAAGCGCGGCGCGACCGAAACCAGCTCCAAGGAGGTCAACGAGGAGGGCAACCCCGTCAAGACCAACGTAACGGTGGCGCTTACCGACGAGCCTGCCGATACGCGTTCGGGCACGCCTACGGTGTACCTGGGCCTGAACGAAGAGGGCAAGGTCATTCAAGCCGGCTACTCGGCGGCCACCGCATCGCTTGGCTACGGCTCGCTGAGCTTCGTCGATGCTGTGAAAAACGAGCACATTGTAGAGAAAACGCTGCAGGAGGCCGGCGTGAGCGTGCCGGAGGGTTCCGTGGAGCTGCCGTCCGACAAGTCGACGTACTCCGAGTACGCCAGCGACGGCACGACGCTCGTGAAGGAAACGTGCTCCTTCTCGGGCACCGTGGAGTTCGGCGGCGCGCCCCATCAGTGGTCGAGCGTTCTTCTGTACAACTACTCGACGGCGAACACCTCGGGCAACTTGGCCGACACCATCCGCATCATCTACGTGTACGTCAACGCGTAAGAACTCGCCCTGCGACGACAGGGACGGACTCTGCGAAAACGCCGCCGCTTCGAGGCGGCGTTTCTCGTTCTCTCATTGATTTCGTCTACGCTTACCGTTAGAGTTAGGGCAATCGACTTTCATCGGGAAAGGGGTCCTATGATCGATCGCGACGCGTTTGGGCGCATGCTGGACGAAAGCGCCCGCTTGCTGCTGGAGAACGCCGAGGTGCTAAGCGACATCGATTCCAAATTCGGCGACGGGGATCACGGCATCACCATCACCAAGATAGCCAAGCTCGTCCAAGAGCAGGTTGCGGGGTGGGATCCCGACCAGTCGATCAAAGACTTCCTCGATGATCTGGGCATGGCCGCCATGGCGGTGCGCGGGGGATCGGCCGGCCCGCTTTACGGCACGATGATCGGCGGCTTGGGCGTCCATCTTGCCGACGACGAGAGCGCTATCGATGCGGATGCGGCGCGCCGGATGTTCGCCGGCTGCTTGGCCGAGATGCAGGATATCACGAATGCCCAGGTGGGGGACAAGACCATGATGGACGCGCTCATTCCTGCGGTCGAGGCGTCGCAGACGTGCGCTTCGGACGATCCGGCTGCGGTGTTCGCTGCGGCGGCCGAGGCGGCCGAGGCCGGCGCGAAGGCGAGCGAGGGCTTCGCTTCCAAATTCGGTCGCGCGCGCAGTTACGGTGATCAGACTATCGGCACGCCCGACGCGGGCGCCGTCTCAACTTCGTTGTTCTTGCGCGGTCTCGCCGGGGGCGTGTCGCACTGATTCAGGAATCGGGCCTGCTGCCGAGCGCAGCGGGCCTTTCTTTTCCATCGTCCATCTTGCAAGGAGGAGCACTATGAGCATGAAGAAGTTCATCAACGACCCCGAGGATCTTACCGCGGAACTGCTCGAAGGCCTGGCCTTGGCCAATTCCGACATCCTCGAACTGGGCGAGGATAACATGGTTATCAACAAGAAGCTGGCCGAAGCCGACCGCGTGACCATCGTCACGCAGGGCGGAAGCGGACACGAGCCGGCTATCGAGGGCTTCGTGGGCGAGGGCATGGTCGACATCGACGTGGTGGGCGACATCTTCGCCGCGCCCGGCCCGCAGGCGTGCGTCGACGCCATCAAGCTGGCCGACAAGGGCAAGGGCGTGCTCTACATCGTGCTCAACCATGCGGGCGACATGCTGACGGGCAACATGACCATGAAGCAGTGCAAGAAGCAGGGCTTGAACGTGGTGAAGGTGGTCACGCAGGAAGACATCGCCAACGCCCCGCGCGAAAACGGCGACGATCGCCGCGGCCTGGTGGGATGCATCCCCACGTACAAGATCGCAGGAGCCGCAGCCGCCGAGGGCATGAGCTTGGAAGAGGTGGCCGCCGTCGCGCAGCGCTTCGCCGACAACATGGCCACGCTGGCGGTGGCCGTGCGCGGTGCCACCCATCCTCAGACGGGAACGCTGCTTGCCGAGCTCGAGGACGACGAGATGGAAATCGGCATGGGCCAGCACGGCGAGGAAGGCGGCGGCCGTCAGCCGATGAAGTCCGCCGACGAAACCGCGGCCATCATGGTGAACGCGCTGGTAAACGACATCGGCATCAAGCCGGGCGAGCGCGTCATGCTGATCATCAACGGCTCGGGCGCTACGACGCTCATGGAGCAGCTTATCGTGTACCGCGCCGCGGTCAAGGAGCTGGCGAAGCAGGATATCGAGGTGGTCGCGAACTTCGTCGGCGAGATGCTGACCGTTCAGGAGCAGGCCGGCTTCCAGATGTTCATGGCCCGCATGGACGACGAGCTGCTGCGTCTATGGAACGCCCCCTGCAACACGCCGTACCTCAAGAAGTAGGGGCCGGTATGCTCACTTCCATGAGTGCCGTCCTTGATTGGGCGGAGGAGCGCGGTTGCGCGGCGGCGGCGTTCGACACGCCGAACCTCGAGCTTTTGCTGGCGGCCATCTCGGCTGCCGAGGCCCGCAACGAGCCGGTCATCATCCAGCACGCTCAACTGCACGAGCACGAGACGTCCATCGACGTGATCGGGCCCGTTATGGTTGCGCGCGCCAAGGCCGCGCGGGTGCCCGTGTGCGTCATGCTTGATCACGGCGAAGACCTCGACTATGTGAAACGTGCGCTCGATCTGGGATTTTCTGCCATCATGATCGATGGATCGCAGCTGCCGTACCAGGAAAACGTCGCGCTCACGCGGGCGGCGGTGGAGCTGGCGCGCCGGTACGGGGCCGACGTAGAGGCCGAGATCGGGTTCACCACGGGCCACGAAGGGCTTGAAGACGCCGACGACGACCGCGAGAACGTGTACACCGATCCTGCGCAGGCCGCCCGCTTCGTGGCCGATACGGGCATCGATGCGCTGGCTGCCAGCGTAGGCACCGTGCACGGCTTCTACCAGGCTGATCCGCAGCTTGACCTCGATCGCATAGCCGAGCTCAAGCGCGTCTGCGGCGTCCCGCTTGTCATGCACGGCGGCAGCGGGCTTTCGCGCGAGGACACGCGCGCGGCCATTGCGGCCGGCATTCGCAAGATCAACTATTTCAGCTACATGAGCAATGCGGGCGTGCGTGCCGTGGAGGCGCTCATCGCCGAATCGCACCCCAAGTACTTCCATGCATTGGCCAATGCGGCAACGAAGGCCATGCAAGCCGATGCCGAGGCCGCCATGGACATGTTCTCCATGGCTCCGTCGGCCTGACGCTGCGAACGACCCGAGACGAGAGGAAACCAGGATGACTGCAACCTATATGCACATCGGCATTCCCATCACGGAGAAGAAGCCGAACATGACCTACAACGAGGACATGAAGTTCTGGGTGTCCAACGTGGACGATTACGACATGAAGATCGAGTACCTGAAGTTCGAGGAGGGCACGCCTTTCCCCGAAGAGCTGCACCGTCGCTGGCACGTTGCTTACGCGGTGGACGATCTGGACCGCTACGTCGAGCAGGCCGATCGTGCTATCTGCGGGCCTATGGATGCGGGTCCGGGGGTTCGCCTTGCGTTTGTCGAGATGGACGGCGCCGTCATCGAGCTGTACGAAGATAAGAACTAGCGTCGAGCCCGGTCCTCGCAGCAGCGAAGACCGGGCTTTTCTTTTTTGGAGAGGGGCGCGAAAAGGAGCGCGCTGCCCGAGCGCGGTTCGCTATTCGGCTTCTTCGGCCTGACGGACGGTTTGCACGCTTTCCAGCGATATGGTGGGAATGCGCACGAACATGAGGTAGACCAGAAATGCCGCCACGCACCCCAAGATGCCCCAGACGAGGGGCTTTTGAACCAGAAGCGCGCTCGCGCCCATAACGACGAACGATACCGTGAGGATGCGGACCTTGGTTGCGGCCGGTATGCCGCCGGCTTCCTTGAACGCCGCAACATAGGATTTGTAGACCCTCGTCGAAACGATCCACGCATGGCAGCGCGGAGAGGACTTGGCGAACAGGAACGTGGCCAGTAGAAGCAGGGGCGTGGTGGGAAGCACGGGGATGAACACGCCGACGCAACCCAGGATGCAGGCGATCCAGGCTCCGGCGAGCATGAGGATTCGGGTCAAGCGGCTCATGGGTTCCTTCCGTCGAACGATGTGCTCGCCAAAGGGCGGGAGGCTTATTCGGTGCCGCGAGTATAGCAAACATGACGTGCGCCGCATACGGGGTTTTACCCCAGGGGTCCATAACCTCTATGAATCTCCTGGTGTTTTTCGGGCGCTTCTCTTATTCTGTCGGTCGGCCAGGTTCTGGGAAATGCGTCGTCCCAAACGAAGAAGGGGAGACGCAAAAAAAGTTGCAAGCCGCATATTGTATTTGGTTTGCGCTGTGCTATTATATACAAGCTGTTTACACAAGCGAGGGGAAACCCTCCACCTGTTTCGGCGCTTCGGCAGCTGACGGGTCGCTCGAATATTCGGCTTCACAGCCTGATCGAAAAGCGAAACCCGCAAGCTCTCGGAGCTGCGGGTTTTTTATTGACGCGCAAAAGCGCGCTAGAAAGGGAGGTGAGCGCGATAGCTGCTCAGGAGCCTCGGCTCAACGAACAAATCAACGTGCGCGAGTGCCGGTTGATCGGGTTCGACGGGACGCAGATGGGTATTTACGTCACATCTGAGGCCCAGCGAATCGCCGATAACGAGGGCCTTGACCTGGTCGAGATCGCCCCGAACGCCGACCCGCCCGTGTGCCGCATCATGGATTACGGCAAGTTCAAGTACGACCAGGCCATCAAGGCGAAGCAGGCTCGCAAGAACCAGAGCAAGATCGAGACCAAGGAAATGAAGTTCCGCCCGAAGATCGACGTGGGCGACTACACCACGAAGAAGAAGCACGTTCTGCGCTTCCTCGACGGCGGCAACAAGGTCAAGATCACTATCATGTTCCGCGGCCGCGAAATGGCGCACCCGGAGCAGGGCCTCACCATCCTGGAGCGGCTGGCCGACGATCTGAAGGACGTAGCGGTCATCGAGACCCAGCCTAAGATGGAAGGCCGCAACATGCACATGCTCATCGCCCCGTTGCCTGCAGCGACGTTGGCGAAGAAAAAGAAAGAGAACGAGAAGAAAGAAGAAGGGAAGGACGAAGGCAATGCCTAAGATGAAGACCCATCGCGGCACCGCGAAGCGTTTCCGCGTTACCGGCTCCGGCAAGATCATGCGCTCCAAGGCTTTCAAGAGCCACATCATGACGAAGAAGAGCCAGAAGCGTAAGCGTAATTTCCGTCATGAGACCGAAGTGGCCAAGGCCGATAACAAGGTTATCGCGCGTAATCTCGGCCTTCGCTAGTCTAAAAGGAGCAGTGATACAACATGCCTCGTGTTAAGCGCGCAGTCAGCGCCCATAAGAAGCGTCGTACCGTCCTTAATCGTGCCAAGGGCTATTACGGTGCAAAGTCCCGTTCTTATCGTGCCGCGAAGGAACAGGTGCAGCATTCGCTGCAATACATGTACCGCGACCGTCGCAACAAGAAGCGCGAGATCCGTCGTCTGTGGATCACCCGCATCAACGCGGCCGCTCGCCTGAACGGCCTGAGCTACTCGGTGCTGATGAACGGCCTCAAGAAGGCTGGCGTGCAGCTGGACCGCAAGGTGCTTTCCGATATGGCCATCAACGATCCCGAGGCGTTTGCCGCTGTGGTCGAGGTTGCCAAGAAGGCCCTGTAGCTTTTAGTTGCGCCGACCTACCGGTCGGCGCAACGGCTTAATGCTGAGAAGCCCCCGATCGTTCGGGGGCTTCTTGTGTTCTAGCGCCGCAACCGATGAGGTGCGCTTGCGCCCTGCACGAACGAAAGGCCCCGGAGCGGGGCCTTTCGTTCGTTTCGAGGATAAAGGGAAACCGTGCGGGTCTTTCCGTTCCCGTGTCGAACAGCATGCCTAAGACGGGGTGCGAAGCTGCAACGGGGCCGACCCTTGCGGTCGCCTTGCGCGGTTTACGCCTCTACGACGTCAAGTTCCTCTTCATCGCTTTCGTCCGAGCCGATCAAGGTGCGCGCCAGGTAGACTTCGGCCGCATGGCGCGCGGTACCGCCCCTGTTGGGCACCACTTCGATGTCGACGGCGCGCAGCGCTTCCGCGGCTTCGCGCTCGATCGTTCCGGTTATGAGCACCCGGACGTCAAGCTCGTGCAGAAGGGAGGCAAGACGGTTCGGGGGAAAGAGTGGGTTCGGCATGTTCTGACATTCAACGATGACGCCGCGCTCGATTCTGTAGCAGGTGAAGCTGGCACACTTCCCGAACACGGGAGATACCTTCAGGCCTTCGCTAGCCACGGCTATGCGCATCTCGTTCCTTTCTTCGATTCGTTGCGCCTACGATACCGTTATTCGCGCAAGCCAAGTTCGCTCTTTCGCCCAACGGGGATAAATAGTAAGCTGAACGACATGGATACTGAATCTTTTCTCACAACGGACGTTGCGATTATCGGTGCGGGCGTGGCGGGCGCTTGCGTGGCGCGCGAGCTTGCTCGCTGGCGGGTTCACGTCACGGTTCTCGAAGCGGGAAACGATGTGGCGTGCGGTGCAACGCGCGCGAATTCGGGGATCGTGCATGCCGGCTACGATCCTGCTCCCGGTACGCTCAAGGCGCGGTTCAATGCACGGGGCTCGCAACTGTTCTCCCGCTGGGCCGATGAATTGGGATTTTCGTATCGTCGGAACGGGTCGATGGTGCTCGCGTTCTCCGACGAGGAGCTGGCCGCGGTGCGTCAGCTGGTCGAGCGGGCTGCCCGAAACGGCATCGAAGGGGTGCGCGAGCTCGATGCGGCTGCCGTGCGGGCGCTCGAGCCCTCCGTCTCGTCGCAGGTTCGCGGCGGCCTGCTTGCCGAAACGGGCGCTATATGCGATCCCTACGAGGTGGCGCTGTTCGCTGCCGAGCAGGCGGCTCTGCATGGCGCTGCCTTTCTGTTCGAGCAGAGCGTGACGGGCCTCGATCGCTTGACCGCTGAGGAGCAAGCAGCGGCGGAGCGCGTTGCCGAGCGGCGCGGGCAGGTGCGCCGAAGCGCTGCTCCGTATCGGTACCGCGTGAGCACCGCCGGCGGGCTGACGATGGCGGCGCGCGCGGTGGTGAACGCTGCCGGCGTGTTCTCCGACGAGATCAACAACATGGTCAGCGCCCGCAAGCTGCGCATCGTGGCGCGACGGGGCGAGTACTGCCTGTACGACACGGACAAGGGGTCCGTGTTCTCGCGCACTATGTTCCAGGCGCCGTCGTCGGCGGGGAAGGGCGTGCTCGTAACCCCTACGGTGCACGGCAACTTGCTGGTGGGCCCCAACGCCGTGGACCAGGCCGACAAGACCGACGCGTCGACGACGGCCGAAGGCTTGCGGTTCGTGCTGGACGCCGCGCGCAAGACGTGGCCGGAGGCGAACGGCCGCGGCCTTATCACCAACTTCGCCGGCCTTCGCGCGTCGAACGCTGAAGGGTACGACTTCGTGATTGGCCAGCCCGACGATGCCCCGGGGTTCTTCAACGTGGCTTGCTTCGACTCTCCGGGGCTCACGTCGGCGCCTGCCGTGGGAGAGCATATCGCAGGCGAGGTCGCCGCGCTGCTGGACGCCCCGGTCAACGAGTCGTTCCGCGCCCGAAGAGAGGCTTGCAAGGCGTTTGCGAACATGGACGAAGCCGCGCGCGCCGCAGCGGTTGCGCGCGATGCCCGCTGGGGCCATGTGGTGTGCCGATGCTGCCAGGTGACCGAAGCGGAATTGGTTGCGGCCCTGCGGGGGCCGTTGCCCGTTCTGTCGCTCGATGCGCTCAAATGGCGCACGCGCGCCATGATGGGCCGTTGCCACGGCGGGTTCTGCTCGCCCGAGATCGCGAAGATCGTCGCGCGCGAAACGGGCGTGACCCCCGATCGCCTGGATAAGCGCCTGCCGGGGTCGCCCGTGGTGGCATCGGCGCGCACCGACTACGCGAGCGTCGTGCAGGGCTTCGAGGGCAGCGAAGCTGCGAGCGCTGCAAGCGTCGAGCGTGCGCCCGCTATGGCCCGGGAGTGCGACGTCGCCGTAGTGGGCGGCGGCGCGGCCGGCATTGCGGCGGCGCGCGCGGCGGCGGCGCACGGCGCTCGCGTGGTGCTGATCGACCGCGAGGCAAAGCTGGGCGGCATTCTCAAGCAGTGCGTGCACAACGGATTCGGACTGCATCGGTTCGGCGTGGAGCTGACGGGTCCCGAGTACGCCCAGCGCGAGGCCGATCAGCTTGCCTTGTCGAACGCATCCGGTGTTTGCGTGCTGCGAGACGCTACGGCTACGTCGATCGATGCGCCCCAGGAGCAAGCTGACGGGCTGTTCTCGGTTCACGTGGTGGGTCCTCGCGGCGCGTATGCGGTCCGTGCCCGGGCCGTGGTTCTGGCAACGGGATCGCGCGAGCGGGGTTTGGGCGCGCTCAACGTGGCAGGGTCGCGTCCGTCCGGCGTGTTCAGCGCGGGCAGCGCCCAGAACTTCATGAACCTGCAAGGGTGCTTGCCGGGAAAACGCGCGGTCATCTTGGGGTCCGGTGATATCGGGCTCATCATGGCGCGACGGTTGGTTTCGCAAGGGGCCGAGGTGGCGGGCGTCTACGAGCTCATGCCCCATCCGTCGGGGCTTCGTCGCAACGTCGTCCAATGCCTGGACGACTTCGGCATACCGCTGTTCCTGAGCCGCACGGTCACGCGCTTGGAGGGCGAAGGACGGTTGAGCGCCGTGTACGTGTCGGACGTGGATCCCGATACCGTGCAGGTGATTCCCGGTACCGAGCAGCGGGTGGCGTGCGATACGCTGCTTTTGTCGGTGGGGCTGCTTCCCGAAAACGAGCTGGCTCGGACGGCCGGCGTGGAACTGGACGCCGTCACCGGCGGCGCGCGCGTGGACAGCCGGCTGGAAACCAACGTGGCGGGCTTGTTCTCGTGCGGAAACGCGCTGCACGTGCACGATTTGGCGGACCATGCGTCTGCCGAAGGCGACTTGGCCGGCGCTTCCGCTGCGGCTTACGCGCTTGGCGAGGTCGACGCGCGCCGCGAGCGCCGGCGCGCGTCGGTGCCCGTGTTGGCCGCTCAGGGCGTGCGCTACGTGGTTCCCCATGCCGTGGACGCGGCGGGTTCCCCGAGCGGCAACGTGGCGCTTTCTCTGCGGGTTTCGCGCTCCGTTCGCAATCCTCGATTCGTCGTGGAGGGAGTCGATGCGCACGGGCGCGCGCATACGGTCAAGCGAGCGAAGACGATGGTCGCCGTGCCTGCCGAGATGGTCCAGATTCCCGTGAGCGCGGCTGAGCTTGTCCGTTGGGAGAGCGTGCGGGTACGCGTCGAGGGCGCAGGCGACGGGGATCGAGCGCTTTCTGTCCCGTCTATGACCGGGGGAGGTGCCGACTGATGCAGTTCGCGACCGACGTTGCCGTGTTCACGTGCATTCGCTGCCCGCTGGGGTGCCCGGTGGAGGTGTCGTTTGCCGAGGATGGAACCGTGGCCGAGGTGTCCGGTCACACGTGCAAGCGCGGAGCCGAGTACGCGGCGCAGGAGGCCGTCAGCCCCGAGCGGATGGTGACCGCGGTGCTTCCCGTTGCGGGTTGTCTGGAGCCGGTGAGCGTGAAGACCGCGCAACCGGTGCCGAAGGACCGCATGGCCGAGGTTCTGGCCGCGCTTGGCGCGCTGCGACTGGAGGCGCCTGTTTCAGCCGGTGCGGTGCTGATCGAAGATGCTTGCGGTACCGGCGTGGCGGTGATCGCCACGAAAAGCGTGCCGTAACGGCGACGTAAAACGAATTGTCGCCCGAAACGTACGGAATCGAAGGGAAAACCGTGCGTTTCGGGCGACAATGTGTGCGGTGTGCGGTGTGCGGTGTGCGGTGTGCGGTGTGCGGTGTGCGGTGTGCGGTGTGCGGGCTAGCGACGCTTGCCGCGTCCGTTGGAGCGCTGCTGGGCAACGTCGGCGCGATGCGCGCGTCCCGGGCGCAGGTCGGCTCCGGTGCGCTTGGGCGAGCCGCTTTGGGTCGGACGCCCGCTGCTCGTGCTGCGCCCGGCGGGCTTGGCGGCGTTGCCGCCGGCGCGCTGAGACTTGGCTTGTCCGGGGTTTTGCCTGTTCGGCTGCGCTCCCTGCGTTCCTGCTGGCTTCTTGCCGCCGCGGCGCTTCGGCCCGCCGGCGTTCGGCGTCGATTCCGTTTGAGCCTGTTCGCGCGCCTTCGCCTTCTTGCGCTCGCGAGCCGCCTGCTCCTTGGCCGCCTGCTTGATCTCCGGGTCTCGGCGGGCGTCGGCGCGCTGCGCCTTGGCAACGGCGTCTTCCTCGGCCTCCTGCATGTCGAACGAGGCGAGCTGCATTTCCGGAATGGGGCGCTTGATGAGCTTTTCGATGTCGCGCAGCGCATCGACGGTTTCGGGGCTGACGAAGGACACCGCGTAGCCTGCGGCGCCTGCGCGACCCGTGCGGCCGATGCGGTGCACGTAATCCTCGGGCTGAGTGGGCAGGTCGTAGTTCACCACGTACTCGACTTCCTCCACGTCGATGCCGCGCGCCAGCACGTCGGTGGCCACGAGGATCCCGGTCGTTCCGGCGGCGAAGTTGTCGAGCGCGCGGCGGCGCTGGTTTTGGCTGCGGTCGGAGTGGATGGCCTCGACCGAGTAACCGGCGCGCTTGAGACGCCGGCAGGTGGCGTCAGCGCGGCTGCGGGTACGGGCGAACACGATGACGCGATCGGCGCCTTTCTCGGCGAGCACGGCTTTGAGCAGCGCCGGCTTCACGGCTTGCGGCACGTGGATGACGTACTGATCCACCGTGTCGGCCGTTTCACCCTTGTGCGCGATCTCTACGAAAGCGGGGTCGTGCAGCAGCTTTCCCACGCTGTTCTTGATGGAGGCGTCGATGGTGGCGCTGAACAGCAGCGTCTGGCGCGTCGTGGGCGTAGCGCCGATGATCTTTCTCATGGCGGGCCAAAAGCCCATGTCCAGCATGCGGTCGGCTTCGTCGAGCACGAGCACTTCCACGTCTCCCAGGCGGACCGCCTGCTGTTCCATGAGGTCAACCAGGCGTCCGGGCGTGGCGATGAGCACGTCGACGCCGTGCTTGAGTTTCTTGATCTGAGGCTCGTAGGACAGGCCGCCCACCACGGTGAGGATGCGATGGTGCGTGGAGGTGGCGATGGCGGTGCACACCTCGCCGATCTGCTGCGCCAGTTCGCGCGTGGGCGTGACCACCAGCATGAGCGGGCCCTGGCCGCCCTTCGCGTGTTCCAGACGGTCGAGGGAGGGCAGCGAGAACGCAGCAGTCTTGCCGGTGCCGGTCTTGGCCGCAGCGATGAGGTCGCGTCCTTCCAGCGCGAGCGGAATGGCCTGTTCCTGAACGGGCGTCGGGGCTTCGTAGCCCAGGCGCGCGACGGCTTCAAGGGCCTGGTCGGACAGGCCGAGTTCGTTGAATTGCAACATGATTCTCCTTAGCGAATGTGTGCGGGCTTGTCGCCCCAGTAGAAATGTAGGAAATGCTTGCGATAGATGGGATCGTCGCCGTTTTTCGGCGCAGCGGCCAGGCGCAACGTGGCTGCTGCGATGTCGCGGGCCGCGTTCGGCCGCCGCAGGAAGCTTCCGTTGACTAGCATGGCGCGGGCGCTGTCGGGGCTCTTCGCGATGTGGCGCAAAGCGTCAAGAAGCTCGCGCGCCGTGGTCACGTGCATGGCCGCGCCGAGCGAGGTGAGCATTTGCACGTTGACCTTCTCTTGGCCGTACGCGCGGCCCAAAAGGATCATCGGCACCTGCGAGCACAGGCATTCCGTCACCGTAAGGCCGCCCGACTTGCAGATGACCAGGTCGCTTGCAGCCATGAGCGCGGCCATTCCCTCTACGTAATCGAGCACCGTGACGTTTTCGATGCTCAGTTCCTGGCACTCTTGGCGAAGATGCCGTGCGTACTCGGCGTCGTTTCCTGCTATGAACACGAAGTGCAGCGTGCCGCTCAGGCTGTGCAGGTAGGGCAGCAGCTTGTCGAGCGCGGTGCGGAAGTGCACGTAAGGCTGCGGCAGGTACGCGCCGGCCAGCGCGAGCACGACGCGCTTGTTCTGGGGAAGCCCCAGTCGCTCGCGCGTGGCGACGCGATCGTAGTCGCGGCGGAAATCGTCGCGCGTGGGGATGCCCGTGATGAGGATGCGATCTTCGGCAACCTTGCGCGGGCGCAGCGTTTCGGCCATGGATTCGTTCGCCACGCAGAACAGGTCGGCGGCGCGATGGGGCCAAAGGCCTTCGGTCTCGTAGTCCGTGGGAACGCAGACGATGGGGAAGCGCTGCCCGGTCAGCATGCGCGCGGCCGTTGCAACGTTGGCTGCGGTGATATGCGTGCAGACCACCGCGATCGGCTGCTTTTTCTCCACGTAGTCGGTGAACGCGCCGTACATGAGATGGTTCCATATAGTTCCGCCGCCCCAAAGAAGGCGGCCGGTCAGCGTGAAGCGCCAGGTGAGGTCGTAGATGGGTCGCGTTGCGCCCGTGAACAGCGATGCCGCCTTGTTTCCGTCGAACACTACGCGGCCGAAATCGAGCACGTCGAGCACTTCGACTTCCAGATCCTCGGGGACCAGGCTGGCGAGCGTCTCGTCGGTTTGATCGGCATCCGTTCGGGCATGGGCGTTTCGCTCGTCGCGCATGAGGTCGAACGCCTGAGCCACGGCGTTCGCGGCGCTGCGGTGCCCCGAACCGACGGAGGCGTGCATGACGATGACGAGGGGCTTGCGAGGCTCTTCGGATTTCGGCTCCACCGGGGCGAGTGCAACGTCGGCTGCCGGCTCCGCTTCGGCTTCGAGCGATTGCCCAGCGCGCGCCTCAAGGGCCTCGTCCGAGGATGCGCCGGGTTTCTCGACGTCCGGCGACAGGGGTGTTGACTTGGTTTCGTTGTCCATGCCGTCTATCATACCGCAAACGGCCGCGCTTCGTTGACGCCGTGGCGCGCAGGAGAAAAAGCCCTGAAATATTCCTCCAAAATTTTCTCTTGCAATTTGAGGAAACCTTTGCAATAATATTCAGGCTGCTTTTCGGAGACGAAAACGCAACCGTCCCCATAGTCTAGAGGTCAGGACGCGGCCCTTTCAAGGCTGAGACACGGGTTCGATTCCCGTTGGGGGCACCATCGTGGATACAGGCAAACCACCTTCCGGGGTGGTTTCCTTTTTTGAACGACAATTCATCGAGCGCGAATCCATTGGGGGTTCGCGCTTTTTCGTGTCGCGCCCACGTTTTCGATTCGGGTTGCCCGCAGGGTCGGGACGGGGCCGCTCGGGCTAGTTCGGGGATTGCGGCTCTGCTGCCGTTTTCGCGGGAAGCAGGCTGGGAAGCTGCGACACCACGACGCCGATCAGGATGACGATCACCCCGACAAGCTGCAGGGCGTCCACCGACTCGCCAACGAGAACCGCCGAAATGGCGATGCCGCAGGGCAGCTCGGACGAAGCCATGATGGTGGAGAGTCCCGTCGAAAGATGGGGCGTGGCGATGCCGAACAAGATGACGGGGACGAACAGCGCGCACAGCCCCAGCACCAGCCCGTACTTCCAAATGCCCGCTTGAATCGCACCGCTGGCGAAGTAGTCCGGGCACAGGGCGAATCCGAGCACGCATGCGCCCAGGCAGACCACGAGCCCTCGCTGGATAGGCGGAAGGCCGCATCCCACGCGGCTCGAGAAGAACATGAACAGCGCGCAGCTGACGGCGGATCCCAGTCCGCAGAGGATGCCGATCGGATTCAGCTCCCCGACCGCGCTCGAGAACATCCCGCTTGCGAAAAGCGTCCCGCCAAGGATGGCGACCGCGGCCACCAGCTCGGCTGCCTGCGGCTTGCGCCGGGTAACTGCTACCTGGATGACAATGCCGATCCACGTGAATTGGAACAGCATGGTAAGAGCCGCCGAAACCGGAAGCATGGTGAGGGAAAGGTTGTAGAGCACGCACGTGGCGCAGGTGTTCAGGCCCAGTCCCATCAACGACAAGATGCGCTTCGGGGTCAGGGGCGCCGGTTTGCGTCCGCGCCCGAGCGACACGGCAAGGGCGATGGCGAATAGGAGCGTGCCGAACAGGGCCTGGCTTGCCACCGCTTGCGTCCAGGAAAAACCTGCGGCGTACGTCATCTTGACCGTTGCCGCCATGACGCCGTAGCTCGCTCCACCCAGGAATACGAGGGTCGAGTATTTCAAGGTGTTCTTCTGCATGCCGCCATTCTAGCGCATGCAGGGGCGCTCGGGCGCTACAATGACGGCATGCCTTACCAACACATGACATTCGACAACGCGGAAGACGTGCTTTTCGCGATTTCCGAAACGCTCGCTCCGTGGTGCGCCGCAGGGCGCGTGCCCGTGCTGTTGGCGCCGACGCCCGCCGCGGTCCTGCGGTTGCGGCGCGCTCTTGCGGACGGCTCCTGCTCGTTCGGCGTGCGCGTGGAAACCCCCGACTCCTGGGTGGCGGACCAATGGGAGATCTACGGAGACGGGCGCGCCCTCGTGCAGGGCGGGGAGCGCGACCTTCTGATGCAGCGAGCCTGCTTTGAGATGCGGGCACGCGGCAATGCCGTGGAGCCCACGCCGGGCACGGTCTCTCTTTTGGCGGGGCTTGCTCGCGAATCGCTCCCGGCTCTGCTGGATGCGCTTGCGTGCGACGAGCGCCAGCGCGAGCTGAGCGCAGCGCAGCGCGGGGCGCTCGCGGTACTCGGGCGCTACGCCGGCTTGCTCGACGAGCTGTCGCTGTGCGAACGCTCCCAGGCGGCTTGCGCGCTTTCCAGGTGCGATTGCGCGTTCCCTCCGCTTGTTTTGGCGGGATTCGACGACATCGGCCAGGCGTACGGCGAGCTGTTCGACGCGCTTGCCGAGCGGGGCGACGTCGTGCGCCTTGACGACGGGTGCCGTGCGCCGTCGTCGTCGCTTGGCCGTTCGCCCGAATTGACGTCGCTGCTCGACCGGTTGTTCTTGTCGCAGGAGGAGGGTCCGCTCGAGCCGACGGGCGCCGTGCGCTTCCTGTTACCGGCTGGCCGTTATGCGGCTTGCGGGCTGGTGCTCTCGTGCGTGACCGAGGCCGTTGCCGCCGAGCGCGCAGCGGCGCGCGAGGAAGGGCGCGCGCCGCTGCCGGTGGTCGTGTCCGCTCGCGATCCGCGCGCCCTTTTCGACGAGCTGGCGGGTCCTTTGGCTGTCAGCGGGATATGCGCGGCGGCGTCTTCGCGCCGGTCGTTCGCGGATACGGCGTTCGGGCGCTCGTTTCTGGCGCTGTGGGCGTTTGCGAGCGACGATTCTTGCCGCTTGACCCTGGCTTCCGATTTCGCGTTCAGCGCGTTTTCGGGCTTGGGGAGGCGCGCGGCGTGCGAACTCGATGCGGCGTGGCGCGGCGATCGGACAACGGATCGGGAGCGCGTCGTGCGCGATCTGTCGGACGCGAGCGAGGTTGCGGCGTGCGCCCTGGCCGCGCTTCGGCGCGGCGACGTCGACGGTGCGCTTGCGTGCTTCGAGGATCGCCTTCGCCGTCGCATCGATCTTGACGCGTCGTTTCGCTCGGAGCAGCTTGCTGCCGTTTCGGCGGCTCGCTCCTTTGCGGCTGCATGCGCTCGCACCGGCTCCGACGCCTTGGCGGCGCGCCCGCTTCTGGAACGCGCGATGGTTCGCGCGAGCCTTCGAACGGCGGACCCTTCCTTTGAAGGGAAGCGGCAGCCCGAAGCGGTGTTTCTTTCGCTTGCCGACGTGGCCGAGCGCGCGGCGTGCTCGTGCTCGACGCTTGTGCTGTGCGACATGGACGCGCGTTCCTATCCCGTGCGGGCGAACGAAGACGGTGCGACCTTGCTGCTGGACAAGCTGGGCTTGGGGCGCTGCCGCGATGCGCTGGCGCAAGGTCGCCGGACGTTTTTCCGCGCGCTGTCTTGCGCGTGCTCTGCTGCGGTCTTGGAGCGCCCGCTCAACACCGAGGACGCGGACGAGGCGTACCCTGCGGTCATGTACGAGGAACTGCTCGATTGCTACCGGGCGTCCGACGGTCAGGACGGGGCCTCGGATCGCGCCACGGGACTTCCTTGCAGCCTTGTTCCGCATGCGCGCGGCGCGGGAGAGGAGGCGCTGCACGCGAACCTCGCGCCCCGGCCGGCGGGCGATGCTCGAAAGCCGTTGGCGTGGCCTGTCCCCGCTTCCGGCGAGGTGTCCGAGCCCCTGCGTTCGCACATCGTGGTTCCGCGGGGCGCGGGCGGCGACGACCGACCGGCCCTTTCGCCGTCTGCTCTGGAAAGCTATCTGGAGTGCCCGTACAAATGGTTCGCTCTGCGCCGGTTGCGCCTGTCGGAGCCTGACGCGGGGTTCGGGCCGCTTGAGATGGGCAGCTTCTCTCACGGGGTGCTCAAAAGCTTCTACGAGCGCTTCCGTGAAGCGGGCAACGCTAAAGTGACCCAGGACAACCTGGCGCGCGCACGGGAGCTTCTGGGCGCTACGTTCGACCGGCACCTGGGCTTTCAACGCGAGCTCAAGCGCAACCGCAATCCGCTAATTCCTCGGACGAAGTTCGAGGAATCGGAAGTGGCCGATCTGCGCAAAAGGCTGCTGGGCTACCTTGATCGGGAGGCGCTTCTGCTTCCCGGCTTCAAGCCGACCTGCTTCGAGCTCGATTTCGGCGAGGCCGAGCCGTTCGCGTACGCGGGATGCCTGCTGCGCGGCAGCATTGACCGCATTGACGTGAACGATCGAGGTCAAGCGGTGGTCATCGACTACAAGGGGTCGCTCACGGGCGACTACGCGCTCGCGTCAGCGTCGGAGGCGGCGCAGGCGGGCGGAGCCGTGCTCCCGCACAAGATTCAGTCGCTTGCGTACGCGCAGGTTGCGCGACGTTTGCTGGGCTTGGATGTTGTGGGCGCTCTGTACGTGTCGTACGGAAAGGCGGCTCGCGTGGCGGGCGCCGTGGACCGCAGCGTCGTGGGCGAGTCGGATGTTCCGGGGCTCGACATGCAGGCGTGCGGCGTTCCGGGCCCGGCGGGAGAGGCTGTGGGCGCGGCGACGTTCCAGGAGCTTCTTGACGTGGTGGAGCAGCGTATCGAAGCGGCTGTCCGCACGCTTTCCCGCGGGGATATAGCGCCTGATCCGCGCGGCGAAGACCCCTGTGGCCATTGTCCGGTCCTCACGTGCGAAAGGAGGCGTTGATCCATGGACTTGCGTACCTGCACGCCCGGTCAGCGCGAAAGCATCGAGCACGTGAAAGGACCGTTGCTCGTGTCTGCGGGGGCGGGATCGGGCAAGACCTTCACGCTCACGCAGCGCATTGCGTACGCGCTGCTGCCGGAAAGCGGGCCGGCAGCCGGCGGCGTGGACGAAGTGCTGGCCATCACGTTCACCGAGAAGGCGGCGGCTGAG
The DNA here is from genome assembly GCF_021044775.1 of Paraeggerthella hominis. Classification (NCBI taxonomy): domain Bacteria; kingdom Bacillati; phylum Actinomycetota; class Coriobacteriia; order Eggerthellales; family Eggerthellaceae; genus Paraeggerthella; species Paraeggerthella hominis. The sequence goes on from NZ_JAJNOQ010000012.1 coordinate 54,849, forward strand.
ATCAAAGCGCGCGTCAAGCGCACCTTGCGCGCGGAAGGCCTGGTCGAAGAAGCGCTCAAAGTGGACGGAGCCTGGATATCCACCATTCACGGCATGTGCGCGCGCATCCTGCGCACCCATGCGCTCGATTTGGGGATAGACCCTGCGTTTGGCATTGTGGGGGACGCGGAGCGCGCGGATCTGGTGGCCGACGCCATCGACGCGGCGCTCGGCGACGACAACGACATCATCGCGCGCGGGTCTTATGCGGCGCTGTTCGACGAGTATCCCGCGCGGTCGTCCTTGCCCTCGGCTCCGTCGGTGGCCTCCATGCTGGCGACGTTGCTGGACAAAGCCGTCAGCATGCGCGGAGGCATTGACGCCGTGGACTTCGGACCCGAGCCCGCGTGCGCGTCTGCGCTTGCGCGCGAGCTTCTGCTCGCGTACGAAACGGTGCAGCCCGCCCTCGAGCAGGCGGGCGGCAGCGCTACGGCCGAGCGTGCGCGCGGGCAGGCCGCGGACGCGATCGAGGCCCTTCAGGCATTTCTTTGCCGCTACGGCTCCGTTGCGGGGCCTGCCGCCGGAGCGGACAACATAGCGGCCCTGCACGCGCTGGCGGGCGCGCTCGAAGGGTGCCCGCGCATCGGGGGCAATTTCAAGGCTACCGTGAAAGAGGCGGTCAAAGCGTACCAGGCCGTGTACGAGGACGCGGCTCGGCAGATCGCGCTGGGGCTGGCTTTCCCGTTGGCGGCCGACCTCAAAGAGCTTGCGCGCGAGGTGTCGCTGCGCTACGAGCAATCCAAGCAGGCGCTGTGCAAGCTGGACAACGACGATCTGCTCACGCGCACGCTGGCTGCGTTCGAGCAGCATCCCGACATCGCTCGCCGTTACGAGGACCGCTTCAAGCTGGTCATGGTGGACGAGTTTCAGGATACCAGCCAGTTGCAGATCGACATGATCGCGCGCCTGTCCGGCCCGCGCTTCGCCCACCTGTGCACGGTCGGGGACGCGCAGCAGTCCATCTACCGGTTCCGCGGAGCCGACGTGAACGTGTACGAGGCCCACAAACGCGTCATGCGCTCGGCCGACGTGAATGCGCTCTACGTGGAGCTTGCCAAGAATTTCCGCAGTCACGCCGACGTGCTCTCGTTCGTGGATCGCGTGTTCGAGCAGCCCCAGGTCTTCGGCGACGCGTTCATGTCGCTCGAACCCCACGATGCGCGCCCGTCGCGTTACCGGGGGAGCGCACCGCGCATCGACCTGGTGCTGGCCGTGCAGCCGGCGGGGCGCGGCACGGGCGTGGGCATCGACGACGTCAAGCGCGCCGGTGCGCGGGAGATCGCCCGACGCTTCGCGTCTTTGCGCGAGGACGGGCATGCTCCGGGCGACATGGTGGTGCTGTTGGGCAAGATGAGCCGTGCGGGCGTGTACGCCGAAGCGCTGCGCGCCGAGGGCTTCGAATGCGTGGTGACGGGCGGATCGCAGTTCGCTTCGGCGCCTGAGGTTCGCGTGGTGGCGCGACTGCTGGAGGCGCTTGCGAATCCGGCGAACACCGCTGCTCTGTTCGAGGTGCTGACAAGCGACATGGTTCGTCTTTCGGCCGACGATTTTTTGGAGCTGGCTACCGAGGAGGACCCGGATACGGGCAGGGTGCGCCGTCGCGACCTCGATCGGGGCTTCGCGCGGTTGGCTTCCCGCTCGGACGAGCTTGCTCCCCGGCTGGCCCATGCCGTGCGGCTCTTCGACCGCGCGCAGCGTTTGGCGCGGGTCCTTCCCGCGTCCGCCGTGGTGCGCGACGCCGTGGTTCGAAGCGGCTGGATGGCGCGCCTCGAAGAGCAGGGGGCCGTGGGAACGGCATGCGCGGCCAACGTGCTGAAGGCCGTTCGCCTCATAGAGTCCGTGGAGGCCGAGCACCATGCCGGCCTGGCTTCGACGGCCCGCATCTTCGCCGGAGAGCTGTCGGTTGGCTTGAAGGAGTCGCCCGGCGCCCTGTCCGGCGCTGGCGGCGACGTGGTGAAGATCATGACCATTCACGCCTCGAAGGGCCTCGAGTTTCCTATCGTGGCGCTTGCGGATTTCGCCGACGGGCGCGCGGGCGCGGGAAAGCTGCTGGTGGAGGCTTGCGGGTCCGTGGCGCGGGCTTCGCTTGCTCCCGGCGCATCTTTGGATGCGTTCGAGCAGGTGAAGAGCCGGTCCAAGATGCCGCTTGCGGGCGACTTGGAGGAAAGCGCCGACCTTGACGCGGCCCGCGCGTTGGTCGAGGGCGGCGGGTTCGCGTGCGCCGAGGGCCGAAGCAGCTCATGTACGCAGTCCGCCTACCGTGCGACGCTCGCGCAGCGCGCGGCGGACGAAGAGCTGGCCGAAGCGCGCCGCAAGCTGTACGTGGGGCTTACGCGCGCAAGCGAATCCCTTGTGGTCGTTATGGACGCGAAGGCTCCATCGGCGGGCAAGCCGCCTGCGTACGCGGCTCTCGTAGACGACGTGCGCAGCGCGTTGTGCGGCGTCGCCGACTTCCCCGAAGGATCGGCGCAGCTTCCGTATGGCGGAAGCGAGCCCGCGCGGTTCGAGCGGGTGCTCGTGCAGCCGGATGCCTTGGAAGAGGGCGCTTTGCGGGATCGGCCCGAGCAGGCCGTCTTCGTCGTGCCGTCGCCGCCCGTCGACGCGCCTGCGTGCGAGCCGTGGAGCGCCGGGCGCGGCGACGTCTTCTCCTATTCGGCCTTGGCTCGGGAAGGCGAGCCGACGGCCCCGGCTCTTCCTGCATCGGAGCGCTCGGGCTTGGGCGATGGGGACGTTTGTCCCGACGGCAAGCTGATGCGGGAAGATGGGGACGCGACCGAACGGTCGCTCGACGCCGATAAGGCTACGGGGCTGGGCAGCGCGTTTCACCGTGCGGCCCAGTTCGCCGTCGAAACCGGCCGCGTTCCCGACGAAGCCCGCCTGAACGTCTTCGCCGCCGCCTTCGGACTGACGCCTTGCCAGAAGGAGCGCTTGCGCTCTGCGTGCGCCTGCTGGTTTGGCAGCTTCACGTACGCCGAGGCTTCCTCTTGGCCGCTTCGCCGCGCCGAGGTGCCGTTCTTCGAGCGCGTGGGGGAGGGTTTTCTCGAAGGCGAGATCGATCTTTTGTGCACGGACGGGCCCGAGGGCGCCGCGCGCCGCGCGCTGGTGGTCGACTACAAGACGGGCGGCAGGGACGAAGAGCCGCTCGATCTGGTGCGGGAGCGGCATCTGCTTCAAGCGCAGTGCTACGCGTACGCCCTGCTTTGCCAGAGGTATCGCGATGTGGAGCTGAGGTTCGTGCGCGTTGAGCGCGCGGATGCGCAGGGGCAGCCGCAGGAGGTCTCATACCGCTTCTCGGCCAAGGACCGAAGCGATCTTGCGCAAGCGGTGCTTTCTGCACGGGGATGAGCGGCGGTTGTCGCGAACTGCTTCGGGCGCGACGGGCGTTTTTCAAGCCCGAAGCAGTTTCGGCAAAGCTCTAGTATGGCAGGAAGTCCTCCTGAAAACCATGACTAAAAAACTAATATAATATTTGCTACGATAGGGCGGCTCGGCGGCGTTCGAAGGGAGAGATGCAGCGGTCTTGATCGACGAGCGCCCCGAGCCTCTATGCCTGGCGGTTGCGGCGTCCCAGGCGCTCGTAAGCCGCCGTCACCTGCAGTTCGTACTCCTTGCGGGTGCCTTTGACCACGGTGTCCAGGATAAGGCCGCTTGCAAAGGCCAGGATGCCCACGAACACGAGCGCCACCGCCAAGAGCGCGGAGGGAAGCTTGGGAACAAGGCCCGTTTGCGCGAACTCCACGATGACCGGCACGCCCGCAATGAGTCCCAGAACGCAGAACAGCAGGGCCAGCCAGCTGAACAGGGCCAGCGGGCGGTAATCTTTGAACAGGGACAAGATCATGAGCAGCACCTTCATGCCGTCGGAGAAGGTGTTGAGCTTCGACTCCGACCCCTCGGGCCGGTCGCGGTAGTCGATGGGCACCTCGACGATGCGCCAGCGCTTGTCCACGGCGTGAATGGAGAGCTCCGTTTCGATCTCGAAGCCGGGGGAGAGCACCGGCATGGTTTTCGCGAACACGGCGTTGTAGGCGCGATACCCGGTCATGACATCCGAGAACTTGAACCCGTAGATCCACTTGATGAGCACGCGCACCAGGTCGTTGCCGAATCCGTGGAAGGCGCGATCGTTCTCTTCGCCGTAGGTGCCGTTGGACAGGCGGTCGCCCACGGTCATGTCGGCTTCGTCGTTCATGAGCGGGGCGAGCAGCGCGGGTGCGGCTTCTGCCGGGTACGTGTCGTCGCCGTCCACCATGAGGTAGTAGTCCGCATCGATGTCGCGCATCATCTGGCGCACGACGTTTCCCTTGCCCTGTCGGCGCTCGGTGCGCACGATGGCTCCGTGCTCGCGCGCGATGGCGGCCGTGTCGTCGGAGGAATTGTTGTCGTACACGTAAATGTCGGCGTCCGGCAGGACGCGCTTGAAGTCGTCGACCACCTTTCCGATGGTCACGGCTTCGTTGTAGCAGGGGATGAGCACGGCTACGGTTGCGCGCTCGGCGGTCGTCTGGGTGGCGGTGTTTTGCTGCACGGTCTTCTCCTCGGTTGAATTGTCGATCATCCTACCCGAAACCATCGCGGCGCGCCAGATGCCCTTGTGATTCTCCGGATGAAACACGGTTGGCAAGCTGTTTCCCAACAGTAAGGTAGCGCGGGGTTCTGCGTGTTAGAATGCGGAAACTCTCAACGATTCCGATAGGTGGCGTATTTCCTCATGGAGCTGCTTAAACGCTCGAGCGAACGCAGGGGCGTCGCCCTCTTGGCCCTCGCCCTGGTTCTTGTGCTCGCGTGCTCTCTTGCATATACGGTCGTGTCTTCGCGCTCGGCTACGGATGCGGCCATTCGGTCCGTGAGCGAGGTGTACCTTGAGGAGTTGAGCGACCGCGTGGCCGCTCATTACGAGGCCAGCATCGAAAGCAAGTTCGCCCAGCTTGACACGTTGGGCACCTCGCTCGACCTCCTTCGCCCCGAAACCGCGGATCAGGTGGCCGCCGTGCTTGCCGACCAGCAGCAAAACGACCAGTACCTTTCTCTTGCGCTTCGAGCCAGCGATGGAAGCTACTGCACCGCGCAAGGGGCTTGCGACAGCCTTGCCGCGGGTACCGCCGCTACGCAGAGCATTTCAGAGCTGCGCACCTACGACAGCGGGTCCATCACGATCATGCGCGACGACGCGGTGATCCTGGTTGACGCCATACCTCCCATCACCTGCGGTTCGGTCACGTACACGATGGCCATCGCCAGCTTCGACGCTTCCCGGCTGTTCGATCGGATCGACTTCGACATGACGAACGGGCGCTCGCGGTCGAGCGTGATCACGACGGACGGAACCTGCATTATCGGAGGCGACCCGGGCGGCTTGGAGGACGGGAGCAACCTGTTCGACCAGCTGGGCAGCTTTTCCAGCCTGGAGGACGGTTACGGTATCGACGATGTGCGCGAGGCCGTGCAGAACGGGCGGTCGTGCCTTGTGCCGTTCACGTCCGCCGAAGGATCGGGGCACCGCTACCTGTACTTGAAGCCCATGGAGGGCGGCGACACGTACCTGTGCACCACCATGCCCTACGGGGCGGTGGACGACAGCATTGCGTCTTTGAGCGACGTGCTGCAGCAAAACGCCGTGATCATGGGCGGCGCGCTGGCGCTGGCCGTCGGGTCGATCTTCTTGGTGTACTACCTGCTGGCGCGCCGGAACACGCGCCTGCTGGCCGACGAGAAGGCGCGCGCGGAAAGCGCGCTCGACCAGGCGCAGCGCGCGAACCAGGCGAAAAGCGAGTTCCTTTCGCGCATGTCCCACGAGATCCGCACGCCGATGAACGGCATCATGGGCATGACCTCCATTGCGCTCGAGCACATGGGCGACGACGAGAAGGTGCGCGTTTGCCTGGAAAAGGTCACCATGTCCTCACGCCACCTGATGGCGCTCATCAACGACATTTTGGATATGAGCAAGATCGAAAGCGGCAAGATCGAGATCAAGGACGAACCGTTCGATTTTCGTGCGTTCGCAAGCGCGCTCACGGCCGTGTTCGAAGAGCAGGCCGCCGAAAACGGGGTGAACTACGCCACGTGCGAATCCGGCGATCTGCCCGATTTCGCCACGGGAGACGTGTTGCGGCTGAACCAGATTGCGTACAACCTGGTGGGCAACGCCTTCAAATTCACCCCCGAAGGCGGCAGCGTGACCTTGCTGATCGAACGGATGACGGGTCCTGAAGACCGTTCTTCGGGGCTTCTGGCGCAGGAGGGTCCTGACGATAGCGCTTCGAGACGTTCCCGCGCTGCTTGCGACGACGCTCTATGGGTGCGGTTCTCGGTCATCGACACGGGCTGCGGCATCGGGCCGGAGCATTTCGAGAGCATATTCTCGCTGTTCGAGCAGGGAGACCCCTGCACGGCTCGGGCGCATGGCGGAACGGGGCTTGGCCTTGCCATCACGAAGCGGTTCGCCGAGATGATGGGGGGTCGCGTGGGGCTTCAGAGCACGCTGGGGAAGGGGTCGGTGTTCACGGTCGAGCTTCCGCTGGGCCAGGCGTCCGGGAAGGGGTCGGCTTCGTCCTCGGTTGACAGCGGGCTTTCGGAATCTTCGTCGTACGACTTCGGCGGCGCGCGGGTGCTGGTGGCGGAAGACAACGAGCTGAACCGCGAGATCGCCATCGAGATCCTGTCGATGGCGGGCGCGTGTGCGGTCACGGCCGAAACGGGCGCTCGCGCGGTTTCCGTGTTCGCCGAATCCGAGGCGGGCTACTTCGACCTTGTGTTGATGGACGTGCAGATGCCCGAGATGGACGGATACGAGGCCACCCGCGCCATTCGCGAGCTCGACCGCCCCGACGCTCGTTGCATTCCCATTCTTGCCATGACCGCCAACGCTTTCGTGGAGGACGAGGAGCGCAGCCGACTGAGCGGAATGGACGGACATCTGAGCAAGCCGCTTGATATCCGCCGGGTTTATGCCACAATGGACAAGTTTTTGAAGAGGGCGCGTAAAGAAGGCGGCGCGGCAACCTAGACCGGTCCCGGCTCTTGCGGGACGCGGCCCTGGCGGACGGAAGGACGGCGGAACGTGAAGAAGCTGATCGCTCAGATCATGAAGTTCGGCGTGGTGGGCGTGATCGCCTTCGTCATAGATTACGGCTTGCTGGCCTTGCTCACCGAGGCGTTCGGCGTCAACTACCTGGTAAGCGCCACCGTTTCGTTCACGGTGTCCGTGGTGTTCAACTACGTGGCCTCCATGCGCTACGTGTTCAAGCACAAAGAAGGCATGAGCCGTCGTCGAGAGTTCGTCATATTCGTGGTCTTGTCGGTGATAGGCTTGGGCATCAACAACTTCTGCATGTGGGCGGGCGTGGAGCTTTTGGGCGTGCACTACCTGGTGGTGAAGATAGGAGCCACGTTCGTCGTGATGGTGTGGAACTTCGTCACGCGCAAGAAATTCCTCGACGCCGGCGACGAGCCTGGCGAGATCTTGGCCGACGTGGAATAAGGTGCGCCTGCGCGGCGGGCTGCGGAAAACGAAAAAGGCCAGGCACATGGCCTGACCCGATGATTCAACTGGTGCCCTTGACAGGATTCGAACCTGCGGCTTTCTGCTCCGGAGGCAGACGCTCTATCCCCTGAGCTACAAGGGCACGTTTGTCCTGTTCAGAAGTACAAAACCAGTGAAATCATCCTGCTCTTTCGAGGGATGACCACCTGTCCGGCATCCAGGCATCCTGCCTAATTCCACATGCCGTCAGTACCTCATAATCGAACTTTTACATGATAGCAGTTTGTCAGCACTCTTCAAGGCAGAAAAATAGTCGGCATCCACTTTGCACTTTGCACGCCGATTTCCCCTAGCGTCCTCAACCGTGCGGCGGTACTTGTCTCAAGGGTAAAACGACACTCGTTCCGCTCTAAGAGCTTTGGAGACTTAATGCAATTCGCCTATAGGTTCGAGTCGATAACATCCATGTCGTACCAGCTGAACAAAAGGCCGCGTCCCGATTTGTGGTGCATCAAGGGCCATCGCTGGAATCGCCGGCCACCCCTGCTCGATGAATGCTGCCCTTGCTCGCCCTCGGGGTCAATCGCCGCCGAGATTATCTCGACGGCGGCCTGCCTTGCAGCGAGCATGGACTCCTCGCTCGGCGTCGATCCCTCGGCTCTTCTCCATGCGTGGGCAGGCGACGGCTTCGAGATGACGCAGCTCACCGACCGCTCCTCGTCGGCCTCGATGAGCACCGCGCCCGCCAAGCGGATGAGGGACTCGCGCGAAGGGAAGCCCTGCACGACGTTGGTGCGCCGCTTGATCTCGCGGTCGGCCCGCTCCTGCACGTTGTCGGTGCGGATCTTGGTCCTGTGCGACACGGGGAAGGCCGGGTAGGCGAGAGCCTCCTCCGCCTCCAGCAGGACCCCGCCCGCCGACGGCGACGGCTTCGCGACCTCCTCGGCCGCCCTCTGGCAGTGCGCCCGCGCCACGAGCGGGTTCTTCTGGGCGAAGGCGGCCTTCATCGCCTCGCGCGCGATCCTCTGGTCCTCCCTCCTGTGGACGTGGCCGACGACGTTGCGCATCAGGTGCGTGACGCAGCGCTGCCAGGCCGCCCATTGGAACGTCTCGGCTATCGCCGACTCGAGCCCTTCGTGGGCGTCCGACACCACGAGCTGCGCCCCGTCCTCGCCGGCGGCCACGCCGCGGGCGCGCAGGTCGGACAGGAACGCCTTCCAGCCGGCGTGGGACTCGGTGTCGGCGCAGTCCACGCCCAGGAAGCGCTTGTGGCCCGTGTCGTCGAGCCCGATGGCGGTCACGACGGCTTGGGAGACCGAGCGGCCGTCGACCCGGCACTTGACGTAGGTGGCGTCGAGCCACGGGTGGGCGAACCTCACGCCGTCGAAGCGCTGACGGCGGAACGCCCGCCACCTCCTCCATCTTGCGCGCGGAGATGCCCATGACGTACATCTCGGCCACCGCGGCCGCGAGCGCACGGTCCGCCCGGCAGTAGCGCTCTATGAGGTCCTCGGGGGAAGAACGTCCCCGTCTTCAGCTTCGGGATCCCGACCCTTATGTCCCCTGCGGACGTGAGAAGGCCGCGCTCCCTGTAGCCGTTGCGGCTGTTGGTGCGCTCGGGGCTGCGCTCGCCGTAGGGCGCCCCGCACGCCTCGTTGGCCTTCGCTGACACGAGCGAGTTCAAGAGGATCTCCAGGCATCTGCGCCCGAACGCCTGCAGGTCGGTGCACTCCTCGAGCGCCTCGAGCGCGAGCCTCTTCACTTCCGGGTCGTTGCATAGTACAGTGTCCACGACGGTCATCGCCTTTCCCTGAATCCGTTTTTTGTGGTGATTAACGATTCTGGACGATGGCCGTTTTTCTCGGGCAGGCTTCGTCCGCCCTCCAAAACGGATTGATGCACCAACTTTCGGGACGCTACCAATAAGAGAATGAAAGGTGCGAAATATGGGAAAAGGCACAAAGAAGAAAAGCAAAAAAGTTGCAGCGCCAAAAGCAAATATCCAGGAATTAAGTATTTCTAGAGATGGCGGACAAATCGCACTCAAAGGGTACTCGTATCAATTCTTGTATTCGTGCTATTTAATTCTTTCGTCATCAAGTCCGGGCATTTCTTTTCAGCTTGAGGGAATTGAAGATATTGATTGTATTAAGCAGAAAAATGACAGCAGTGATGTCACTCATATACAGCTGAAATATTCTGTCAACAAACAGGATGCCAGCTTTTTGCATGATGTGCTTAAAAACTTTCTTGAAGCATATTTGCTGGATCAAAATAGATTTTTTAAGCTGGTTTATGATTTCCCTGTTGCAAAAGGCAATCTAAGTAAGATATTTGCATCTGATTTGGATGAAAAATCACGCATCTATTGGACTGATGCGATTTTAAATATCAAGCAAAACAATCCTTCTTGGAATTGGTCTGCATATGATTTCGATAAATTTATTTCACATTTGTCATTTGAGAAGATAGAAAAATCTATACTTGCTGCTGAAATTGAAAAAGCCTTAATTGGAACTTATGAGATTAACACGGACAATGTTTCTTTATTTGCAAACGGCATAAAAATCCTTTGCTTTGAAAAAATGGAGCAGCGGGCCTATGTGACCAAAGCGGAATTAGATTCCCAAATCCAATCTGTCAAAATAGATATCAGTAAGGGTCCTCAGAATCCAGCTCATAGTTGGATTCGTAAACTGGACTACTCTAAGCCTAGCCTTGATGAAGGTCGTAGTTTTTACGAGGGGAAAAAAGCAACACCAGTAGATATAGCAAGTGGGCTTCCAATCAAACGACCGAGCTTAGAGAAAGATGTTATTAATTCCATTTGCGAAAACACGGTTACTGTAATTAAAGCTTCTAGTGGGCAAGGAAAAACCACACTGGCTTTGCAGACAGCTTATATCCTCCAAGATGAATATGTACCATATCAATTATTGTGGTGCGATGAAATCAAAGAGATTGGAAATATCGTCCAATATTTCAAAGCAAGAATTCAGCTTGGTGAAAAGATTCTTATCTTAATTGACAATCTGGATAACCATCTCAGCAAATGGAATTATCTTGTTCAGCTCTTACAATCCGAATTGCATTGTCATTATAAGTTGCTCATCACATCGCGAGAGATTGATTGGTACAATTATAGTGGCGACTTGAGCAATATTCAGTCTTTGAAAGTAATTAAGCCGGCTTTAGAAGAAAAGGAAGCAATAGAGATATTCAATCTATTCAGAGAGGCTAAGCAGCTTCACCCAAGCATGACAAGCTGGCAAAGAGCATGGAATAAGATTGCAGAAAGACGACTACTTATAGAGTATGTCTACTTGCTTACTCATGGCGAGATGCTATCAGAAAGAATAGCCTCACAAATATCCGAAATAGGACAATCATCTTCTGGCAAAGCAAAATGTGAAATCCTACGCAAAGTATGTTTTGCAGATCTTTGCGGAGTCAGGCTTTCTGTTGCCGACCTTTATGCGAGTCAATCAGAAGACTCTGGCTCGGATTTTGGGGAGCTCTTAAAAAGTATGGAATCCGAGTTCCTTGTACATGTGAATGCTGAAAGAGGGTATATTGAAGGGCTTCATCCCATCAGATCTAAACATGTTGTTGATAGATTGCACGAATTTCTTTCTGTTGACAACACAGCTATTTCCGTTATTAAAATTACAGGAAAAGCAGATCTTCCTGTAATGTTTTCTCATCTACCAGAGTTTAATCTCAACAACGATGAATTCTTCAGAAATATTGTAGAGGTATTGTGGGATAAGGATGATTTATCGAACTATATTCTTGCAATACAGGGGCTTTTTTCAGGGAGCGTGATGCAGTATTATCTTTCAAATCAGTCTGCGTTCGACGATGCAAATGCCCATGGTGGACTATTCGTCATATCGACCGAAATGTGTCCTTTTGCAGCATTCACAGAGTTTGGCGTGTCGATAGACACTCTTGACAAGATGCAAGAAGTACTCCCAGATAATAAGAATGTAGAATATCTTTGCGAATTACGCGATCGTATTCCCGCCTGTAATTTGCAGAAAACTCTTGTCCATGCTTTTTGCAATTGTTTATATAGAAAATTACTTCCTCTTAGTTTTGCCGAGATAAAAGACATTGCATCTTATGCCTCCATTTCCGAATGGATATACAACATAAATTCTGAATTTAATTTGTCTGCAAGCATCTCTTTGGACGATATTTGGATCGAGCCGGAAAAATTAACTTTGGAGTGCATTTCAACTCTAATGTATATCTCCTACTGTGGTAACAAAGATGTATATATGGAGTTTGTCGGAAGAAATCTTAAGCATATCCTTACATACCTCAAACAGCAAACAAAATCACACAAAATATTTATTGATTCCGGAAAGAATGCAATTCATGTTGAGTATATACTTCAATTGCGCAATATCAAAACCGGAAATGAGCAAAGTGTTTCGAGGTTGAAATATGTCTGCAGGACATTACCTATATTTGATTTGTACTGTGCGGATGCATTAAAACCAACTTTAAGTTTATTATCTGCTTATACCGTACCTGAAGATGCGCATAAAGAAATGCCCATTAGAAACATTGTAATCATGTTCCATCAGAATCTTACGTCGCTATGGAACAAGACCATTATGAGCAATTACGAATTTGATACCGTGACAGAATGGTTAAATTACTGGTTTGATGTGAGAGAACATATATGTTTGCTTGCAGATAAGTGCTGTGCCTGTGTTTATAAACTTCTTGGTGAAAAACCATTAGGGAGTTTGGCCGGTGAGGTGGATCAACTTCGTGAAGAATTTGCCCTAATTACTACTGGTGAAAAGCGATATCCTAAGGAAGATCGTCCTTTTGAAGAAAAAGCTACAGTGCCCGAGAGGTTAGGAAAAATAAAGAGTAAGTACTTTCAAAGCATACGTAACTTTACGAATCAGTTTGTAGGGGTCCTCGTTAAGGATGAGCAAAAACAAAGATTGGCTATGGTTAACCTTACGACAGCCCAAAGTACTCTTGTGACAATGCAGAATTACTTTGCAGAAATCGCAATTGATTTTGGCTTCCAGGAAAGACAGTTAGCTCTTTGTGTTATGGAAACACAAAGCATAGAGCGACTAATAATGTGCTGTAGCTACTACCAGGCACATTCGCCAAATAAGTATTTTAATAAATATCAAATTAGGAATTGGTATGACGGGCATTGTCGGGATGAGAGAAAGATAGCAGAAGACGGATTGTCGAAATTAGAATCCAAGTATTCGATTCATTTTCCTGATCAAATTTACACCACTGACATGTTGAGCTATTATCCCATCATAGTTGGTGATTTTGATATGACATCGGAAGACAATTTAACCGAATGTCTTCTGGGCTGTATCGCATTTTCGGATGCTCCCTTTGATTACCTAGTCATTTTATCTGCAAACGAGTCCGAAGAAATAAACCCTATTGCTTTACAGTTCCCTCGACGGATGTTCGTTGACATCAAGAAGGCAATCGAATCAGGGAATCATTCATTGCTTGATGAACTGATGCCTCCATTTCCTGTGGACGTGACAGCGCAAATGCTCGACTGCTTTATTGAAAAATATGATTTGCCTGAAAAAAACTCCATCGATGTCGATCAACTTCCCATAGGAGATGTTGCAGAAGAACTATGGACATATTCTAAATCTGTGGAGTTGTTGACGGAGCCGGAAGATGCCTTCTATCTTGCAGCTGAAACACAGGGTATTCAGACCAACATCGCGGGAATGCTTCGTTTATTGAAGAGCAAGCTTCCATCCGAAGATGTCGATTGGTTAATGGAAATTTGTAATGGTGTATTCTCTGGCAAAAAATTTGATGACATTATATTTAACAATGTTATTGAGCATTTCGTACAGAAGAAGATTGAGCAGTAAAACCTTCGTCTCTTGATTGATTTAGCGGACGCTGTCTGCTGAATCGAAGGAAAAGAATGTTGATAGCATAGCTATTGAAAATGCCAGACTATGACTGGCATTTTCCAACTAAAATTGTATAAATAAGTACAATACGCAAAAACAGAAATACATTTTTGTCGTGTGCTTGACATACGTATGCCGAAGAAGATGCACCGACGTTTTGCTTACTCCGCGCGCCAGGTTGTAGTTGTGAATGGCGTGATAGAGTCCGTTCGGATTGAGCTTCTTCTCTGTGTAAGTGCTGAAGAACACGTACCCTTCCTCTGTCGCGGGGCTTATGCTCTGCCACGTCATGAGGTCGAGCATGGCATCGGTAGGGACGGGCACGTAGTATTGCTCGTTGGTCTTGGTGTGCCGGAGGATGCAAACATGCTTTTCCAGATCGATATCGCACCATTTCACGTTAACGGCGGTTGAGAGTCTCACGCCGGTTCGAACGATGAAGCTGATAGCCGCCCACGTTCTCCATTCGGTCAAATCGTCGGTCTTGGGCTGCATGAGCAACACGTCCAATTCGGCTTGGCTGTAGGGCGTTTTCAGAGTCATATCCGCTTTGGGGAGGCTGATCTTGAAGGGCTTCACCCAGCCCCGCTCTTCGTCCATGCACCAATACAAAAACGTTCGAATGGACTTCACCTTCGTCTGAACCGACGTGTCCATGTTGCCGAGTTCGTTTCGGAGTATGCCCTCCCATGTTTCGACATGGAGCTTCCTGATGCTTCCGATGGCGAAAAAGAGGGGAGAAGCCGTTCTTTGTTTTGAGCTTGCGGGATTGTCGCCCATGCACCAGCTTACGAACTCCTGCACGTGGCAAACGTAGGTCTGTATCGTTTTGGCTCGGCATCCTTGCTGTCTTTTTGAGAACAGGAACTGATCGAACGCCTGTTGACAGGTGATTTCGTTCGCTGTTGGTTATTACACCCGTATCGGTACATCGTTCCAGACCATCGGTACGGCATTTCGCAGCATCGGCACAGTGATTCTGCCTAGCAGTGCACACCCACAAGATATTGATTTCAAGGGCCCGA
>NZ_JAJNOQ010000013.1:0-50784 GCF_021044775.1 Paraeggerthella hominis
TCCCGCCGCCCGCCTCCCCGAGGGGTCCGCGGCCGGCCGGGGTCCGTCTCATGCGGATCCGTTCACTTGGCTTTTTTCTCGCTTGTTCTGCTTCTCAGTATCCGGTTTTCAAGGTTCTCCGCCTTGGGCCGAAGCCCGAAGCGCAAGGAGATATACTACCCGTGCCCCCGCCCGGCGTCAAGAACTTTTTTCGAAAAAGTTCTTCGGCCCGTTCCCGTCGAGGCTTCGTCCGCCTTGCGAGGAACCGCGGGTTGCAGCCGCGCCCTCCCCTCGGGAAGCGCGGAGGGAGCATGTTACGTGAAGCCGGGACGCGGCGCAAGGCCCTTTTCGGGAATCGCGCGAAATCGCATAGCTTCACCCGTCCGCAGTCTCGCCCTACCTATATACAGAAAAAGCCCGCCTCGAACGAGACGGGCTTTGCAAAGACATGCTGTTCGCAAATACGACTTAGCGCTTCGAGAACTGCGGGCGCTTGCGGGCCTTCTTGAGACCGTACTTCTTGCGCTCCACCATACGGGAGTCGCGCGTCAGGAAGCCAGCCTTCTTGAGCTCGGCGCGATAATCGCCAGCGGAAAGCAGCGCGCGGGAGATGCCGTGACGCAGAGCGCCGGCCTGACCCGAGATGCCGCCACCGTTCAGAATGGCGATAACGTCGAAGTGGTCCACCGTGTCCGTAACCTTGAACGGCGTCTTGGCGTAATCGACCAAAGCCTCGCGACCGAAGTACTGCGCAGCTTCGCGGCCGTTGATGGTCATCTTGCCGGTGCCGGGAACGAGGCGCACGCGCGCAACAGCGTTCTTGCGACGGCCGGTGCCGTAGTACAAAGCTTCACCTGCCATGGGTTAACCCTCCATCTCGATCTTGCGGGGCTGCTGAGCCATGTGCGGATGCTCCGCACCCGTGTACACCTTGAGCTTCTTGCCCATGGCGCGACCAAGCGTGTTCTTCGGCAGCATGCCCTTGACAGCATGCTCGATAACGCGCTCGGGATGCTTTGCCATGGCCTCTTCAAAGGTCTCGGACTTCAGCCCGCCGGGGAAACCACTGTGACGGTAATAGCTCTTGGACTGAGCCTTCGTGCCCGTCACGCGGATCTTGTCCACGTTGATGATGACCACGAAGTCACCGGTGTCGACATGCGGCGTGTACTGCGGCTTGTGCTTGCCCTTGAGAATATGAGCAGCCTTTGCAGCGACGCGACCGAGAACCTGGTTCTCTGCGTCGATCAAGACCCACTCGCGCTCAACTTCGTTGGGCTTCGCGTAATACGTCTTCACTATCTTCCTCCAAAATCCTGTCCTACCCCGCCGTGCGGGGCGGGATTTCCGTCGCTCTTCAGCGGCTCGACAAAGCGAACCAACCGCTTCGCGGCGAATGATCGGTTTCAAAAGTGCAGGTAGATCGGATGTCGGGTTCCTACGCCGACGCGCAACCTAAGGTCTGGACTCCCCGGTTCGCGCTTCCGCTTCTTACTGCATGCACGGGGCTTTCGAAAGCGAACCTTTGCATTGTAAACAGGGAATACCCCAGAAGTCAACGAATAATCATGACGCTGCGCGCTATTTGCATAAAGAAAGAACGGCCGAGCACCTGGGCAGGCAACGCGGGCAACGATCCGCTCTGCAGGGCGACGTCGGACACGCAAGCGGTCCCCCGCGCCGAAGCGCGAGGGACCGAGGGAGGGGCCGGGAAATCGGATTGGCGGAAAGGCCTATGCCTGAGCCAACTCGTGTCCCAAAACGTAACCGTACGTGATGCAGCGACCGTGGCTGTTGCCGGCAACGTTGATGGGATAGTCAACCGCGCAGATGTCGCCTTGCACATTGCCGAGCGCGTAAAGGCCTTCGATGGCTTTGCCTTCCGCATCGAGGCACTGGAAGTCGACGTTCGTGCGCAGGCCGCCCGGGATGGCAAGCAATGCCGGGCCGACTTTGAGCGCGTAGAACGGGCCTTCCTTCACGGGGGTCAGGAACACGGGCTTCTTGTAGTAGTCGGTGTCCTCGCCCGCTTCGCACATGCCGTTGTAGCGATCGACCGTGGCCTTGAGCGCAGCGGCGTCGCAGCCGATCTTCTTGGCAAGGTCGTCCAGAGTGTCCGCCTGATAGGCAATGCCCTGCTCGATGTACTTGGGAATTTGCGTCTCGAAGTACTGCGGAGCCAGCTCCAGGTCGCTGCCGTAGGGGCGGAACGAATCCCAGAACATACCGCCGCCGTAGGGCAGACCGTTCACCAGGTCGGTCTTCCAGTTGGCGTCGAACACGGACCACGCTTCGCCGTTGGGCTGGCGGTTGATGGCAAGCGACTTGCCTTGCACCCAGGTATCTTCGCACATGAAGCGCTCGCCGTTGTCGTTCACGAACAGGAACGGCCCGTGGAACCAGCAAAACGCCTGCGGATGCATCATCGTGGGAAGCGGCAGGTCCTGCAGCTGCGCACCGGCCCACATGCCCATCTTGTGGCCGTCGCCCGTGTTCACGCCCATCGGGGTGTACTGGCTGCGCGGCTGTCCGTACTCGGCACAGATCGGCGCGTACGCCTTGACCATCTCCGCATCGCCGCCGATGTCGCCCGTGCACAGCACTACGCCCTTGCTTGCGTTGTACTGCACGTAGCCGTCCTTCGTCTCGCAGATGCAGCCCGTCACCCGAGAGCCGTCTTTTACCAGCTGCACGGCCGGCGCGTCGAAGACGAACTGGGCGCCATCGCGCACGGCGTCGTTGTAGCACAGCTCGGCGCCGGCGAACCCGGTGGACTTGAGGCCGGCTTCCTCGGGAATTCGGAGCATGTGGTAACCCGGCTGCTCGGCGTACACGTCGTCATGGCTGTAGAACGCACCCACCATGGCCGAGCCGCCCAACGCTTCAGCCTTAGCCAAAAGCCAGTTCGATGCTTCTTCGGAATGGTTGAAGAACTTGGAAATCAAATCTTCGTTCGCACGGCTTGCGCACTGCGCGATCCAGTGCTGCTTGGCGTTCACGCGATCGACCTTGATGCCCAGTTCGTCCATGTAGTGCGAGTTTATGGCGCCGAAGCCGCCACCGCGGCCGTTCCAACTGGACGTCTTCTCGACCACCGTGACCTTGCCGCCTTTTTCGGCAGCCGCCGCAGCGGTCGCGCATCCGGCCAGGCCCGCACCGATAACCAAGATGTCCGTGTCTACCGTGGACGCGATATCGGTAATGGGCTCCGGCGCAACTTCCCAAGCGTACGCAGACTTCCCTGCGGCGGAATCATCCGTCGTAGAAGCCTTCGAGTCTGACGCCCCGCCCGCCGCAGGCGCACAACCAGCAAGACCCGCTGCGCCCGCTGCAACGGCAGCCGTAGCACCCAGGCCTAGAAACGCACGGCGCGATAGACCGCTTTTCACATGCTCGGACATACGAACCCCTTTCGATTCATTCGCAGATCCCTCCGTCTGCGCTTGAGGTCATCATGGGTCTTCCGGGATGCGCAGTCATCGAACAAAGCGGCCCATTTTCGCAGGAAAACGGCTTATGGGCCACATCGGACCATAGGATTTCCTGAACGCAACTTGCACCTGTCCCACGGTTTTGCTAGCTTTGAAGAGGGAGGCCAGGGGGAAGCGAAACGGAGTACGCATGGGCGAAGCACGGTTGAACCAAGAGGGCGAGCGATTCTCAGGATGGCGTTTGCTGGGCCTGGGATTCTGGCAGGCTTGGCAAATGATCAGCATGTGCACCACCACGCTCATTCCCGATGCAGAACGATTCTCTTTCGCCGGCAATGCTTTGCTATGGGTACTCGCTCTTACCACGATGGGATACCTAGCCGTGATGCTCGCAGCTCGGTGGCATGCCCCGTTTCTCACCCGGCGTAGCTGCTTTGCAGCCGCAGGAGGGCTGACCGCAACGGGATCGGTCGTCATCCCCCTCGCTCTGACGTTCGGGGTCGGTCCGATTGGCTTCTCTGCATTTTTAGCAGGGGCGGTCGCCGTAGCGTTCGGCAATGCGTTGCTGCTTGTCATGTGGGGAGAATTATGGAGCGCGCTTGCCACCGGCCGCGTAGGGCGTCATCTATACGTGTCGTACACGTTTGCCTTCGCGCTGTTTTTCGCAGCATACGCGCTTCCGCAGTGGGCAGCCGTAGCCTTCAACGCCGCAATGCCCCTGGTGTCGGCAGCCGTTTTGAAAGCCTGTAAAAAGGAACCGCGCAGAGAGCCTTCCGTGCTGCCGCTTGATATAAAAACAATACCGGTACCTCGGGTCCTCACATGCATCCTTATCATAAGCGTTGTGTACGGCATGTCGCAGGGAATGGCCAACACGTTTGCCGACGGAGACGCTTCGTTCATCGCGAAAGCGCTCATTTTGGCAGGAGGAGGCATAGGCGCCATCACGCTTTCCATGGTAGCGGCACCGTCGTTCGCCGAGCCCATCGCGTTGTACCGTCCCGTTATTCCCGCCATGGTAGCAGGCCTTGTCCTCTTGCTTCTTCTATCCGCCCCTTATCGCTTTATAGGAGCGGGGCTCATCATCATGGGTGTGTACTGCCTGGATATGTTCATGATGCTGGTATCTACCGACGTTGCTTTCCGCGCGCGCATTCCCGTGGCGCTTTCGTTCGGGCTGGTCATCTTCTGCGCGCGAACGGGCACGCTTGCGGGATCGTTCGCCGCTGACGCGCTGCAACAACCATCGATATGGTCCGGCTCCTTGAGAACCGACGTGTTCCTTGTAGGCGTGCTCATTCTGACATTGGCGGGCATGCTGTTTTTCACGCAGACCGACGTGCAGAGACTGTATGCCACGCCGCGCACAGCGACCGACACGAGCCTTGAGCAAAAATGCGCGCGCATCGCGGCAATGTGCCGACTGACGAACCGCGAAGGAGAAGTGCTGGTCCTGCTGGCGCGCGGACGTACGGTCCGCTATATCTGCGATGAATTGTCCATCGCCCAGGGCACCGCGAAGCACCATGTAAGCAATATCTACCGCAAGGTGGGCGTGTTCGATCGTCAGGGGTTGCTCGACACCATCGAGCAAGGAGGAGTTGGAAAGCCGGGCTGGGAATAGGACCGCAAGCCTGGCTGCGCCTGGGAGGGCGAACGATTTATGAGAAGAACTCCCACGTATTGCCGCCGCTGCGCTTGGCTCGGTACATGGCCGCATCGGCGTTACGGTACAGCTCTTCGTATGTGGCGCCGTCACGCGGGAACCGAGCGATGCCCAAGCTCACGGTAGGATAGTCTCGGCGTCGCGGATCGTTGGCGGCCATCTCCGACACGGCCGCGCACATGCGCCGCGCAATGGCCTCGATAACCTCGCGCGACGAAATGCCGCGCAGGCACACCATGAACTCGTCGCCGCCTATGCGCCCAACCATATCGCCATGACGAACGGCCTCGGAAAGCGCCTCTACCGACCACACCAGCACAAGGTCGCCCACCGCATGGCCGAGCGAATCGTTCGTCATCTTGAAGCCATCCAGATCGGCCATAATGAAAGCATGGTTGACCTGGTCTTCTGATTCCCGGATAAGCTGAGAGGACAGCGCCTCGAACGTAGCCCGGTTCAAAACGCCTGTCAAGGAATCCCGTTCCGCACGCGTCTTCTGCGCGCGCTCGAGCTCGCGCCGCTCGGTCACGTCCCAAAACGAGATAACCGCTGAAGCGGGATTGCCCTCATCATCGGTCACCAGCGTATAATCAACCTGATACCACCGAAAATCGCCGGAAACGGACCTGCGCATGCGGATGACCGCCGTTCCATGAGGAACGCCCCTATCGATATCGTGGTACAGCCCCAAAAACGCATCGACCCCTTCGGGGGCAACCAGTCCTCGTGTTACCAGACTATCGGGAACGTCCTCGTAGCGGATAGGCTCGATCAGCCTTCCGCCGGAAACATTCTGCAAAAGCAGCGCTCGCTCGACGGTGTCGAAAACCGCAATGATCTTGCCGCTCATTTCGACGGCGACCCGAAAAGCATCCTCGCTCATGCGCAAGCGTCTGCGCGTCTCCAACCACGACGTCACGTCCAGTACGCTGCATGAGGCGATTCGTCGATCGGGGTCGTACTTGCAGCGCGTTCGAACCCTGAGGACGGATCCGTCAAGGGTTTCTTGAGGAACTTCGATTTCGATTATGGTTTCGCCCGCTTCGATGCCAATCCGCAGGCGCTCGGAAAACTGATCCCAACCAGACGTGGCAAGCAGGGCTTCGGGATAAAGCTCTCCGGGCGCGCGAACGCAACCCATCAAAGCGAAAAACTCATCGTTGGCAACAAGTGGCCTTATCCCCTCGTCAGTGCACTTCAACTGGGCAAACTCGACGGGGATATCAGACAGCGCGACCATATGCTCTTTGCGGTTTTCCATGAAAAACAGTATACCGAGCCTTGGCCGTCGACCGGAGGGGAATTCAGCAAGAAGCCGTCCGATTTCGAACTCTACCTCGCCGAAAAAGAAACGCAGGCGCTCGTTTTTCGAGCGTCCTGCGTTTCGCGATGCTTGGAATTCTTCTCGCTTGCCTAAAATGCGGCGCGTCTACACTGCGGCAAGAGCCTGTTCGACATCGGCGACAAGATCGCCCGTGCCTTCGATACCGCACGACAAGCGAATGAGATCGGCGGTGATGCCGGCGGCCGCCAGCTCCGCATCGTTCATTTGGCGATGCGTCGCGTTCGCCGGGTGCAACACGCAGGTCCGCGCATCTGCCACGTGCGTAGCGATCTGGGCCAACTTGAGGTTTTTCATGAACGTCTCCGCTGCCGCCCGACCGCCGGCAACGCCAAAGCTGACCACGCCGCTTGCGCCATGGGAAAGGTACTTCTGGGAAAGTTCGTATTCGGCATCGCCCTTGAGGCCCGGATAGCGCACCCACGCCACTTTTGGATGCTGCGCCAAGAATTCGGCCAGCGCAAGCCCGTTGGCATTGTGCTGCGCCATGCGCAGGTGCAGGCTTTCCAACCCCATATTGACGAGGAAGGCGTTTTGCGGCGACTGTGTGCACCCGAAATCGCGCATGAGCTGCGCCGTCGCCTTCGTGATGAACGCACCGGCCAAACCGAAACGCTCGGTGTACGTTACTCCGTGGTAGCTTTCGTCCGGTTCGCACAAACCGGGGAACTTGTCAGCATGCGCGGTCCAGTCGAACCTTCCAGAATCAACGATAGCCCCGCCGACGCTCGCTCCGTGACCGTCCATGTACTTCGTGGTGGAATGGGTGACGATGTCGGCGCCCCACTCAATGGGACGGCAGTTCACCGGCGTGGGGAACGTGTTGTCCACGATAAGCGGCACGCCGTGCGCATGTGCCGCCGCGGCAAAACGCTCGATGTCAAGCACGGACAAGGCGGGGTTTGCGATGGTTTCTCCGAATACGGCCTTCGTGTTCGAACGGAAAGCAGCCTCGAGCTCTTCGTCGGTGCAATCGGGAGACACGAACGTGCACTCCAGTCCCATGCGCTTCATGGTGACCGCCAGCAAATTGTAAGTACCGCCGTAGATTGCCGAACTGGCCACAATATGGTCGCCGCAACCGGCGATGTTGAACACCGCGAAAAAGTTTGCCGCCTGTCCCGACGAAGTGAGCATAGCCGCCGTGCCGCCCTCAAGCTCGGCGATCTTGGCCGCCACGAAATCGTTGGTGGGATTTTGCAGACGCGTATAGAAATACCCTGCTTCTTCCAAGTCGAACAGCTTGCCCATGTGCTCGCTCGTATCGTATTTCCAGGTGGTGGACTGGTAAATGGGAATCTGCCGAGGTTCGCCGTCGCCGGGACGGTAGCCCCCCTGTACGCAGGTCGTGCTTATGCTTTCACTCATAAAGGCTCCTCATCGCAAGGGTCCGGGAAATGTGTCCGGCTCATTATACCGAGCACTGCAACGCGCTTGGTAGCCGTGTCTTTCCGATAACCTGCAATCTGTTTATGGAATAACCGGGCTATCTGTTTTCAAACGCATAGAAACGGCCCCGGACGATCCGGGGCCGTTTCGGCAATCCGCCAAGCAATTTCATCAGGTAGCCGTGAACTCCGCTACGTCGGCCAGGGGACTCGCCGTCCCGTCCTCGGCAACAGATCGAACCAGCAGACGATAGAAACCAGGCTTAGGCGGCGTGTACGAGAAGCTCCATTGAACGGACAATTCGGGAGCAGAGTCGGAAACGTCGAACGTAGTCCAGTTCCGACCGTTGTCCAACGAAAACTGCACCGATGAAATCTGGTTTCCGTAGTCTTCGGCGTATCCGCTCAACGTCACCGGCTTCCCGGCCTCCACCTGCATAGGAACGATCATGGCTCCACCTATTCCTGAACGCCTGCCAACACGCCAATATTGGGGCTGTTGGGGTGAGCGTCGGAAAGCCCTGGATCCGCAGGAGGCTGCTCCTGCGTGGAGACCACGATGCTCGCAATGTCGCGAACGAAGTAGTTTGCAGGCGTTTTCGTCATCCAAAGCTGGTTATTGCCGCCTACGGAAGCGGACAGGTCTTCGTCGTTGATCTGATAGCTCAGCACCGCATGATGCCCCAGCACGTAGCCCAAAGAGAACGAAACTTCGGTACCGTCGGAAGAAACGAACGTCACCGTGTTCGCTCCCGGCTGCACGGACGCACGGCTTAGCAAGTGCTCCACGGGAATGCCCTTCACGTCGGCCGTGATGGTTGCGCGCCCGCCAACCGGATTCCCGCCGCAGGTGCATGACATCACCTTGTTCGTGGACTCCTCCTTGGCAAGATCGCCAACCGAAGCGGTGAACGCTGACTGCACGTCCCCTGAAACCGACAGCTGCCAACCAAGGGGATTGTCGACCGCAAGATCGACGGATGCTCCGCACAAGGCGTTCGTAGCCCGTTGAAACAGTGTTTTGATGAGGGCGTTCGGCGTAATGGCACCCTGGTCATACGAGAATTCGCCCTTGACTACAGTATCAGTGACCTGCACGTTCTCGATCGGCGCACCGTAGGTCCGCGCCTCGTTTTCGCCAGCGGGACGCGATGTCGAAGCATCCGTCTCGGACGCGAGAGCAACCGGCGCGGCCGCCATCGAAGCAACCATGGTCAAACCGGCCAAAGCGGAGAGCGTCGTGCGACCGTGCTGCATCTTCGTTTTCATGTCGACTCCTCTCTACTCTACCGTGAACATGAATTGCGTGTTGTACTGGCAAACACGATCGGCTCCGTCGGGCGTTACGCTGGTGGTGCGAATATCAAGCAGGTACGCACCCGGAGACGGCGGCGTGAAGTCCATGCGCCAATACGTCCAGTAATCGGCATTGTTGTCGGGCGTGTCGAGCGTCGTCCACGTTTTTCCATGGTCGAAGGAGAATTCAACCTTCTTGATAGGCTCGTCCCATGCATCGGCAAAGCCTTCCAAATGCACGGTCTTGGCCTCATCGCCCGACAGGACCACGCCGGTCGGGTAGTTCAGCACGCCGCTGTTGGGCTTGGAATAGATCTCGCCCGTGCGATCGTCGGTGAACTGGCCCACGTACAGCTGGTCATTGAGTTCGTCAGCGAGCTTCGTCATGAACGTCAGATTGGAGATGCGCTTCGTGAAGTTGCCGCCCGAAGTCTTATACACCCAGATCATGCAAGGATATCCTTGAGAATTGGGGAGCAGCTTGCCGTCCATCTTGGTCACGATGATGGCGTCGTTGTCGCGCAGCCAATCGAGGCTCATTTGAGCGTAATCGTATCCGTCGGAGCTGATGGGACTCAAAATGTTGGCACCCGCTTTGGGCTTCGCATAGTCGATGATGGCAGATACGGGAATGCCCTCCACCTCGCTCTGCATGATGGTAGCCTGGCCCACGCCGTTGATAGTGCAGTCCATCTTCATGACCTGCTTCACGGTGCCGAACTTCTGCTCCATTTCGGGCAGCGTCATCTCGACGGAATTCTCGCAATCGCCGTCAATGGAAACGACCCAGTTCTGGTAGATGGATTCGTCAACCTGGGAATCATCGGTCAACCATTGGCTCGGCTCGTCTTTGATGGTCTTGTAGAATCGGTTTTCCGGCGGTGTGATGGTGGTCTGGTCGTACGAGATGGAGGGCTTTGCCTCGTCGGCCTTCAAATCGGTGATGCCCTTGTACAGGTTGTACTTCACTTCGTCCCATCGCTCGAACGTCCCTGTTTTCGCATCGACGTAATGGCAGGACTGGCACGTGCCGCCGTCTTTGTCGACGAACATGGGGCTGCCCATGTGCAGCGTATGGATGGGGTCGCTCAGCTTGTTTCCCGAGTAGGATTCGGAATGGCACGCGATGCAATTTTGGTATCCCTGCTCGGTGTTGTATCCGAAGAAAATAAGCCGATGGTACGTTGGCAAGCTCATGAGCGCGTTCTCGAGCGTGTGGCACGAGGTGCATCCGCGCTTGTCTGCGTCAAGGTAGGTGTCGTTGAATCCGATGTCATCGGAAGGAACCGGCTGCACCAAAAAACCGTTGCGGTCGGTGTAACGACGCGGAGAGCGAGACTCGGCGTTGGCGTCGTTCTTCTCGGTGTTCTGGTAAAACTCGGGCAATGACGCAATGCCGTCCACAAAGCGACCCGACTCGGGAAATCCGCTATAGGCTGCAAGCTGATCGGGACCCGAACTAGCTGCAGGTTCCGCCTTCGTCCCGGTTGAATCCGGCTCGTCCGACGAAGGTTTGGGGCTGCACCCCCATGCGGCAAACGAAGCGACCATAGCTACTGCCACGAGGGAGGCGATCAACTTCGGCTTGCTTCGATGGCGCGAACCCGCGCATTCTTCTTTCTTCATGAAATCCTCCTTTGCAATGGGAAACGAAAACCGATTCTCCTTTCTTCCGGTTGTCCTCTTTTGGCAGGCCAGCGCCACAGCAAGCCGCGAACCCCTCCCTCGTGCCATGGGTTCGCAGCCGCTTGGCGCAGCTATCCCTTCGACTGTCCGCGTCTTTGCGGGCCATCTGATTCTGCGATTTGCGCGCGACGATGGTCGTAATGCTCGATATAGGTCTTGTCCAGCAGGGACTTTTCGTAAAACCCTACGTCTCGGTTGTATTCAAGAGACGCGTCCTCGATGCTTTTGAACTCATCTATGAGCGATCCGTCTTCGCGATAGTATCGAAGAAACATCTCGGAGCAGTGTTCTTGCAAGTAAGGCAGAAACGTGAGGTGGAACTTTTCGGAAGCCACGAAAAAGTGCCGAATACCATCATCATGCTGCCGCAAAAACCCCAGATCAAGAAGGCGGGCGAAATCGCTTCGAGCACATGGATAGGATATCCCGTACCGATGGACGTGGATTGCGTACGTGAACTCGGCGTTGCTGTGCAGAACGGCCTCGAGCAGGACCGCCTTTTGTCGATAGTTCAGCGACTCGTCAGCGTCGATAATGAGGCGAAGTCGCTCGCGCCGGCGCCGCATCCCCTCAAGCTTGGTCATGGTCCATCGCTGCTCGTCCACCACAAGCGCGACGGCCCGCTCAAAATAACCCGTCCAATCGTAGTACCCGTCGCAAGCCACAGCCAGATCTTCGGGCGTTCCGGAAAGGCAATGGTCCTCGACGAAGTTCTCGTCATCGGAGTACAGCAGCTTAAGGACGGGAATATGGGCGGAGAAGTGGTATCCAGCCCGATGCAAAACGATAAAGTACAGTATGTAGGCGAGCACGGAATTTCCCGCCGGAAAGAGACGAAACGTTTTGAAGTAGTACAGAGAAACAAGCGCGTTGATCAGCGTGTGGTTTCCTTCGCAGGTCGCGCAAAACGACTCCAGCGCCAAAGCACGCCGCTCGGAAACGTCGGCTTCGAGAAACTCGACGCCGCATACCTCTTTGATCGAAATGCCCTCGACCAGCTTGGCATGCAAAGACTCGATGAACGAAGCGGAAAGCGGCTCACCGCGATACGCCTCGATGTTCAGCAAGATGTTTCCGGCATTAGAAACAAGCAGTTCAACGCCGTTTTCAGGTTCGCATGCCTGAACGCACACGCGCTTCAACCGCAAGGTGTCGGACGCGCCGTACTCCAACCGCGCGGCAGCAGCAACCTCTTCGGCCGCAAGGTTCAACTCGTAATGCCCGCCCTCGGGATCCGACAAAATGCGAGCGTAGTGAACAGCCAAACCTTCGTTCACCTGGTACGTTTCAAGCAAGCTGCTCAAAAGCCATGTGGGAGCGTACCAATTCTGCGTCATCGGCGCTTCAGTGCTTGCGGCAGATTGTTCCACGGCGAAGGGAGCGGGCAGCGCTCTGCCCTGGCAGCGGCGCAGCTTATTGAGCACGATCCAGCACAACGACAGATCCTCGGGAGAAACGTCGAGGGCTTTCGCGATAGATTCGAGCGTTTGCGACTTTCTCGACGCAAGGGAAAAAGCACGCCCCAGCAACGACCGATCGTCTGCCACAAGACCCTCCCCCATGATCCTCACCTCGTCTCAAGAATCACCTTCTTGGGCCATAGTCTCAAATGCGTAACCAGGCGTTCAAGAGTTCGAGGAAGGACTAGAAAGTATTTGCTATGGGCAGATCATGGGCCGTGAAACCACGTGAAGCAATCAGCTTTCCAGCCCCGTAAGCGAAAGGACGATACCCTCCGGCAAGCGGTCGCGATACGTAGTGGTCTGCACGCGATAGGGATGAACCTTGTTATCTTCTTGGCACAAGACCTCGAAACCACGTTTGCCGAAGAACGCGAACGTCTTCTCCTTGTTGCGCGTCAGGTCGTCCTCGAACAGCTCCCCCATGATTCCGCGGCACCCGTAGTAATCGGCGATCAGGCACAGCACCTCCAGTACGAACGTGCCGCAGCCCAAGTCCTCCTTGCGCGTAACGAAATCGATAATGCGCACGTGATCGTCCGAGGAATCTCCCTGAGTAAGCGTGACGTCGGCGATAATAGTGGAAGCGGCATCGGCGTTCGCATCGTTTTCGGTGCGCACGTTCAGGTACAGCTGAATCCGGTCGTAGCCAAACGGCGCGTATTCAGGCTCCAGGCGCAACCTTCCCGCCAAAAAACAGTAGAGCGTACGCTCCCCGGTATCCTTCGTCGCAATAAGCGTCTCGATTCCCGCCATTGCTTCCTCCCGTCTCGCACCGTATTGCCACCGCACGTCGCAGCGCATCCCTATCGTATCCATTTTCCCCGGCGGATTCGCCCCGCAATGCACGACGAACGACCGGACGAACGCGGCATGGCTGAAAAACGAGGAAGGTTGGAAAAGGAATGGGGCGTTCCGATAACGCGTTATCTCTTCTTCGGATAGGTAGGTCATCTGATTATCCGGTATCATACACTCAGCCAAAACACTCGGCCTTGAGCGCCGCCGCAGCGCATGAAGCGGCAGACGAGATTGCGAGGTCATCATGCCCATCAGAATCCCCGATTCCCTGCCCGCCACCGACATCCTCGAAGGCGAGAACATCTTCGTCATGACCGAGTACCGGGCCATGCATCAGGACATTCGCCCGCTCAAGGTCTTGCTACTGAACCTCATGCCCACGAAGATCGTCACCGAAACCCAAATCATGCGCAAGCTGTCGAACACGCCGCTGCAAATCGAAGTCGAGCTGCTGCAGACCATCAGCCATGAGGCGAAAAACGTGTCCGGCGAGCACTTATCGACGTTCTACACCTCGTTCGACGAGATCAAAGACAAGCGATACGACGGTATGATCATCACGGGTGCGCCCGTAGAGCTGCTGGACTTCGAGCATGTGGATTATTGGGACGAGCTGACAGCTATCATGGATTGGTCGACGACCAACGTGCACTCAGTGTTCCATATCTGCTGGGGCGCGCAAGCGGGCATTTACCATCACTACGGCATTCAGAAGCACGAACTGGAAAACAAGCTGTCAGGCGTATTCGAGCACCAGGTGGACAAGCCCTCGTCGCCCTTGGTTCGCGGATTCGACGACGCGTTTCGCGCCCCGCATTCGCGCTACACCGAAGTGCGAGCCGAAGACATCGAGGCCCATCCGCAGCTCGAGCTGATCGCGACATCGGAAGAAGCCGGCGTGTATCTTGCCAAGAGCGTCGACAGCCGTCACTTTTTCGCGTTCGGCCACCCCGAATACGACGACGATACGCTTCTGAAAGAATACGAGCGAGACGCGGCGAAGGGCATGGGGGTGGCGCTGCCTGCGCACTACTTCCCCAACGACGACCCAACGCAAAAGCCCTCGGCAACATGGCGCGCCCATGCGCAGCTTTTGTACACGAA
Organism: Paraeggerthella hominis; assembly: GCF_021044775.1. NCBI lineage: Bacteria > Bacillati > Actinomycetota > Coriobacteriia > Eggerthellales > Eggerthellaceae > Paraeggerthella > Paraeggerthella hominis. The sequence continues at coordinate 14,154 of NZ_JAJNOQ010000013.1, forward strand.
TTGGCTGAACTACTACGTCTACCAGACCACTCCCTACGATCTGGACAAAGTGGGAACCGAGGAGGACTCTTCGCATGAGTAAGCAACGCGACGAAGCGAAGGAACGAGTTTTGCACTACACGCTGCGACCGGTATCGACGCCGATCGCGGAAACGATCGATGGATCCGCCCCCGCCCAAAAGCAGGCGGATCCATTCATTCGCCCGGCAACCGAAGACGACGACGGCTACGACCCTTTCAGCGATCGACCGCCCGCACCGGAGCCCACGTACCAGGAAGACCCCTGGCGCTAACCTTCCGCAATGCAGCTTGCTATCGAGCTTCGTTCCAAGCCAAGAACGCTTCCACCTCCAGCTCGTCGAACGTGCGAACCGCATGATCGCATGATTCGACGAGTTCTTCGTACGTGCCGGAAACGTCGCAGTCGTAGATGCCGAGCGTGCGATAGCCCGCCTTTCTGAGCGTATGCACGGCGTACACCGAATCCTCCATGCCCCACGTGAACGAACGCGGCGTGCCCATGAGCTCGCGCGCGCGGTCCCAAACAGCGGGTTCGCGCTTCGACGCGTTCACGTCATCCACCGACACGATAGCGTCAAAATACGGAGCAAACCCGCAACGCTCCAGGCCAGCTTGCAAATACAGCTGAGGGCTTGAAGATGCGACGGTCATGCGGACCCCGCGGCTGGCAAGTTCCTGCACGAACGCGAGCGCCCCCGCACGAGCCTCGACGCGCGTGCGATAAAAGTCCAGCATGAATTCGTCGACCATGTCCTCCACGTCTTTCCCGGACGCTCCCAAGCCGAATCGCTCATGGAAGAAGGCGCCGCATTCAGGAATGGTGAGCGTGGTCAGCACGTCTTTGTCGTCCTCAGTCAGCGTCACGTCCGCGCGGCGCGCAAGCTCGGCTTCCATCTCGCGCCACACGCACATCGAATCGAGCAACGTGCCGTCGCAATCGAACACGATGCCGATCGAAGATGGGTTCATGGTGGGGGGTCCTTTCGCGGATACGCCGAGCGACCAACGCACGTCGCTGCGGCAAGGTTTCTTGTTCGGGCAAATCTTAGCAAACCCCCGCCGTCGGACGAGCGACCGGAAACGCGAATTTGCAGGATATTTACCTCCGAAGCCAACGCCTGCCTTCGGGCGCTTGAAAGATGGCGGGTTCGCACGTTGCCCACGCGTTCCGCAACGCATGAAGCGCGCGAGCAACCGCAGATCGCAAGTCCCGCCCTCGCTGCCGGGAAGGGTCCCTGCCGTTCTACGACTGCCAGCGCGCGAAAAACCGCCCTCGCTGGCAGGTTTTGACGGTTTGAGGTCGTTTGATTCCGCAGGAGAAGCGCTTGCACCTGCGCAGTTCAGCTATCCGCCGCCGTGACCAGGTAAAACAAAAAGCGAGCCGGGCAACGATGAAAACGCTGCCCGGCTCGACGACCTCAAACCGCAAAAAGCTGCCAGCGAGGGCGGTTTTTCGTGCGCAAGGCCCTTGTCGATAGCGGTCCAGCAGCGAGCCCCGTCCTTCGCTGCACGCCGAGACCGGCAACCGCGGGCACTTGACTACTTCACGCCGTACTGCTGGTAATACGCGTCGAGCGCCGTCTTCACGGCGTCGTCGATGACCACGCCTCCCTGCACTTCGCGGTTGTACAGGTACTCGGTGACCTCGGCCATGCTGACGATGGACGCCACGGGGAACCCGTACTTCTCCTGAACCTCTTGCTGAGCCGTCACAACGCCGCCCTTCCCCACTTCCATGCGGTTGAGCGACACGATAAGCCCCTTGATGTCCACGTCAGCCGCGCCCTTGAGCACGGGATACGTTTCGTCAATGGACTTGCCGGAGGTGGTCACGTCCTCGACCATGACCACGCGGTCGCCGTCTTGCAGGTCGGATCCCAGCAGATTGCCCGCATCGGCGCCGTGGTCCTTGACCTCTTTGCGGTTGGAGCAATAGCGAACTTCCTTGCCGTACAGCTCGGAAATGCCCATGGCGGTAACCACCGACAGGGGGATGCCCTTGTAGGCCGGACCGAACACCACATCGAAGTCCAAGCCGAAATTGTCATGGATGGCGCGCGCGTAGTACAAGCCCAGCCGGTGCAGCTGATCGCCCGTCACGTAGGCGCCGGCGTTCATGAAGAAGGGAGACTTACGGCCGCTCTTGAGCGTGAACTCGCCGAACTTGAGCACCTTGCTCTCTACCATGAACTCGATGAACTCCTGCTTGTACTGCTCCATGCCCGGCTCCTTATCCGTATGCGGCGCGGCCCACCCGCGCACGATCTTCCGGTGAACATGATACTAGAATCAAGCCGGACGAGGGCTTCGAAACGCGAGCAACGCGCATCGCTCCGATACAAGAAGCGGCCCCGACGATCAACATCGTCGGGGCCGCTTGCATACGCTGTCAGAAAATCGGATCGCAGCTTGCTCAGCTGGAAAAGCCGGTCGCTACTCGTCTTCCACGCGGATGACGCTGGGTTCTTCGCGCAGGATATCGTCAAGCTGCGCGATCTCGGCCAGCACGTCGCGCACGCTCTTTTCGCATGCGGTATGCGTCACGTACACCAGATCCACCGTGCCGCCTTCCTTCTTGCCACGCTGCACCACCGAGTACACGCTTACGTTATGCTTGGCGAACACGCCGGCCATAGAGGCAAGAACGCCCGAGCGGTCGGCTACCTTGAAGCGGATGTAATACTTGGTCTTGAGCTCGTCCATGGGAACGATGGGCAAGCTGTCGGTGCAGGTGCAGCCCACAAGCGGCCCCACGCCCAACGTAACATGACGCGCCACTTCCAGCACGTCGCCCATCACGGCGCTCGCAGCCGGACCCGAGCCCGCGCCCTCGCCGAAGAACATGGTCTCGCCCACGGCATCGCCCGTCACGTAAATGGCGTTGAACACGCCGTTGACCGTGGCCAGCTGATGCGTCAGCGGCAGCATGGTGGGATGCACGCGCACGTCGATGCCCTGCGCCGTACGGTGAGCAAGCGCTAGCAGCTTCACGCAATAGCCCATGTCACGCGCCGCATCCAAGTCCATAGTGGTTACGTTGCGAATGCCCTCGGTGTGCACGTCGTTGATGGTCACGCGCGAGTTGAATGCAATGGAGGCCAGGATGGCAATCTTGGCGGCAGCGTCGAACCCGTCCACGTCGGCGGTGGGATCCGCCTCGGCGAAGCCCTTCTGCTGTGCCTCCTTGAGCGCGTCGTCGTAGCTCAAGCCGTCTTCGACCATGCGGGTCAGCATGTAGTTCGTCGTGCCGTTCACAATGCCCATGACCGACGAGATCTCATTGGAGATAAGGGAGTGCTTCATCGGATCGATGATGGGGATGCCGCCGCCCACGCTCGCCTCGAACGCGATTTCCTTGTTCGCCTGGTCCGCAGCGTGCATGACCTCTTCGCCATACGTAGCCATGAGCGCCTTGTTGGCCGTGACCACATTCTTGCCGGCGCGCAGCGCGCCCAGCACCACATCGCGCGCCACGGTAGTGCCGCCGATCAGCTCGATGACGATGTCGATGGAAGGATCATCGAGAATATCCTGGTAATCCTGGGTGAAGATGTCCTCCACGCCGTGTTCGATAGCCTGCTCGGGATTGCGCGAGCACACGCGCACCAGTTCCAGGTCAACACCATAGTGGCGCTTGAAGTCCTCCCGGTGGTTCTTCAGGATGTCGATGCATCCGCCGCCCACCGTGCCGGTGCCCACCAAGCCAAGTTTAACCGCCATGTCGCTCTCCCTTTCCTAAATGTCCCGGCTCATCAGATCATCGTACGTCTCGCGGCGCGTAACCACGCGCGCTTCGCCGTCCTTCACGAACACGACGGCCGGCCTCGGCTGGCCGTTGTAGTTGCTTGCCATAGTGTAGCAGTACGCGCCCGTACCGAAGACAGCAACGACATCGCCCAGGTCAGGATGCTGGATCGGCATGTCGATGACCACGGCATCGCCGCTTTCGCAATGCTTGCCCGCAATAGTGACGATCTCGGTACGCGGCTGCCCCGCCTTGTTGGCGATGACCGGCTCGTAATCGGCGTGGTACAGCGCCGTGCGAATGTTATCGGACATGCCGCCGTCAACCGCCACGTACTTGCGAATGTTCGGCAGGGTTTTGATAATGCCCACCGTGTACAGCGTTACGCCGGCGGTAGCCACCAGGCTGCGGCCCGGCTCGGTGAGCAGACGCGGCTCAGCCACGCCGTACTTCTGGCACGCGGCGAGCACGGACGAGGTCACCGTTTCGGCGAACTCGTCGATGGAGGCCGGCTTGTCGTCAGCCGTATAGGCAATGCCCAGACCGCCGCCCACATCCAATTCCTCGATGCGATAACCGTACTCTTGCTCGATGCGGGCCATAAGGTCCACCATGACCTCGACGGCCTCGGGGTAGGAGTGCAACGAGAAGATCTGCGAGCCAATGTGGCAATGCAGGCCCGCCAAACGCACGTTCGGCGCAGCCAGCACGTCCTTCACACAACCGAACGCAAAATCCTCGCGCATGGTGAAGCCGAACTTCGAGTCCTCGCAACCCGTGCGAATATACTGATGCGTGTCGGCCTCGACGCCTGGCGTGATGCGCATGTAGATAGGCTGCTCGACGCCCAGCTCACCGGCGATCTCGGAGATGCGCTTGAGTTCGATGCGACTGTCGATGATGATGCGGCCGACACCTGCCTGGATGGCTTCGCGCAGCTCGCGCGGCGTCTTGTTGTTGCCATGCATGAACACGCGCTCGGCCGGGAAATCCACTGCACGCGCGATAGCCAGCTCGCCACCGCCCGATACGTCAAGGCACAAGCCCTCGTCGGCCACCATGCGAGCCGCTTCTTTATTGAGAAACGCCTTGCTGGCATACACGATATCGGAATTCTGATAGCGGCTGCGGAACGCCTCGCGGTAGGACTCCATGCGGCTGCGCATGTCCTCTTCGTCCATGACGTACAAAGCCGTGCCCTGCTCGCGCGCCAGCTCCACCATGTCGACGCCGCCTACGTACAAGTGGTCGTCGCGCACTTCGGCGGTACGCGGCAGCACCGCGCCCAACTCCATGGTGGTACGGTTGTCGGGCTGCTTGCTCAAATCGGATGCGGGCAAAGCCATAGGTCCGCCTCCCTTTCTGCCTGTTTGCTTCCCTTGATGTCGCCGACCTGCCCGTCGGCAGAGCCGGCCCGTCGCCGGCTGTTGTGATTGGGGTTCATACTACCAGCCTTGCTGCATTTCCCCGGGTGCAGAGCGTAAATTTTCGTAGAATGGATACCCTGGAGCCAGGAGAAAGCCGTGCGCTGCCAAGCCGCTTCGGCCACCGCGCTTCCGGGCGAAGCCCGCATCGGCGCACGGGGCGCAGGCGAACCGGAATGCGCAGCAAAACACGAAGCCTTGTACGCGCGCCGCACCTCTACAGGGTTGGGTTCCATCCGTAAAAAAGGCAACTTTTCCCTATCAACTTGCTATGACTTTATAGCTTCTATAATCCTCAATAGAGTATACTATGCAGCACAGACAGAAAGGAGCTCGCTCATGGCCAAGCAGGAACCCTCTATCGATCAGTGGCTCAAGGAAGCGAAGCAGGATCCGAAGGCCGCTCAGTGCGGCATGTTTCTCACCCACAACGGCGTGGTGCGCATCACCCCGAAACAGCAGGTACGCGAAGGCGTCGAAGGGCTGGGCGACGTTGCGCAGGTGGAGTTCTCCTACGACGCCGCTGGCGTAGACGCAGCCGTTGAGGAAGCTCTGACCTGGCCGGGCGTATACTACGTGCGCGTATGGCTGAACGAGGGAGTGCTGGGCGTGGGCGACTCCATCATGTACGTTCTGATCGGCGCCGACATCCGCCCCAACTGCATCGACGCCTTGCAGAAACTGGTCGGCAAGATCAAGAACGACCTGGTGGTGGAAAAGGAAATCTACGCATAGGACAGCGGTGCTCGACGTTTCTCAAGGCCTCGGCTGCGCAGCTCATTCAGCAGTCGGGGCCTTTCCATATAAAAACGGCCCTCACCGCGTGCAGGAAGCTGGTGCGCTACACTAGAGGCAGGCACCAAGCGGTCGATCTGCCCTGAAGGAGCGCGCATGAACATCCTCGATTACCTGGCAACGGAATTCGCATCCTTCGACGAGAAGCCGTTCAACCCGGTGGACTCGGCAGCCCTTTCGCAGTTCTGCATGGTTCGCATGGAAGACATCGCTCCTATGAAACGCGCATGGAGCGAACCTCCGAGCCTTCGAGCAGCCGTCGCGGATCGCCTCCGTCCCGTACGGCCCGTGCGCTTCACCGACGCGCTGCGAGCGGAGCATTACGACAGCCTGTTCACGGGCCTGGTGCCCGAGCCCGTGAAAAACAACATGCTGGCCCTTGCAGCCAGCCCGCGCTTTCGCACTATGACCGTACAGGACTGCGCAAGCGTGTTCGACGAGGCGACGCAAACCCAATTCGCCGCTATGACGTTCGTTTGCGGCAAAAAGTTCGCCTACGTGGGGTTTCGCGGCACCGATCGGTCGTTCACTGGATGGCGCGAGAACTTCAACATGACCTACCAATTCCCTGTTCCCGCGCAAGACCTGGCTGTTCGCTACCTGGAAGCCGTCGCGCCCCGCCTGCCGCAGCGGCTGTATCTAGGAGGCCATTCCAAAGGCGGAAACCTGGCCGAATACGCAGCTCTGCATGCAACGCCGAAAGTCCAAGAGCGTATCGAACGCATATACGACCACGATGGCCCCGGCTTTCGGGCGGGAGCCGTCGACGACCGCGCGTTCTCGATCATCCGCGATCGCGTGCACAAGACGGTGCCGCAAGAGTGCATCGTGGGAATGCTTCTGGAAACGCCACGTGAACTGCCCCTGCACGTAGTGCGCAGCGCAGATCACGGTATGATGCAGCACAGCGTGCTGAACTGGGAAGTTAAGGGAACCGATTTCGTCTACGCTGACCAGCTGGCAGATTCGTCCCTCTCGACCCACGCGATCATGGAGCAATGGTTGACCGGGTTCTCCCCCGAGAAAACCCGGCAGGTGGTCGAGGCCGCGTTCAGGGCCATCGAAGCATCGAGCGCGCTCGATGCCGCAGACATCCTGATGGACGGGGTGAAGTCCATAGCCTTGCTGGTCGAAGCCGCCAAAGCGCTCGATCAGGCGAACCGGGACATTCTGGTAAGCGCGCTGGGCACGCTGACCAACCTGATCGCCCACGACGCAGCGCGAGGCGTTGCGGGCTGGCTTGCGCCGAAAACGAAGGGCGCCTCGTAAACCGAGGCCGACGATCGCCCCGACAACTTCACCTATTTGGCAGGAAAAGCGACCCGTCAATGTAACAAGGGCCGACGCACCTCGTGAGTACGCCGACCCCTGCGAACACGCTGTACGCGGAATCGATTAATCCCTGAAGTAACCCACGCCGCCCTCGAACAGGGGCTGGTACAGGTTGCCGGGCACGTTTTTGTACAGGCTGTAACCGCTGCGCTCGGTATGGCCCATCTTGCCCAGAACACGACCATCGGGGCTGGTGATAGCCTCGACCGCCCAAGCAGACCCGTTCGGGTTCACATCCAAGCCCATGGAAGACGCGCCCTGATCGTCAACGTACTGCGCGGCGATCTGACCATTGGCGGCCATACGCTCCAGCAACTCGGGGCTCGCCACGAACCGGCCTTCGCCATGGCTGATCGCCACTGTATGGATGTCGCCCACTTCGCACCGGCTCATCCAAGGCGACAGGTTCGACGCCACGCGCGTGCGCACCAAACGGCTCTGGTGACGGCCGATGTTGTTGAACGTAAGCGTGGGGCAATCCTCGTCCATCGGGCGAATATCGCCGTACGGCACCAGCCCCAGCTTCACAAGCGCCTGGAAACCGTTGCAGATGCCCAGCATGAGGCCGTCGCGGTTCTGCAGCAGATCGCGCACGGCTTCCGTCACTGCCGGAGCGCGGAAGAACGCCGTGATGAACTTCGCCGAACCGTCAGGCTCGTCGCCGCCGGAGAAACCGCCCGGAAGCATGATGATCTGGCTGTTCTTGATAAGGCGAACCAGCTCCGCCGTGCTTTCGGCAACCGCCTCGGGCGTCAGGTTGTTGATGACGAACGTCTCGGCCACGGCACCCGCGCGCTCGAACGCGCGGGCGGAGTCGTATTCGCAGTTGTTGCCCGGGAACACCGGGATGATGACGCGCGGCTTCGCGATGGTACCGTTGTACACAAGCGGAGCGCCGTTCGTGAAGCTCACGGCCTTGACCGGCTCGCCCTGGGCACGATACGGGAACACCGGCTCCAACGCGCCTTCCCATGCCTCCTGCAAACCGGCAAGGTCGATCGATTCGCCAGCAGCCTCGAACACGTACTCGTCAACGGTCTGGCCCAGCTCGGACACGCACACGGCATCGCTTGCATCCGGCAGTTCGACGCACGCGGGCATCTCCACCAGGAAACTGCCGTAAGCGGGAGCGAACAGCTGATCGGCCTGCACGCAATCGGCCAGCTTCACGCCAATGCCGTTGCCAACGCACATCTTGAACAGGGCTTCCGCCGTGCCGCCATATCCGGGCGTAGACACGGACAAAGCCGCGCCGTCGCCGATCAGGCGCTCGACCAGGGCAATAGCCTCCAGCAATCCATCGATCTGCGGCGTGACGCCGTCCTCGGCGTAACGCGGGGCAATGCGCAGCACGCGATTGCCGGCGGCCTTGAATTCGGGCGACGTCGCGCGCTCGACCGAACCCACCGCCGTCGCGAACGACACCAGCGTAGGCGGCACGTCCAGCGTTTCAAAGCTGCCGCTCATGGAGTCCTTGCCGCCGATCGAGCCCACGCCCAGATCGATCTGAGCCATCAGCGACCCCAGAACCGCCGCCGCGGGCTTGCCCCAGCGCTCGGGTTCGTCGCGCAGGCGCTCGAAGTATTCTTGGAACGTCAGGTACATGTCCTTGCGCAAAAAGCCCGCAGCCACCAGCTTCGCCACGCTCTCCACCACTGCCACGTACGAACCAGTGAACTGGTTCGCCTCGGTCAGGTACGGGTTGAATCCCCAGGACATGCCGCTGCACGTGGTGGTCTCGCCATCTACGGGCAGCTTGGCAACCATGGCCATGCTCGGCGTAAGCTGGTGCTTTCCGCCGAACGGCATGAGCACGGTAGCCGCGCCGATAGTGGAGTCGAAGCGCTCGGACAGGCCCTTGTTCGAGCAAACGTTGATGTCCGTGACCAGCGCCTGCATGCGCTCGGCCAGCGTGGAGCCCGGCCAAGAGCGCTCGTAGCGTCCGCCTTCGACCACGCGCACGTCCTGATGCTTCGGCGCGCCGTTGCTGGACAGGAAGTCGCGGCTCACGTCCACGATGGTCTTGTCGTTCCAGACCATGCGCACGCGCGCTTCTTCAGTGACCTCGGCGATAGGCGTAGCCTCGAGGTTCTCCTCGCGCGCAAGCGCCAGGAACGCATCGACGTCTTGGGGCGCCAGCGCCACGGCCATGCGCTCCTGGCTTTCCGAGATTGCCAGCTCGGTGCCATCCAGTCCGTCGTACTTCTTGGGAACCTTGTTCAAGTTGATGAACAGGCCATCGGCCAGCTCTCCCACCGCCACGGACACGCCGCCCGCGCCGAAGTCGTTGCAGCGCTTGATAAGCCGGCACGCGTCGCCGCGGCGGAACAGGCGCTGAATCTTGCGCTCGACAGGCGCGTTGCCCTTCTGGACCTCGGCGCCACAGCTTTCAAGGGAATCAAGGTTGTGGGCCTTCGAGGAGCCCGTGGCCCCGCCGATGCCGTCACGACCCGTGCGCCCGCCCAGAAGCACGATCACGTCGCCCGGTGCCGGCGTTTCGCGGCGCACGTGGTCAGCCGGCGTAGCGCCCACGACCGCGCCGATCTCCATGCGCTTTGCCGCGTACCCGGGATGGTAGAGTTCGTTCACCTGGCCGGTGGTCAAGCCAATCTGGTTGCCGTACGACGAATAGCCTGCGGCAGCCGTGGTCACCAGCTTGCGCTGCGGCAGCTTACCCGGCAGCGTTTCGGATACGGGCACCAGCGGATCGGCCGCACCCGTCACGCGCATGGCCTGGTACACGTAGCTGCGGCCCGAAAGCGGGTCGCGAATGGCACCACCCACGCAGGTGGCCGCGCCGCCGAACGGCTCGATCTCCGTCGGATGGTTATGCGTCTCGTTCTTGAACAGGTAGAGCCAATCCTGCTCTTCGCCGTCCACGTCGACCTTGACCTTCACGGTGCAGGCGTTGATCTCTTCGGACTCGTCGAGGCCGGTCAGCACGCCCTTCGACTTCAGGTACCGAGCGCCGATGGTGCCCATGTCCATAAGACACACCGGCTTATGATCGCGGCCCAGCTCATGACGCATGTCCAGGTACTTCTCAAACGCCGCGCGCACCGCCGCGTCGTTGATTTCGACGTTCGTGAGCTCGGTGCCGAACGTGGTATGACGGCAGTGGTCCGACCAGTACGTGTCGATCATCTTGATCTCGGTGATGGTGGGATTGCGGCCCTCTTCGGCGAAATACTGCTGGCAGAACACGATGTCGGCCAGGTCCATTGCCAACCCGCGGTCGGCTATGAACGCTGCCAGCCCTGCCTCGTCCAAATCAAGGAAGCCCTCGATCGTCTCCACCATGCCGGGAACCGGCTGCTCCATCTTGAGCGTGTCGCGCTCTTCGAGCGACGCCTCGCGCGCCTCGATGGGGTTGATCACGTACTGCTTGATAGCTTCGACATCCTCGTTCGAAAGGTCGCCGGACAGCACGTACACCTTCGCGCTGCGCACGTCGGGACGCTCGCCTTGGCTGATCAGCTGCATGCACTCGCTTGCCGAATCGGCGCGCTGATCGAACTGGCCCGGCAAGTACTCCACGGCGAACACGTGCGCGCCATCAGCCTGCGGAAGCTCGAACGTCGCGGTGTCGGACTGAGGCTCGCTGAACACGGTGGGAACGCACTGGGCGAATAGCTCGTCGCTTGCGCCTTCCACATCGTAGCGATTCACCAAACGCACGCTCTCAAGCCCCTCGACGCCCAAAATGCTGCGCAGCTCATGCGCAAGCTGCTGGGCTTCCACGTCAAAACCGGGCTTCTTTTCTACGTAGACACGAGAAACCATGGGGTCCCCTTACTTTTTGGAATCTTGCGCAGGCTTCGCATCCTGCTCGGTGGCCTTCGTCTCCTCGGCCTTCTTCAGCCTGAAGCCGCTGCCGAACAGCCCGCGCTTCTTCGGAGCCTCTTCGGCAACCTCCGGCGTTTCAGCCTCCTGCTGCTTCGCGGCGCGCTGAGCAGCCTTGGCCTTCTTTTCCTGCGCGCGCATCTCCTTGGACTTCTTGCTCATCATCTCTTCTTGATAGGCACGGCGAACCTTGCGGATCTTCGAGAAGTCCACGTACAGCGCGCCGATGATGCAGGCGTACGCCAAGCCCAACGAAATGTACGTCCCCACTTCCGGCAGGAAGGAACGGCCAACCCACGAAAGGGCCGTCAAGGCGATCGCGCCGATCAAAAGCCCCCACCAGATCTTGCGCAGCCTCTTGTACTGGGGCGTAGGCGGATTGTAGTACTGGCGATCGATCTGCGACTGCTTTGCGCGAGCGGCCTTTTGCTCGGCCTTCTTCTGCTGCTTGGTCTTCTGAGTGGGCTGCACGCGCACCGAAGCCGCGGCCTTGGACTTGGGCTTCGCGGACGCAGCGCTCTTGCGCGTTTGTCCCTGATGCTCGTCAGTCTGGTACCGGTCGTTCATGGGATTGCGTTGGGTCATGAGTTTGTTGCTCCTTGTTGGTTACTTGCGATTCGGCGAAGCGGGCGCGGCTAGTACGCGAACGCGCGGCCCGTGATCTTCTCGTAGGCTTGGATGTACTTTTGGCTGGTCTTCTCGATAACGTCCTGAGGAAGACGCGGCGGGTTGCCCGTCTTATCCCAGTTCGCGGTCAGCCAATCGCGCACGAACTGCTTGTCGAAGCTAGGCTGATCCTTGCCTTCGGCGTATTCGTCGCCCGGCCAGAAGCGGGACGAGTCGGGCGTCAGCACTTCGTCCGCCAAGATGATCCTGCCGTCCAGGCGGCCAAACTCGAACTTGGTGTCGGCAATCACGATGCCCTGCTTCTCGGCATGGTCGCGCGCCGTGGTGTACACCTTCAAAGACAGATCGCGCAGCTGCGTCGCGTCGTCTTCGCCAATGATCTCGACCAAGCGATCGAAGCTGATGTTCTCGTCATGGTCGCCGATCTCGGCCTTCGTGGACGGCGTGAAGATGGGCTGGGGAAGCTTCGACGAATTCACCAGGCCCTCGGGCAAGTCGATGCCGCACACGGTGCCCTGCTTCTGGTACTCTTTGAGGCCGCTGCCGGCCAGATAGCCGCGCACGATGCACTCGGAAGGGAACATCTCGGCCTTCTTGACCAGCATAAAGCGTCCGCGCAGGTAGTCGGCGTAGGGCTTGAACTGCTCGGGAAGATCCTCGACGTCGGCGGAAATCAGGTGGTTTTCCACCACGCCGTCCAAAAGCTCGAACCAAAAGCACGACAGCTGCGTGAGCACCGCGCCTTTGTGCGGAATTTCGTCTTCCAGGATGTAGTCGAACGCAGAAATACGATCCGTCGCCACCAGCAGCAGCTTGTCGCCCAGATCGTACAGATCGCGCACTTTACCCTGCGCATCGGGCTTGATGTCAATCCCCGTCATGCCGGTCCTTTCATTGCTCTCTCAACAACGCAGCGCGAGCCGGATAGCTCGCGCGCGATAGTTCCCTCAACCTACGTTATTATCGTCTATTTCAATGGCTATTTCTGGTCTTTACGGGACTTTCCACGTGATTTTTGCGCTTTTTGGCCCTTTTGCTGCCCCTCGTCCTTATACAGCGGAATATGAATGGTGAAGCACGCTCCCCTGCCCTTGGCGCCCTCCACCTGAACCCATCCGTGATGGCGATCCACGATCTCTTTCACCACGGACAGGCCAATGCCCAAACCGCCGCTTTCGCGCGTGCGCCCGGCGTCTGCTCGCCAGAACCGAGAGAACACCATTTTGGCCTCCTCGGGCGACAGGCCGATGCCCGTGTCCTCCACTTGAATAGCCGCCATGATCTCGCCGCGCCTCACGCGTACGGAGATATGACCGCCTTCGGGCGTATAGCGCACCGCGTTCGAAATGAGGTTGGCGGTTGCCTGGCGAATCATGTCGGCATCGCCGAGCACGCACACGTTGCGCTCCATTTCGTAGGACAGCGTAAGCCCCGAGTCGGACACGAACGCTTCGTGCGTGGACACGATGCCGTTGATCAACTCGCCCACGTCCACGATTTCTTTCTTCATGGGAGTGGAACGGCTCTCCAAGCGAGACAGGCGCAGAATGGCATCGACCAGGCGAGATAGGCGCTGAACCTCAGAGTTCACCGTTTCCAGGCGCTCCTCGTCGGCAGCGAACACGCCGTCCACCATAGCCTCGACCGTCGACTGGATGGCCATGAGCGGCGTGCGCAGCTCATGGGCAACATCGGTGGTCAGGCGGCGCTCCAATTCGCGGTCGCGCTCGATGGAATCGGCCATGGCGTCGAACGTCTCACCCAACCGCGCGATCTCGTCCTCGCCGTGCAAATCGGTTCGGGCGGACAGGTCGCCTTCCTTGATAGCTTTTGCCGTACTGGTCATGCGGTTGATAGGGCCAACCAGCGTGCGTGCGAACAAAAAACCGATGCACGAAGCCAGCACGATGGCCAGCACCGCGGCAAACACCATCGCCTGGTAGGAATTGTTGCGGAACTCCTCATCAGCCTGGGTTACCAAAGCCTCCGATCCGTACACCCATACGCGCACGGACCCGATGGCAACACCATCAACGACGATATTCGCGTGCTCCATGCCGTTGGAATTCATGCCCGGCGCAAGCGACGGCCCCCCATCAAGCGAAGGCCCGTCCTTCGGAGCGGGGGCACCAGAATCCCCCATCTTGATCCGGGCGGAGTTGTAGACTTCCGCTTGCCCGATGTTGTCAACCACCACAATGCCCACGCCGCTGCTCAAGCTTTGAGCGTATTCGGCAATAGCCTGCACATCCCGGCTGTAAAGCGTGCCGACCTCGCGGTACGATTCCTCGATTTTGTGAGCGGTGTTTTCGGCTAGAGACTTCATGTTGTCCTGGGAATACGTCTGGAAATGCTGCTCCCAAACAAAGGAAAGCACGCCAATGGCGACAAGCGCCGTCATTACGGCGATAAACGCAAAGGCGGCGGTGACGCGCGTCGTGTAGGTCAGGTTCTCCCACGAAAGGATCTTCTGCCCGCGCTTCCTGCCGGCCCCGGTATGGGGCACGACAACAGGTCCAGTTGTGCCGGAATCAGCTTCGACCGTCACACGCTCTGCCGATCTATCGGAAGAAACGGACGTTCCGGTCGAAGCTCGTTCGTTGATTGCGTCGCTCACGATGCGCTGCAGGCTACTGGGAGACCTTCGTGGGGTCTTCAAAGCGATAGCCCACGCCATGCACCGTGTGCAGCCACTTCGGGCTACGCGGGTTGTCGCCGATCTTCGCGCGAAGGTTCTTCACGTGCGAATCGATGGTGCGCTCGTAGCCCTCGAAGTCGTAACCGAGGACCTTCTCGACCAATTCCATGCGCGAATACACGCGACCCGGATAACGGGACAGCGTTGTGAGCAACTTGAACTCGCTCGCGGTCAGGTCGATTTCCTCATTGTTGACAAGCACTTTGTGGCCCGAAACGTCAATGGTAAGCTCGCCGAACTCCAAAACCTCGCGCTGAGGCTCCGAATCGGCATGCACGCGACGCAGAAGCGCGCGAGCGCGGGCAACCAGTTCGCGCGGGCTGAACGGCTTTACCAGATAGTCGTCAGCGCCCAGCTCCAGACCGATGATGCGGTCTTCAACTTCGCCCTTGGCCGTCAGCATGATAATGGGCACATCGGAATTGTCGCGGATGGCGCGGCAGACGCGCTCGCCCGGAACGCGAGGCAGCATCAGGTCAAGAATAACCAGATCGAAATGGTGCTTTGAAAATTCTTCGAGGGCTTCCTGGCCGTCGCCGACTGCCGTTACCCAGTAATTCTCGCGCTCGAGATACGCGGTCACCGCATCGCGGATGGCCTTTTCATCTTCAACCAGCAAGATGCGTCGTGTTTCGTTGCTCATGGATCACTCCTCAAGCTCGGTGGCTACCACCGCCGTGGCCCGCTTCCTCTAAAGCGACCAGGTGAAAACGCGGTGGTCGTGTTTGCGTTTATTGTAGCAATTACGCAAGAGGGCACTTGAACCTGTACAGGAAATGACACAATAAACACCATGGTAACCCGCAGATCAACACACGCTAATCACGCCAAACCCAGCACGGCTTCGAAACGACGCGCGAACAGGCGCGCCGCCTCGGAGAGCGCACCGCTTTACGCGGGCGGCAAGGCCAATGCGCGCGGCGGGCATGTAGGCAACGTCGCAGGATTCGGCACCGGAAGCGGAGGCAGCAGCCGCGGAGCAGCCCCGAGCGTCGGCAACGTTGCCGGGTACGGAACCGGCAGCACCAACGTCAGATCCGGCGGGGCTCATCGACGCACGACCTCTCCCGGCACAAGCCACGCAACTCCCCGCGCAACCACCGGCGGCAATACGAGCGGCCCGCGCATCCCCACGCCAAGCGGCGGAGAAATCCTGCTGACAAGACGGCACTTCCTGTTCGGCGCACTGGGAATCGGCGCGTTGGCCGCGGTCGGCGGCGGAGCTGCCGTGGTCGCGCAGCAGATGGAGAAAGACCCCGACGCCGACCTGACCGTGCTCAAAGTCCCCGCTAGCGCCGTCACCTCATCGGACTCGCTCGCGAACGTGGACGATTACCGCACGCGCATGAGCCTGACCGGCAGTTTCGAGCTGCCCTACGGAACGCTCGTGTGGGCGAACGACGAGCACGTAGCCGCTTGCCTGCTTCCCGCCGAAAGCGCCAAGCCGCTCACGCACGTTGCCCTGCTGGCCTTGGGATCAGGCGTCTCCACCACGGTTCTGGAGGGAGCCGTGGGCCTTGACGAGGGCTTCGAGATCTACGATGTACGCGCAACGTCTTCGGGACTGGTTTGGACCGAGGCGGACATCCTCGACGGCATCTGGCGCATTTACACAGCGCGCTCTGCCGGCACCAGCATAGGCGAGCCCGTGCTGGTTGAAGAAGGCAACGCCGACTACGAGACGCCGTCCATCGCCGCAGTTGGAAATCGTGCGTTCTGGCAAGTGCTTCCCAAACCGAAAGGCGCAAAGAAGGCGGAAAGCTCCTTGCTCAAGCGTGCGACCATGGGAGCATCCGACACCGAGGTGGTATACACCTCGCGCGGACGCATGGCAACGCCACCCTATGCGTCGAACGACTCTGTGATAATCACGCCCCGCACCGACACCTCGTCCATTCACTATCAATTGACCTGCATCGATGCAAATTCCGGCAACGTGAAAGACTCGTTAGCCCTTCCCGTTTCGATGAAGCCGCTAGAGGCAGGGTACGGCAAAACCGGATTCACGTTCTCGTTCGATGCCGGGTACGACTACGGCGACGGCATCTCCAAAGTAGGAACGTACACCCCAACCGCCGCCGCAACGAACGCCGACTACAGCAACGCGCCGTGGTTCTGGTTCGGCCGCGCGCCGTCCGCCCCGCCAGCATGGTGCGGCAAGTACTTCATGGTGAAGTCCACGACCGCCGTATGCGGAGTTGATTTTGCGACCAACGAGTACTTCGCGTTCGACGTGGAGAGCGGAGCCGACGACTACGGCGAGTATCTTGCCTCCACCGGATCGCACGACACCGTAGTCACGTTCGCCAACATCGACCACGTTCCGCTTGGCGGCGAACCCGTGAAGTGCTGCCGCGTGCGCGTGTGGACGCCGACGGCGTAAGCCGGGAACAAGCTGCAAGCGATTCCCAGATCGGTTCCGAAGCCGAAGGTCGGCGCACCGTCGAATGCGATTCAGGGTTTGCCGCTTGCGGCGGGCGGCTTGCAGCTCGCAACTTGAGGCTCGCGGCCCGCATTTTGGCACGAATCGACGGGCTTGCGCTCCCCTCGGTGCGTCGCCTTCAGACGTCGGGAAAACGCCAGAGCTCTGACCTGCGCTGTTTGTTCATGCGCGCAAAAAGGGTCCGTTTTATACGCTAGCTCGAGAACGCAGACCGGGAATGCCGCGCCAGTTTCATCTGGATCCGACGCCAGAAACGCGCGGAAGCGATCGCGAAGGCTCCGCAACTTGCAGGCATTCAAACTCCGGCCGGCAGCCCATGAACCACGAAGGCCCTCCGTACGTGAAGGGCCTTCGTTACCATGCGATCTTGCGTCCCGGCGATCAGCTAGAACTCCAGCTCCTGAAGACGATCGAACACGATGTCTTTACGGGTAAGGAAGTCCCACGGATCGAAGATCTCGTCGAGCGTTTCCTTCGACAACTTGGCTTCGGGATCGGCCTCGAGGTTCTCGCGGTACGTGGGGCCGTCCACCGCATTCTGGATGTCTTCCCACACCTTCATGGCGTTGCGCTGCACGATCACGTACGCATCCTCGCGGCTGATCCCCGTGTCCACCAGCGCAAGCAGCACTTTCGAGCTGAAGATGAGACCCTTGGTGCGCCACAGGTTGTGCTCCATCTTGGCGGGGTAGGTCTGCAAGCCATCCAGCATCCACTGCATCTTGCCGAACATGTAGTCAAGCGCCGTGAAGCTGTCGGCCAGCACCACGCGCTCGGCACCGGAGTGGCTGATGTCGCGCTCATACCACAGGGCCACGTCGTCGAAAGCCACCTGCGCGTTGGACTTCACCACGCGCGCCAGGCCGCAGACGCGTTCGGCCGTGATGGGATTGCGCTTGTGAGGCATGGCGGAAGAGCCCTTCTGGCCCTTCGTGAACGGCTCTTCGGCCTCGATCACGTCGGACTGCTGCAGCAAGCGCACCTGCATGGCAATGCTTTCGAGCGTAGACGCCGTCACGGCAAGGCCAGCCATGACCTGCGCATGACGATCGCGTGCGAGCACCTGCGTGGACAGCGGATCGGGCGTGAGGCCCAGCTTTTCGCACACGTACTGCTCCACGTACGGATCGATGCTGGAATACGTTCCTACCGCACCGCTGATCGCGCCCGTTGCCGCCACGTTGCGCGCCTCTTCCATGCGCGTTTGCGCGCGCTTGAGCGCCCAAGCCCAGCTACCGAACTTCATGCCAAACGTCATAGGCTCGGCGTGAATACCGTGCGTGCGACCGACACACAGCGTGTTCTGGAACTCGAACGCACGACGCTTGCACGTTTCTCCCAGTTGCTTGATGTCCTCAAGAATGATGTCGATAGCCTGCGTGACCTGGTACGATAAAGCGGTATCTCCCAAGTCGGACGAAGTCATGCCGTAGTGCACCCAACGGCTGGGAGGTTCCTGGCCCTCCGGCACGTCAGCGTCAATGTACTCGGCCATGTTCGTGGTGAAGGCGATAACGTCGTGGTTCGTCACTTTCTCGATCTCGTCGATGCGCTCCACGGTGAAATCGGCATGCGCGCGAATCCACGCAGCCTCCTCCTTCGTGATGCCCGCTTGGCCCAGCTCTGCTTGGGCTTCGCACGCCAGCACCTCGATCTCCTTCCAGATTTCGAACTTGTTCTGCAACTCCCAGATGGCCCCCATTGCGGGGCGCGTGTAGCGGTTGATCACGCCGGTCCCTTTCACCCAATCGTACCTGATGGCAATAGGATACCGCAAACATGCGGCCAAGCGACGGTTTCCACGGAAAGCGCCGAGGCCGCAGACGAACGCGGCGGCGCGGTGGGCCGGACGGAAGAAGCATCCTTGACTTCTTCCGTCAAATCAGTACTCTATTTCCTAGTAAGTTTCTAGTTTTTAGGGGGACGTCATGGAGCAAGCAGAACGAAATCGAAACATGCGAGGCCGCGTACGCTCGGTCAACGTCTCCAAACGAAAAGGCACGCGCAAAACGCCTTGCACCTCCCCTATTGCCGTCATCGAGCATCAGGGCGTGGCGGGCGACGCGCACGCCGGCGATTGGCACCGACAGGTTTCGCTTCTAGCCTGGGAGTCCATCGAGAAGGCTCGTGCCATGGACCTTGACGTGGCAGAAGGCGATTTCGCCGAAAACGTTACCACCGAAGGTATCGATCTGCTTTCTTTGCCCTTGGGCACACATGTGCGCATCGGCGATGACGTGCTTCTGGAGCTTTCCCAAATCGGGAAAGTCTGTCACACGAAATGCGCCATCTATCACCTAGCCGGCGACTGCATTTTCCCGCGCGAAGGAATTTTCTTCGTTGCGCTTTCCGACGGCCAAATCAAGGAAGGCGACGCCGTTGAAGTGGTTTCTCTAGGCGACGGAACGTGCGGCTACACGCCGCCCGAAGCCCTTGAAGAGCTGCGTGCGGCACAAGGATAGTCGACCGGGGATCAATCCATCAGCAACGCATCGTAGAGCATTCTTGGAGCCGCAAGGGCCAACTTTTCAGCAGCCTCCTGAGGTGAGGGCATGGTTCCCATGCGGTACCATTCAGTGAGTATCTCTGTTTCAGTTTTCACCCATCTATCGAGGCAAAACATAAGTTCATCGCTAATCTCCATATGACGGTAATCTTGCAGGGTTTCGAGCAACGCGCACTTTCTGTAATGAGGCATGATGCTGCGCTCGCTCGGGCAGTTAAGCGTGTATTGCGTCGCTACTTTAAAAAAATCGCTTTCAAGCGACAGCAGGGTCAAGTGATGGAAATACCCCGTTTCCCAGTCTATCGTACGACCGACCTCTATAAGATAGAACTTGTGAACATGCGTCGGCCACCACCAATGCAAGCTGTACTTACTGTCGAAATGCCGATAGAACATCTGTCGGGATATACCTGCGCGTTCGCAAAGATCCGTCACTTTAACCTGATCGAGAGATCTATCGACTGCGTGCATGATGCGCAATTTCATCTGCACATCCTCGTCATCAAAAAGCCCTTTCGGCTCCCAAGAATCCGCCTTCATAGCCCCCTCCGTCCGCATCCCCATACGGCCCCTCCAGTATACACTCACGATGAGCGCCAGCATACAACCCAGCTCCGTCGCGAAACGGAGCTGGGAAATCAACAGGCTATTTCAAACCTACATCGAAGCTCGTTAAGAGTGAGGCGGATTCAACCCGGCTGATTCGGCGGCTTCGCGAAGATCCTTCCAAACCGACAGGTGATCGATCTCAAGCGCCTTGCACACGGTATCGCACATGCCGCATTCTATACATTCCCACAAGCCGTTTTGCACAGCCTCCACCACACGGTCCCCTTGATCGTACGGATCGTAAAATCGATTTGCGATAGCAATCATGCCCGTCGGTCCAATATAGGATTTAAGTCCTTTCTGTTCCACAACAGGGCAAGCTGCCGTGCACACGCCGCAACGAGCGCAATACTCAAGCGGTTCGAGCTTCTTGGGCAAAGATGCGTCGACCGGAGCCTTCACCTCTTCGACCGTAAGATCGAAAGCACGCTGGCGCGCAAGAATTCGACTCACCCTGTCGGTAATCTTCGTCTTGTCCACGATCAAATCGCGCACTACCGGGAAATGCTTAAGAGGGGTAACCTCGTTTTTATCTGAATCTTCCACCAGCGTCACGCAAGCGAGGCAAGGAACCCCGTTGAGCGTCATAGCACACCGCCCGCACACGCGTCCACGACAGCTGTAGTCGAAAGCAATGGGCTCTATCGTATCGTTAACTTGAACCAACGCCTCGAGCAAAGTCATATGCTCGGTATGCGTGATTTCGTATTCCTCAAAATGAGGAGCGGGATCCACCGAAGGATTGTACTTTTGAATCTTGATTTTCATAACTTACCTCCTCGTAAGCGCGCAAACAGCAGCAGCTAGTCCAATTCGACAACGGGAACGGTTTCGAGCTGCATTTTGCCGTCCACGTTTTTAGCGACGATGTTGCACGTCCACTTTGCCGGGTCTTCTTGCGGGAATTCAGGTCGATAGCTATGTCCACGGCTTTCTTCGCGCATAAGAGCTGCTTTCGAACTAGCTTCGGCAATGTCGAGCAGGTTGTAAGCTTCGATAGCGGCCTTCCAGTCGGTGTTGTAGTTCAGAGAGGCGTCTCCGAGCTGCATTTTGGGCAGTTCTTCCGCACGGATGCGCTCGAGCTCCGCCACGGCCTCTTTCATTGCCGCGGTTTCCCGCGTAGGCTGACATGCTTGATAGCAGGCGCGTTGAATCATGCGCGTAATTTCCTGGGGGCGCTTGCCACCGGATCGGCGCGTACGCATTTCGTGCAACCGCCCGACTTCCTTTTCAACCGAAGCGAAGGTAAACGACTGCGGCTTGTTCTTGCCCGGTCCTTCGGCGTATTCAATCGCCTTCATCATCGCATAGGATCCGTCTCGGTATGCGACATTGACCGAAGTGCCCCCTTGAGCACCCGAGACGCCGCCGCCGCGGGCGCAGAACAACCCCGGCATGCCCTCGACCATCAGGCTCTCGTCCACACGCGGATTTCCACCGTGCTCGTACGTTTCAAGCGCGCATTCGAGCTTGGAAGAGGATACGTCTATGCCGAACACCTCTTTCCACAAGGTAACGTTGCGACGGTAGACTTCCCCCATAGCCGCGAAAGCCTCAGGGCTCGAGAAATCCACGTACACGCCGCCGTTGGGCGACCCTCCGCCATCGTGGATAGCCTTGGCAATCGTTCGCGTGAACGTGATGCGGTCGAGCGTCGAGTAGTCCATCCCTCTGAAGAAGTAGTTGTCGTTCGCATCGCAAATGTACTCGCAGCATAGGTTGTCGGCGCCGATACCGCCTACGAACGTAGCTGCAAGACCGGTCGGATACATGCTGATGAGATCGAACTGGAAGAACTCCGAATCCTGCAAGGCCGCGCCTCGTCGATAAGCTGCGGCATCGACATCGCCCGTATTGTCCGGTGAGTTGATGGAAGTGGCCGCTACTGTATTCCACCCATACACCCACGAGCTTGCGCCTGTGCAGGAAATCGTCGACTTGGCTCGAAACGCGCGCACCGTCCCGGTAGGAATATGCAATCCGATAGCGCCTATGCACGCGCCGTCTTCAATAATGACATCAGTAATCATAGTTTGATCGAAGATACGAGCACCTGATCGCTCTACCGAGTCGGTAAAGTAACGAGGAAAGCCATTGAAGGTTCCGAAAAGCGGGTACCCGGGCATGTCGAGGCCGGGGACGAACGCGCCCGTCTCGTCTCGCATAAACAGATTGTTCCCTTCCTGCGCATAACGCAAGAGAAGATTGCGATCCTCGACGGAAAATGCCTCGTGAGTCGCCTTGGCGATCTTCTTGTTCGTAAGCTCGTTCAGGACGAAGTCTTCGGACTTGTCCCATGGCGTATCGGTCTGGATGAAGTTCACCCAATTGCACCAATTGTATCCGCATGCTCCCCCGAAATGGAAAGGTGCTTTCTCCACCACCACGACGTCTTGTCCCTGCTTGTAAGCCTGAAGCGCCGCATGAGAGCCGGCAAGGCCGCCGCCGATGATAAGGATGTCCGTATCATAGAGCTCATACAGCACTTGCTCGCCGTCGACGGGTCCTTGCGCGCCCTGCTTGCCACCTTCCCCCGAAGAAGAGCACCCGCTCATAACCCCTGAAAGCACCATCGTGCCAAAGGCTACAGCACTGCCTCCGAGAAACGTGCGCCTCGATATACCCGCTTCGCCAAACGACCCGTTACCGCAACCGTCTTTCATACGATCCCCTCCTTGTTGCGTCCCATTCTCAGCGGAGCAGCGTCCGCTCGATGCACCCATTGTCACAGGTGCTCTGGGAAACTTTCAAAGAACGGAACTGGATAACCGTATGAGAAACGCAACAAAAAGCGAAGTTGTCCGCGCAAGGACAACAACTTCGTTTTCTGCTCGGCCTTTCCGACGCATAACGAAGGAGCTTTTTCAAAAAGCTACAACGCTTTGAACAAAGCTCGCACTTCGTCGAGAACCTCGTTGTCAACCACGACGATGGCCTTGTCGCCCGGATAGAGCACGGTTTCCTCGTTGACCACTTCCACGTTGTCGTCGTCTTGAGGAGAGACGGCGGCAACCAGGCTGTTTTCGGGCATGGGCAGCGACGACACCAGAATACCCGCCTCGTTGGAGTGATGGCGCATGCGCGGCACCACGATCTCGGTCAGCATGACGTTGCCGTGCGTAAGCGACGACGCAACGCTCACGCTGCCAAGCAGCGTCTCCTCTTCGATGAGGTTCGCAATGAGCGTGGTGGACGACACGCATTCGATGCCCACCTCTTTGAAAATGCGAAGGTTCTTCGGGCTGTTCACGCGGGCAATGCAGCGCGGCACGTTGAACACGCGCTGCGCGATCTCGCACGACACCAGATTGTCGTCGTCTTGGCCTGTAGTGGCCACGAACACGTCAGCGCGGCGAATGCCCGCATCTTCCTGATACTTCGAATCGCAGCCGTCGCCGTGGATGACCAGGTACCGGCCCTGCAGCGCCACCGACAACCTGTCGGCCGTCGAAAGCGTCTCCTCTATAATGGCCACGTCGTTGCCGCTTTGCAGCAGCACGGTGGCCAGGTACTCGCCAATTTTGCCGCCTCCCGCGATCACGATGTACATGAAGCTTCCTTTCCCGACAGCCCTGCAAGCCGCCCGCATTCATTGCAGGCCAACGCTGCACCTTAATCTTGAATATACTTCGAAAACGACTCGATCAGCTCATGGCGCACGCACGCCAGCACCGAATCTCCGTTATACAGAATGGAATCGCGCGTGGGAATGGAACTGGCCGATCCGTCTCCGCGCTCGAACGCCACAATGCGGATGTCGTGATCGCGCTCCAGCTCGGACACGCGAATGGTGCGCTTATCCGACCAGCTCAGGTCAAGCGAAAAGCGCAGCACTTCGAACTCCCCGAACGTGTCCAGGTGCGCACCGTGCCCCGACACCACCTTGCTGAACACGTCCTCGGCCACAAGCGACGTGCCGCACACGTAGTCAATGCCCAACTGCATGTACGCGCGTTCGTGGTCGGGATTGTACAGACGCGCGATAACGTGAGGCACGCCGAACAAACGGCTGCCCACCTCGGCGCACATAAGATTCGTGTTGTCGAACTGAGTAACCGCCGCCACAACGTCGCAATCCTCCACGCCGGCCTTTATCAGCGTCTCTTCGTCGAAGCCAACCCCTTGCACGGTGGAACCGTTGAAGTTGCGGCCCAGGTTCGCAAATGCATCGGCATTGCGATCGATCACGCACACGTTGCTGCCGTTGTCCGACAGCATGTTTGCCAGCTGAGAACCGACGCGGCCACAGCCTACGACGATCACGTTGCTCATACCAGTCCTTTCGTCTGCGCCCAAGGCGCACTTTCCTGCAAGCACCCAGCATACTGCAATAACAAGATAACGGAACGAAACGGTAGCGAAGAGGTGAAGCGGCAAGCGAAACGGAAGGGCGAGCACAGCGCCTCGATCGTTGCCTCGCTTCGCGCACGGGGCGGGCTCGCGAGCCCGCAACAAGCGAAACGCCGCCTTTCCGGCGGCGCTTCGATTAGATCATCTTCATTTGCGTAAGCGTTTTATTGAACCAGTCCATGTAAGTAGGAGGACAATACTTCTGCGCGTTCGCTACGGTGATGGAATACCCGTAGTTGCTAGCCAAACCCGCAACGTGCGCGTTGATGGACTCTTCCCAACTGCTCCACGCAACCGAGGACATCCACCCCCAAGCGTTGTAGGGCTTGAAGCACGCAGAGCCCTTCGAGCTTTCGGTATTGGAGATAGCGGGTGACCAGCGAGGATCAACGCCATGGACCCAAGCAGCTTCCGCGAACGTGGCACCGTGCCCAAACAAGGGAGAACCGGCCAGATACGCGTCGATGCGGCCGCTCCATTCGGCCACGAACGCCTCGTGGCCCACCGACCAGTCAACGTCGGAAAGGGAAGCCAGCGCATCTGCGGCACCCTCGCGAGCGGCGCGAGCCTGCTGCTCGGCCTTCGCAGCCTCTGCGGCGGCAATGCGAGCCGCCTCTTCCTTCCGAGCGGCCTCTTCGGCGGCAAGGCGAGCCGCCTCCTCTTCCGCCTCTATGGCAGCGATGCCCTGGGATATATCGCGCGAAGCCGTGCTGGTAAGCACCGTGGACTCGCGAGCGTCAGAATCGGCGGCCTCCGACGAAAAGCCGTAGTCCGTCGCAGACGCAGCCGTGCTTACCGAATCAATCCCGAACGAATCTATATCATGAGAAGCGCCGCTACCCGCGGAGGCAAAGCCGAAGCCAATGCACCCAGCCAGCACGCACGATGCGCAGCCAACCGCAGCGATTTTGGCAGCTATGTTCGACTTCCGTTGTTTAGTGCGTTTCACCGTCAAAACTTCAATAACCTTTCGTTACACAGCGCACGACCCCTTACCGCTTAGGCGGTTGACAGCGTAGTAGATTGTAAGAGGGATTGCTGCCTGGAGGGCGATATGCTGTTGTGGTACAAGACATTTTAGCGGACAAGGGGGCTATAGGGCAAAAAAGTGTGGAGACACCCTACATCATTTGTTCGCTTGACAAAAATTCGCTTTGCAAAACCGCAGGTCGCAATGCGTTCGATTGAAAAATCGAACAAGCGAACGAAATGTGCAGATGCGGGCGAACGGTAAGTGCTCCGCTAGCTAAAGCCGAATAGACCACTCTAGAACGTCTCCGTTGAGCAAATCGAATTCGCGTTCCTTCAACAGCATCTGAATATGGTATTCGCGCCCGTACGGAGCCATGAACACGATCTCGGTCGTAGGGCCGGGTATGGAATACCACAGCACCCCCACCGTGCAGAACGCCGCGAAGCAAGCGCCCGCAAGCAAATTCATCATGGAAGATTTAAGCGTTGCCGAAAACACCGCGAACGCAAGCGTCATGAGCAGCAGGGGCCACAGGTAAACCAGCATGGGAACGATGGATTCCCAAGCAACGATGCCCAAACTCATGGTCAACGCCATCGAGCCTATGCAAAAGCACGCAAGCCCCTCCACGAACTTGCGCATGCGGCGCCCGGGGGTTCCCGGAACAACCATGCCCACAATTCCCAAGATGACAAAGAAGAGCGGTGCGTACTGCCACCACGCGATATCGCGAACGAACGTCACCGCCATCGCGACGATGCCGGTAAACAGCAAAAACGAGCCCAGCCACAAAGCGGCTCGAACGCCTGCTTCAGACGCCTCCTTCGGAGGATCGACGGGATGGTGGACCACCGGTTGCGGGACCCGCTTCAACGGCGCGGCCGCAGGAGGCTCGGGAGGCACGTGCGCAGCGCCCGTATACGATGGCGCCGAATAGCGCCAACCCGCTGCCTGGGCCGGCGTGTTCGACCGCGACGGACCCTGCCCGGTCGAACCGTATCGACTGCCGAAGTCCACCGTTCCGTACGTGTCGGAATGAACCGATTGGGGTTTTACTTCAAGCGGTTTCACTATTTTAGGAGCCTTGGGAACCACGATCCACATCGCAAGATACGCCAAGCCAAGCAAGCCCCCGGAAGCGAGCGTAAATGCAGCTGCCAAGATGCGAACAACAAGCGGGTCCACGGAAAAATAGTCGGCTACGCCGGCGCAAACACCCGCTATAAGCGCATCGCGCGAACGATACAGCTGCCTTCCTTGCGTCACGCTTCCTCCCGGCCTAGTTCCTCACATGAGCATTCAGAGGAATCGGGCTGGGCTTTCAGGCGTTCAGCGCGCACCGACAAGATGCGGCGACGGCGCATGGACAAGATCTTGAATCGGTAGCCGTCGTGATCGAACTCATCGCCGGTTTGAGGAACGGAGTCGAGCATGTTCATCAACCAACCGGCAATGGTCTCGTAGTCTGCGGACTCCTCGACCGGCCACCCCAACTCTTCGGCATCTTCTACCGGGAAACGCCCGTCGACCACCCAGGTGTCGCCACTCGCTTGCTCCACGAACGGATTCTCTCGGTCCGACTCGTCAATGATCTCGCCGACGATCTCCTCCACGATGTCCTCTACGGTAATTAAACCATCCGTTCCACCGTACTCGTCCACGACAATGGCCATCTGTTGCCTGTTCGTTTGCATTTCCGCAAGCAGCGGGTAGATGTCTTTCGTCTCTGGAACGAACAGCGCTTCATACGCATAAGAAGAGACCGGATCAGCGCCCTTGGAATCCATGAACGGACCCATGAGGTCCTTGTAATGAACGATGCCCACGATGTGATCGATGTCCTCGTGATACACGGGAAGGCGCGAGTACCCCGTGCCGTGCATGCGTTCGAGAGCCTGCTGCACCGTTTCCGTATCCTCGACCAGAATCATGTCCACGCGCGGCTGCATGATCTCATGCACGCTCATGTCCCCCAGATTCAGAATGTCGTGGATCATGCGCTTCTCGTCTTCAAGCAGCTCGTCGTTGTCCGTGACCATGTACTTGATCTCTTCTTCGGACACGGTTTGACGCTCGTCGGCGTTCTTGACGCGCAGCAGCTTGGACAATCCGTTAGCAGAAGCCGACGTGAGCGTGACCAGCGGCGAAGCGATCTTGGCGAACACCATAAGCGGGCCCGCCACCGCTTTGCTCATGCCCTCCGCATCGGCAAGGGCAATGCGCTTCGGGACAAGTTCGCCCACCACGATGCTGAGGTACGACACCACCAGCGTGATGACCACGGGAGCCAAGCCGGGCGCAATAGCCGTAAGCCACGCCACGTTGAAGCTGGCAAACCACGAAGCCAAAGGCTCGGACAGGTTCGTGGCAGCGGCGGCCGAGGCGAAAAAGCCGACCAGCGTGATGGCCACTTGGATGGTTGCCAAAAACTGGCTGGAATCGCTGGCCAAGCTGTACGCGCGTTCCGCTCGTTTGTCGCCTGCTTCCGCTTCATGCTGCAGCAGCACCAACTTGGCGTTCACCAACGCCATTTCGGACATAGAAAAGTATCCGTTGACCAGCACGAGCAAGAATGTGACGATAATGCTTATCCAGATATCCATGCTGCTTCCTGTTTACATGACGTACAGCGCAATAGCCAAAAACTGCAAAACGCTGCCGGCAAGAACCCATAGATGAAAAATCGAATGCATGTAGGGAATCTTCTTCAGGACGTAGAAGATGCACCCGATGGAATAGCACACGCCGCCGCCCACGAGCAGCCACAGGCCTTGCGCGGGGATAGCCGAAACCAGCACCGGCAAAAACCACACGACGCACCAGCCCATGAGCAAATACAGCAGCGCCGAAATCCAACGGGGACGAAACACCCAGAACGCTTCGCACGCCACGCCGGCCAACCCGACCGCCCACACGAACAAGCACAGCCACATGCCACCGTGATCTGCAAGAGAGATCAGGCAAAACGGCGTGTAAGAACCCGCAATAAACAGGTAGATGCAACTGTGGTCGAGAATCTTGAACACTTTCTTCGCACGATCGACCGCAATGGCGTGGTAGAGCGTGGACATGGTGTATTCAAGCAGCATGGTCAGGGTGTACACAAGGGCGGCGAACAGATACACGCCGCCGCCGTCATCGAGCGCGCGCACCACCAAGATGGGGATTGCGGCGATGGCCAGCAAAGCGCCGATGCCATGCGTGATGGAGTTGGCGATTTCCTCGCCAAGCGTGTACTCCCGCACGTTGCGAGCCTTGTTCACCGCGCTAGCCGACGTGTTCGAAACCTTGTGGCGGTCGCGGCGCATGCTGGCGAAATTATCGGGCTTGAACTGCGAAGGCGTCCAACCGGGAGCCGGAGGCTTCGCGGAAGAGTCCCCCGGGGCATCGGGCCGCGCGTCGGCAGTGCCGGACTCCGTGCTTCGGGGGCTTTGTTTGTCAGATGTCGCTTGGGTATCCATAGCTCTACTGTATCACATTTCCATGGGGCTTGATCCATTCGAGCCAATCTTGCGCATCCTCGACGCGCGCATCGATCAAGCGAATGGTAGTCCCTCCGATGCCCGCCGCCGTGCGGGCGTTAACCGTAGCGGTGCCGGCTCGACGCTGGAAGGGGTTCGTCTTCGTATAGCCGAACTGGATCTTCTTGCGAGGGAAGCTGATGGTCTCGCGCGCCAAACCGCCGTTGCTCACCTGCATGAACCGATCGTTGTACGCGAATCCCGAGCCGCGGAACCACAAGATAGACCCCGCAACGTCGAACGCGAACAGCGCCACGCACAGCGCATAGCCCGCCCACGCACCCGCGTTGACGAATCCGAGGGACGCAGCCTGCGCCGGATCCGCCGGATTTGCGGCGATGTTGACGGCGATATGTCCGGCAGCAATAACAACAGCCAGCCAGAAGCCCGTGCCCTGCAACAGACAGCGTCGGATGAGCGCGCGCCTGAGCGCAACGGGAGCAACGGGCGTGGTCTCAACCGGCACGTCGGCAAACTCGGGGGCGATGCCGGCCAAGATCTCCGGCACGCGGTTGAGCTTCACGAACGGGTGGATGACGACGCCCTGCGGGGCAAGCCCCTGCTGCTGCTCGTCCGAGCCTTCCGCAGCCGCGTCGATCTTGCCCAACGATATCTCGCAATAGCCGATAAGCCGACGAATGAAGCTCTGCTTCACCATGATCGACTGCACGCGGTCGACGTCAACGCCCTGGAACTGATGCTGCAGCAGACCGCGCTCAACCTCGATGCGGCTACCGCGACGGCACGCACGGAACCCGCCGTACGAAAGGCAAGCACCAACCGCCGATATGGCCCAGATCACAACGGACCCTACGAAGAACGCAGCAACGCCCAGTGCGATCAAGTTGCCCCCGAACAAATGCGTGCCCAGCGTGACCGCTTGATCGACCATCGGCTCCGCCGCACCGGAAAACAAGGAGGCAAGCTGGCTGACAGCGCCGAAGGCGCCCAGAACAACCACCCAAAACGCCGTGTGGTTCGACAGGCCCGTGAAAACAAGCTCTTTGTTGGACAGGCCGTATTCGTAGCTGACAGCGCCGGTATCGACGTGCTGCCCACCGAACACGCCGCGCACGTCCTGCCAGATCTCGGCAGGAGCATCCAGCACGTTGGACGCAGGCCGATCCGCAGCAACTCCCGTCGCACCGGGAACAAGCACGCCGGTTGCCGCCGCAACGGCTTGGGCGGCAGCCTCGGGAGCCGCCCCGTTCTGCACGGCAACCGCGAACTGCTTGCGCGCAAACAGCTCTCTGCGCAATTCCTCGGCGCGCGTTTTCTGCACGTAGGGAACCTGAACCGCCTTGTTGGCCGCGCCGCCGGCCGTATCGATGCTCACCGTGCACACGCCGAAAACGCGCTGCATAAGGGTGGCTCGCTGATCGACGGACTGTATGCGCTGGTAAGGAACGTGGACGCGCTTCTTGTTGAAGATGCCCGAATACAGGTTGAATTCCTCGGCCCCCAGTTCGTAATACAGATGCTTGTACGACCACCACTGGATAAGCCCTATCAAACCCACCAGAAGAACGAAGCCGACAACGCTCGCGCCCAGGACGAACAGCACCAAGGGAACGCTGCCCGGACCAAACGCCTGCCCGTCGGCAAGCACTCCGATAATGGACGAGAACGAAGTGAACGCCATGACTACGAGCAGCGTGACGGCCACCTGGATGCTGTTCAACCAGATATAGCTATGGTGCACATGATGGCGTTGGGGCTCATCGGCCTGGGGCTGGGGTTGCGTCGGTTCGGACGGAATCGTTTGCTGCTGGAAGTCGGACATCACACGTCCTCCTGCGCCAAGCGAGCCAGCTCGGCGGCTTTGTCGCGCAGCTGCTCGGCCGTATCGGCGTCAAGGCCGGGAATCTCGTGTTCCCCCGCAGCCGTAGCAACGGTGACGCTCGCCAAGCCAAACGCGCGCAGGATGGGTCCTTGACGCGTATCGGTGTTCTGCACGCGAATGAACGGAATAATGTAGCGCTTGCGCCAGACGATGCCCTTCGCAATGTCCAGATAGTCATCCGACAGCTCGTAGCGCCAGCGCATGAAGCGAATGGGCGGCAAGACGATCAGGCACAGGATAAGCGACGCCGCGTACACGGCGGCGATAGCCGCCAAAACGACGAAGATCCAAGGAGACGCATCCGTCACCGCCGCTATCGCAAACGGCACGAAGCAGCACAGGAACACGACGGTAAGCCACACTGCGTCGTTTATCCGCCACACCGACTTGATTTTCGGATTGAGTTGATTGACCGGCAATTCTTTCATGGAGGTCCTTTTGCTCGTTATAGCTCTAACACTGGAATCCATCATACCAGAGCGGTCAAAAGGCTCCGACGCTATATCCCACCCTGTAACGAGGTTTTTGCACAAGGCACCAAGGTGCGTCCGCGAAATGCAGCGCCGACAGGACCGGCAGCGCTGCCGGCGCCGCCAATGCTGCGTCTTATTGTAAACTTTACCTCGACCAGCTATGATGCGCCTGGGGAATCTCTCTACGCGATCTTCGTTCGGAACGCTGCATCGCGCTGCTCCCTCCGCGTTCCTCGCCGAACGCGGGCGCATCGGGAAAGGAACTTCATGGAGAATCACGCCGTCGCACGTCGCTTCGCCTCTCGGCAAGCCGGAACCGCAGGCTTCACGCTGGCGGAATTGCTGGTAGTCGTAGCCATCGTGCTCGTGCTGGTGGCCATTGCCGTGCCCGTGTTCACCGGCGCGACCCAAAGCGCCGAGGAAGCCGCTTGCGCCGCCAACCGACGATCGCTGAAAGTCATGGTGGCCGACAACTACCTGCTGACGGACGAAACGCCCACTCAAAGCATGCTGGACGGATACGTCGCCCAGCTCAAGGAGGGCAACGGCAACCACGATCTGTGCCCCGCGGGAGGATCTTACAGCCTGGCGCTGGGGAAGGAACCCGGAAACATGGTGGTCAAATGCTCCAAGCATGGGCTGAGCTCCGAAGACGCCATGGTCAATTGGCTGGGCGGTCAAACATGGACCGGAAAGACGGATGATGAGTATCGACAAAACTACGCAAAAGCAGCCGGCATAACGGAATGGCCTTCGGTGCAGTCGACGGACGACAAAAAGACGTACTACCTGCAGTTCAAAAGCTACGACAATTCCGCCGCCCACGTGTTCCTGTACGCGGGCCCCGAAAAGCGCATAAGCGAAGGGGATCGATGGAAAGCCAAGTACATCTGCGACAACAACGGGCTGGTGGGCGAAAAGGGCCAATGGTACGAACTGCCCGCAGAAGAGAGCATCGCAATGTCTGGAAACGGAGCCGAGAATGCGCTGAGAAATCTTCTGCAAAAAGAGGGCATCAGGAAAGTCACTCTGGAAAACGAAAAGTTCGTAGCGGTTTCGCAGTAAGGTATACTCGGACACGAACGACGGCCGCAAGCGAAAGAGGAAGCGCATGAACTACGAGGAACTGCAAAACGAGATCAAAGCAGCCATGAAAGCAAAGGACAAGCCCCGCCTGTCGATCCTGCGCCAAGTGCACGGCGAGATCAAGAACATCGAGGTGAACGAACGCCGCGAGATCACGGACGCCGATGTGGACGCCATGCTCAAGCGCCTGATCAAGCAGACGAAGGAAACGCTCGACGGATCCATCAAAGCAGGAAACGACCAAGAGCGCACCGACACGCTGACCGCTCAGGTCGCCGTGCTGGAGAGCTATCTGCCCAAGCAGGTGGCAGGCGACGAGCTGGCCTCTTTGATCGACGAGGTGCTTGCAGAAACGGGCGCATCGTCGAAAAAGGATATGGGGCGCATCATGGGCGCCCTCACGGGAAAGACCGGCGGCAACTTCGACAAGGCAGCGGCCGCCCAAATGCTGGGCCAGAAGCTGTCCTAGCGCGCAACCATCGAGCGCCGCGGTTCGTACTGAAACGAACCGCGGCGCTTCTCATGTTCTAGTAGTACAGTCCCAGCAAACGCTTGAGCTCGATGTTCCAGGCATCCTGGTCGACCTTCCACACATCGCCCTGTTGAACAAGCGATATCCCGGAGTAACTGGTCGTAGTGCCCGTTGACTTCGCCATGGAGGAAGCGTAGATCTCGCCAAGCTTGGCCTTCATGGCAGCCTCGTCCAAGCCGTCCAGCTGGCCCGAATCGAGCGCCGCCTGGGCGTCGGCCACGAACGCGTTAGCGAAAGCGGTCGCATCGCGCACGGTCACGTTCGCGTAAACGGTTCCGGTTCCGTCACCGTTGTCGTACGCGCCGTCAAGGCTGTAATCGAAATCGGTCAGCATCCATTCAGCAAACGTTTGAGGATCAAGCCCCAGATCAGCCAGCCCGTAATGAGCCGCAGACGCAAAGCTTTTGTCCACGCTGGCCGCAATCTGCTGAATCAACGCAGCATCCTTGTTCTTGAGCCTATCGTATTCAGCCGCGGCAACGGCCTCCATATCGGCCTCGTTCGCGCGGGCGTCCCCCGTCGACAGCGAGGAAAGGTACTCGGTGCTGGTCGATCCCGCCATCAGGTAAGCCATGGTGCCGAAGCTGAACAGAACCAGATAGAGAACAAGCGAAAGCACCGCCAGCACGATTCCGATGATGCCGCAGGCCTTTCCTCCCGTAGCCTTGCCGTCTTTCCCGGACTCCCTGACCGCCTTGCCAGCCAAAACAATGGCCGCCACGCCAAGCGCCACGCCAAGCAAGGGCATCCAAGCGAACAGGATAGCAAGAATGCCGCATGCAAGC
This sequence comes from Paraeggerthella hominis, assembly GCF_021044775.1. Taxonomy (NCBI): domain Bacteria; kingdom Bacillati; phylum Actinomycetota; class Coriobacteriia; order Eggerthellales; family Eggerthellaceae; genus Paraeggerthella; species Paraeggerthella hominis. Next base: position 47,760 of record NZ_JAJNOQ010000013.1, read on the forward strand.
GCACCTACCGCTTTGCCGTTCGAGGGCGCATGAACAGGCTGCTGATCAGGAGCCGGCGGCGCAACAGGTTGATTGCCTTCGGGGTTTGGCGGCATGACGGGCTGTTGGGGCTGGTTGGGATTGTTCTCGGTACTCATACTAGTCCTCACGTATTCGGTGTCGTTAAACCCAAGGGGCTGGTTAGGCATTATACCGACGGCACCGCCGATGCAATAGATTCAGGCCGAAGGTTCGCGCCATGCTTTACCGATCGATTCAGTTCTCAAACAAGCAAGAGCGGGGCCGCATGCAACGGCCCCGCTCCAAGAACACCCTGGTCAACATGCCCGCTTGCGGGCGCTTGCCTAGTAGTGTGCCAGATCCTCTTCGGTCACCCGGCCACGGAACGTGCGGTAGATGATAACGTGGTACGCCAGCACCAGCGGCAAGCCAACGCACGTGATTCCGGTCATCCACATAAGCGAAAGCTCGGAAGACGCCGCGCTCATCGCCGTGATGGCGGGACCCACGCTGCCGGCCGACGCAACCACCAGGTTCGGGAACATGGAAGCAGCCAGCAATCCCACCAGCATCGCCGCCGAAACGGACTGGGCAAGAAACGCGCCCAGGTCGCAGTTCTTCTTGAGCGCGAAGAAGATCGACGCGCCGATGCCGCCCAGAACCAAAATCGCGAACATCCAGCGCAGCGCGCCGAGAGCGGGATCCATGGCCGGCTGGATGATGAAGTGGCCGTACACCGACACTGCCGCGAACAGAACCAGCGCAACCACCTGCAACGGCAGGCGCAGCTTCGCCGCGCGAGCCTGAAGGTCGCTTGGCTTGGGAGCCTTCAGCGACAGCCACGTAGCGCCCTGCGCCAAGAACATGGCCAAGCCCAAAAGACCGCACAGGAGCGTGAACGGCGTGATCAGGCCCAGCAGCGGAATACCCGCGTAATCGCCGTTGGCGTCCATGGGGATGCCAGCGTAGATGTTGCCCACGGCCACGCCCAAAAGCAGCGCGGGAAGCAGCGAGCCCACCGTGAAGCAGCCGTCCCACACCTTCCCCCACTGGGGGTCGTGGCCGCGATACTCAAGGGAAACCGCGCGCACGATCAAACCGAACAGCACCAGCATAACCGCAAGGTAGAATCCGGAGAACGTGGTGGCGTACGCCGCAGGGAACGCCGCGAACAGCGCGCCGCCCGCCGTGAGCAGCCACACCTCGTTGCCGTCCCACACCGGCCCGATGCTGCGACGCACGATAGCCTTATCGCGATCGTTCTTCGCAACGAACGGATACAGCACGCCGGCGCCCAAGTCGAATCCGTCGAGCACGAAATAACCAGCGATGAGCACGAAGATCAGCAGGAACCACAGCCCCTGGAAGAACGTGATTTCCATGACTACTCACCTTCCTTCTTCAACGCAGGCTCGACAACGGGGCCTTCCTTGATGAAGCGGCCCAGGACACGCGCCCACGCCACCATCAAGAACGTGTAGACCACCAGGAACAGCACCATGGTAATGAGCAGTTCGACGCTGGAAACCGACTGGGAGATGCCCTCGTTCGTCAGCAGGCTCACGCCATCCGGGCCCGTTGCGGACGGATAGACTACCCAGGGCTGACGCCCGACCTCAGCCGTGAACCAACCGGCCTGGATGGCCAGCATCGGAAACACCGGGGAAATGAGGATCAAGCGCTGGAGCCACTTCATGTTCTTAATCTTGCCGCCGCGCAGCGTGAAGAACAGCGCCAGGAAAACCGTGATGGCGATCAGGCCGAACAGGGCCACCATCAAGTGGTACGTCTGGAACACGAAGTTCACGGGAGCGGTCGACGGGTCGAAGTCACCGTACTTCTCGGACTTGGCAAGATCGTTGAGGCCCTGGAACTCGGTGTCCCACGTGCCCGTTGCCAAGAAGCTAGTGCCGCCCGGAATGTAGAACGGGGTAAGGACTTCCTGTTTCTCTTCGTCGACCCATCCGAACAAGTACAATGCGGGAGCCTCGGACTCGTACATGCCCTCCATCATGGCAAGCTTGGTGGGCTGCTCCTCGGAAACGACCACGGCCGAAGAATGGGCCGTGCCCAGCATCACAACGGTAGTGACAATGCCTACCACCGCGCCAATTTTCATGGTCTTCATGGCGAAGTCGGCATGCTTGCCCTTGAGCAGGTACCATGCGGCAACGGCCATCGCCACGAACGCGCCCACGATAAGCAGCGCGACCACCGTGTGCGAATAGCGCGCCATGAGCGACGGGTTGAAAGCCGCGGCGAAGAAGTCCGTGATGACGGCCTTGGAACCGTCCGCAGCAAGCTCGGCTCCGGCAGGCGTCTGCATCCACGAGTTGGCGATGAGGATCCACAGGGCGCTCAGGCACGACCCGAACCACACGAGCCAGGCCGACACCAGGTAGAACTTACGCGACACGCGATTGCGCCCGAACAGCAGCACGCCCAGGAACACCGACTCCAAGAAGAACGCGAACAGAGCCTCTGCCGCCAGCGGAGCGCCGAAGATGTCGCCCACGAAGCGCGAGTAATCCGCCCAGTTCGTTCCGAACGAGAACTCCATCGTGATGCCCGTAGCCACGCCGACTACGAACGTCGCGGTGAAGATCTTGACCCAGAACTTGGTAGCCGCCGCATCCGCCTGATTGCCGGAGCGGTAGTACCGTGTTTCGTTGATGGCAAGGATAAGTCCCAACCCGATGGTCAGCGGCACGAAAATGAAGTGGTAGGCCGCCGTGCAAGCGAACTGCAAACGCGCCAGAAACGCTGGATCGGTGAAGATATCCATCGCACACCCCCTTACTGTCTCGTCTTGCACCCTCGTGCCGAACGCCCTCTGAAACCATCCGACACCCTAATTGTTACAATATTAACATCATTTACGGAGAAGCGCCAGTACGTTTGCACGGGAATACCGCGCCGACGCCTTGTTTCGAGGGCGAAACAGCCTTGCAGCATCAATATACTCCCCTTTTCGTAAGATATTCGACCTCGTAAGGGAAGCGTAGAACTCGGGGGGGGGGGGTGC
>NZ_JAJNOQ010000014.1:0-49902 GCF_021044775.1 Paraeggerthella hominis
TGGTAGGCGGCACGGACGAACGTCGGGTCCTGCTCGCGGAACACGGACTGCAGGGCCTTGAGCGCCATGGCTTTCCGTCGCTTGTCGGGCATGAGCTTGGCGACGTTGCGTTCGAGATGCACGATGCAGCGCTGCCAGGCAGCACCCAGAAACGTCTCGGCGATGGCGCGCTTGAGTCCTTCATGGGCGTCGGACGTCACGCAGGCCACGCCCTCCACCCCTCGCTCGCGGAGGCCGCCGAGAAAGCAAGACCACGAATCGTACGACTCGGCATCGACGACGTCGATGCCGACGAAACGGCGGCACCCGTCCTCGCCCACGGCGATGGCGGTCACTACGGCCGTGGAGGCGACATGCCCGTCACGGCGGCACTTGAGGTAGGTGGCGTCAAGCCACAGATACGGAAAGCGCATGTCGGCGAACTCGCGGCGTCTCAGTTGCGCCACTTCTTCGTCAAGTGCCGAGCAAATACGGCTGACCTGCTGCGACGACATCTTGTCGACACCGAGGGCATGCGCCACCTTCTCGACCTTGCGGGTAGATACCCCGTTGGCGTACATCTCGGACACGGCGGCCACCACCGCCTTGTCGGTGCGGCTGTAGCGCTCGAGCACGTCTTCTGGGAAATAGCTTCCCATGCGCAGCTTCGGGATGCGCAAGTTGAGGGTGCCGACCGTGGTCACGAGCTTCCGTTCGCGGTACCCGTTGCGGGCGTTGCCGCTATCTGCGCAGGCTTCGCCGGCCTGCACGTCCATGATCTCGTTCAAGGCGGCTTCGACGAGCTGTCGTGTCAATCCGAGGACATCGATGCTTCCGTCGTTGGCGCGGGGTGCTTCGTGGGCTATAGTTGTGTTCATGCGGTCGTCCTGTCTCTAGATTCCCTTGTTTAGGCGCTAGGAATTCTAAAGGACGACCGTTTTCCTATGTCAGACATCTATCCGACTTCAGAAAACCTCTTACACCAACATTTGCGGCACGATCATCGTCGCATGGGTGGCGGCGCGCACGCAGAATCCGTGATTGACCGAATCGTGCACAACGCGGTAACCATCGAGATGGGTGATGTTAACATGCGCGAGCGTTGTAGTAAGAAGATGAGCGCAAGGGAATAATCAAGCCGCACACTTTAGTGCAATTGGGTGCAAACAAATATGAAAGCGTCGGTGCACACCTTCATGGTAGCACCGGCGTTTTTGTGTGCGAATAATCAATCCTGCGAAAGATCCTCGTAATTAGCAAGAGCCTTTCTTTCAATATGATCTCGATATAGACCACATGCGTACAGATACCAAAGCTTGCCCTCGCTGACTTTGTCTCTATTGGCGTTTGTCAAATCCTCTAAATCAATCGCATATTTCTTAACCGGCGAGTACTTACCGCCATGCTTTATCAGCATACGCTCTCTTTGCGCAAAGCTCGTTTCGGTTGTCTTCAGCTTCGTTTTACTGTATGGCGTTTCGAGAAGCAGGTTTATAGGATTGCTTCGCCCGATCGGATTAAGCGTTAAAGGGCTCTGGATGTCTCTCTCACGTTTCTCGTCATATGCGCCGAACTTTACGTCGATATCAGACTGGCAGTACTCACCGCCTTGAGAGGCGTCGAGCACCGGCGAATAAACGACCGTTAAAGTAATTTGGCCGGTGTAGTAACCATCCTTTACTAGAGATGGCGGCATAGGGAAATCCATGATATCGATCTTTTGACCACGCACCAGAGTTCCCCTCAGAACGAGAGTCGCGCTATGCTCGTCATCAGACAGAATCGACTCCATCGAAGAAGGGACACCAAACCCAATCTCTTTAACTTTTTCATCAGCAGGAATCAACGTGTCACCTGGAAAAATGCCGGAGTGGACTATCAGCGCCTTCGTAAGCAAAGGGTCAAATTCATCATCGATTGCGTTTTGTATATTCGCGGCCAGGGAAGCAACTCTCGGAGTGGAAAAGCTAGTGCCCACGTTCAGCGAACCCGAATCATCGTCAACGCCAAATGAGCGAACGTCAGTAGTCGTCATCTTTCCATCCGGAAGGAACCCGACATTCCCACCATAATGCGACACTTCTGGCTTAACGATAAACTCTGGGCCGGGCCCTTTGCGGGAGAATGGCGAGGCGCAGCCCTTCTCGGCCAAATCATACTGCCCTTTTTCATGAGCGACCGAACCGACCGTTATGCATCGAACCGAATCTGCACCAGCATGAAGCCTTCCCTTTATACCGGAACGATCGGGAGAACAATTCCCAGCAGATTTGCAGATTAGAACGCCGTACTCATCTTGTATCTCATCGAGAGCTTGCCCGAAATCTGAAAACGCGTTGTCCTCGATAGGGGTCGCAATGCTTAAAGACAGATTCCATATTTTAATTTTTTCGCAATTTAGCTTGACCGCGCATCTAATTGAGTCGATCAAATCGTCTTCTTCAATGCCGTCAGCGGGAAATACCGCCGCATCAAAGACTTTAGGCTGAAGCCCTCCTACCCAGTGCGCCTGCTGAAGCAAATCGCCATATGAGGCGACACCTGCAACAAAGGTACCATGGGCAGGGTTTATATCTTCTTCGGAAAAAGGCGACCATCGGTTCCCTACTATCCATGGCTTAAGGTGCTTGACGGGGGCAATGCCGCTGTCAAGCACGCCTATTACGGGATAATCGAGGGCCTCATCAGGAGTTGTGACGTCCGGGAGTCCTTCGATATCAGAAAGAGAATCTAGAACTGCGCTATATCTCGGCATAGGTCGAAAAGAGAATAGCGTCTCGGAAGCTGCGCCATCGACAATGGCCTGAGCTTGTATCTGAGAGGCCTTGACGCTATAAACGACAAGCTGGTCTGAATAATGCGCTCGCTTATAGTCTGCACCTATTTCATCAAGGGTTTTCTCGAAAACAGAAACGGCTCTCTGACCGGCTGGTCCAGAAGAGATCAACCTGACCTTAAAGGAATCGCAATTGTCGGGGATTACAACGGTCGGCTCAAAGCGCTTAACAGCACTGATGCATGATATGGCTTGATCGTATTTTTCATAATCTGCGAATCGCGACGCAAGAGAGCAGGCTGAGTCGTCATCGGGAATCTGAAGAAGCAGCTCAGAGGAACCTCGCATCCCAACAACGCTGACGTTGTCACGAGCTCCGTTTTCAAGCATATCGATAACGCAAGATCGCTTTGATTTTGCCGTGTCTCTTCCATCAAGCTCGACTTCTACTACATGCGGAAGCTCTGGATTATGGGAGTCGAAGCTAACGGCAGCGGCAAAGCCAGTGTACAAATCCTCTGCGCGGGAAACTAAGGCATCGCCCTGCAAAACCCATTTCGGCTTGTCGCTGTTTCCGCCACCTTCAACGCGCAAGTTATCATCTGCTCTTTGCTCGAACCTTCTAATAGGCAAGAATTCCTTAGTCATTTTCAGCCTCCTTCTCCCTTACCGTCTTCGACACTTTCTGAATCTGCCTCATTGATAGCGAGGCTTTCTTTTCGATGTCATGCAGAGTGCATCCGCCTTTGATCAGAAACGCAATGTAGTCGTCCTCATCGCTGATGCCGTGGTTTCTCGTTAGGTAAGCTTCTTTCGCAAGCGTAATGACGTCGATCTTGTCATCTCCAGAAAGAGTCGCCGAGCAAAAAGCGTTCTTCACTATTGTGCTTAGGTCAGAAAAGCTGAGCCCCTCGAATAGGGGTAGGTTCTTCCTCTTCAAAGGCGCCGCCATCAATGGATCCACGTTTATCCGAATGTATTCGACGAGCTGATCTTCTCGCGGCATAGGGATTTCGACAACTTTATTGAACCTGCGCCAAACCGCCCTATCTAATAAATCTGGATGATTTGTGGCAGCAATCAAGATGCTTCCTTCGCCGAAGCTGTCAATATTTTGAAGTAGGCTATTAACGACGCGCTTTAATTCCCCGAGCTCGTTCTCGTCGTCCCGGCGCTTTGCCAAAACGTCAAACTCATCAAGGAACAGTACGCAGTCCTGCTTTGCAGCATATTCAAATATCTTTCTAATGTTCTTTGCAGTGCTGCCCAAGAGTGAAGAAACAAGCCCGTCAAGTCGAGCCGTTACCAACGGCAATCCTGTAGTTGCAGCTATATGCTTTGCGATACTGGTTTTTCCGCAACCAGGAGGTCCGTAGAGCAGTACATAATTGCGCGCATCGATTCCACGCTTGAGTAGTACCTCTCTCTTATCATACAACGCGACTATCGTCTCAACCTCATGCCTCACGCTGTCTGCAAGCACTAAATCGAGACTGCCAGGCAGGATAGTCTCCGTATCCACGATGTCCATCCGGCTTTCATGATCGACGGGTTTGTTTGACAGGCCGTCGAGTGAAGCCAGGTTGAATTTTTTGCCAGCTAAAGTCGTTCGGATTCTGCGCGCGAAACGGGCATCCCCTTCTTGCTCCAGATTGTCTGCAAGGGTTCTTGCGTAATTCAAAACTTTCGTTTTGTCGCCAGAAAGGCCGCCTTCGATGATTCTCATCACTTCGGTTTGCATCTTCTTCTCCACTTCAGCGAACGCGCTGTTCAATATGATTGCAAATTTTAGTCGATTATATACGCAATTTAGATGTTTGTATACGCATTATTACGTATATATACAAATATAGCGGTTCATAAACATAACAGCAAGTTATGATGTAATTGCATATTCCATGAACCTTGCATCCGGAAAGTTAGAGCAATTGATGCTGGAAATATGCATAGTAGCAAAGCGTGCGATTATTGGACTGCCTCATTCTTGCAGCCCACAGAGCACAGCAATCAACTACTCGCTTAGACGATGTATGAGGTTGCAAAGCGTTAAGCCGAAGTCAATTAGGAAGTCCTTCTGGGCATCACTTACTTCGGCTCTCTCTTTAAGCGATTCTTTGCTCGAATGCCTAAAGCACTGTACTTTATGTCGAAAGCTTTTGACGACTGCATCAGATACATAATCAAACGCTACTTCCGAATAATCTAACTGAATATATTGCCCATCGTCTTTAAGTAAATACTCTATAAGATTGCCTATCTCTTTAAGCTTCTCATCTTTTTCCATTTGCTCAAAACGCGCGTTTCGCGAAGAAATCAGTTCCATCTTTTTATTAAGCGTTTCACTGATAATCACAGATGACTCTTTATGCACAAAAGTCAGTTCGGAAACAATTTGTCGTCGCGTTGCATACCGGATCGTATTCCCCTCATTAAGACCAAGCGAGAATGCCCTATTCCTTATCTCACCGTAAACAAACGCGACGGGGTCTTTAGGAGGTCTGCTCAATACGTTCGGAAATTCCTTAATAGAATAACCGTGTATGTTCAGATAGTAAGCAACCAAATAAAACCAGCACTGACCCTCAACGGTTGACGGCTCACATTCAGGCTGGCATAAGCCCCGAAACTTTTCTATAGCTTCGTCTTCATCGAAAATATGAAACTGGTAATTGCCGGCCTCACGCGCACCGTCAAAGACATTATGGGTGACATTAACATTCTCGACCAGAGAACGAAATTGATAGTAATAATCGTTCTCCTCTACGTTAGTAAGATAGTATTCCCGCAAATCGATCATATGCATAACCTTCCTGTAGAAACTTCGTTGAAATCCGCTATTCCTTTCCAACCAAAGACGTTTTCGGATACAGAACATAATGCGCATTTCCGACATGCGCGTTCTCGTACACACCCGATTTATGCCTTGAATAAATTACCCATCTAGCTGACTTCGGTACTATTCTCTTCACTAAGTCGATATAAGGCATATCGACCTCGGAAAAGCCAAAGCCCAACACTATTACCTCCTCAACAGCTGCCAGGGATTGAAACCACTGTAGGTTCAAAGCAATTAATGCAGGCACAGGCTTTGTTGTTTGGGAAATGAAGCTACACCTATACTCCTCAAGCTGATCCTCTTCGTAGTAGGGCTGAGGCGGAAGCATTCCTGCATCATCCACGTAAGCATGACCAATTACAAGCTTCTCATCATCGGTCCTACCATGAATATGAAGGACTTTCTTCGGGTTTGCTCCGTATGCTCTTTCGAGCGTGTCCGTATAGTTAAAGGTTAAATAGGCTGTATCTTGAGTATCAAAAACGATACCGTCATCATAGGCCGCAGACGTATCAATTTGCCTAGCCCATTCTTTGAATAGCATTTCGATTTTATTTGGATTGAACTGTTCACGAATAAGAGCCAAGTGAGCATTAAGCGCTGCGCTTTCTTGTTCCCATGCGTAATCTGAATCCTCGTCATAATCAATAACGTTAAAGACATTCCTTCTTAGGACGCCTGGCTCAAGATCACCCAAAGCAGCTTCGAACTCTTTCCAAAGCCCCTGCGGAAGGAGCTCTATCAGCAAATGAAATAACCATGGATCTTTTTGCTCAACATAGGATAAAAAATCCATGTAACCGCTCTTGATTCCATAGTGCAAGTCAAAGCCATTACCGATTATATATAAGCGCTTAACAGCTGATATCTTACTCATCTTAATCCTAGTTGGTAGAACAATACGATTCAAACACGGCGAATCGCCTAGATTAGAGCCTTGGGTTTTCCGTATGCCTTTATAAAACGCTGCTCTGCCTTTTTGTAAACCTCAACTAATGCGTCCTTCTCCTCTGCAATTTCCAAAACAACGATATGGGCGCACTCTTCGATCGGGAATATCTTTATTGGTAGTTCTCTGGCCGATTTCATATTCTCAATCAAAACCGATTCAAGCTCCGAATCGCTGTATCTGAGCTCATTTTGGCAGGTTTTAATATCGTTGAATATGCCTGGCCATAACGCGATTTGCGAGTTGTCGTAAGGGAAATAATACTTCGCATAATTCAGTAGTAGGTCAGGATAGAAGTCATTTCGCGCATCGTTTAAAACATAGTATGCGCTTACTGCCAGCTTATCCAACGCATCCTCAAACTGACCTTGTTCGATAAGAAAACTTGCATAAGTGTTGCAAGAGCTCCTGTAAGATTGATATTGCCCTTTTGATAGATAACCCTCGCATTGCTGGCTCAAGAATTCATGAATAACACTGAGGTATTCGTTTACAGGTTTTGAGCCAATTAGTCTTGCCAATGAATAGATGTCTAAATCGTATCTATCATGTCTATGGATATACAGCACATAGGCATTCTCTGCTACTTCATTTTTGCCAACTTCGGTCAATGCGAAATAACGATCAGGGCAGATACCAATCAATTCATCAGCGGGTATTTCCTCTTTAATCCTTGAAAGTAGCGCTTCTTTCTTTCCTGTCGTGGAAAGCCCGTGCGCCTTGAGTATTTCCTTTAAAACAGCCGCCTTCTCGTTCTGAAGTGAATCAAAAACATCGCCGACGCAGATGAAGCCGCGTTTTTCAAGCGATTCCAAAAGCTTATCGAGGTCTTTGACGCCGTATCTATACCACCAGAATCCCTGATATTTGTTACCTGACGTCTTAAACGAAGGCGCATACGACAACAAGAGAATTTCGTGAGGATATAACCCGTTCGGGGACGGCTTTAGCACCTTGATTTGCTGCGAAGCGGGAATTACATCAAGATTCGTTACTGGCGAAGAAGAGGACGTTGCGTTAATGGAAATATTCGGAATTGCGCCAGACGCTGCCTTGGCATCCCTAGATTTTTTGTTTCTCCCAAAAGAAAACAGTCCCATCGCATTTCCTCTCAACGCGCCTGATAGCTCATGCTGGCAGATGGTTAATGTCTGAATTACAATCTGCCGTCTGGAATGTCATTTCAATATGACAACTTCAATAATGTCTTTAATTATACGCCCGTCTAACAGCCTTTATCATGGGCAACACTGCAAGCAAATCAGCTCAAATCTATCGGTCGTTCGGGTTTGCGGCGGCCTGCGCAATAAGGGCAGTAAGTTTGGCTTGCGGCCGTACGCTGGTATACCGGCATATCGAAGACATGGCCGCACTCCAGCCCCTTCCACCACACTACTTTGCTTGCTGTAGGCAAAACCTCGCTTGGCTTAGCTCCATGGTTGAGGCGCGGATGCCACATATTTGCGATGATTGGGTTCACGGTTTGCAAATCATTAAACCCGGGCCAGCATTTCCTGTTGTTGCAATACGGGCAACCTGGGTCGTGCTTCGGGTCCTGCGTGCGGTAGTTCACCTGCGTCGTCCACTCGTGTCCTAGCTCGCAATGCCACCACAGGCTCTTGCAGGTGTTCGCCATAATCTCGGTTGCCTTCAGTCCACCGTTCTTATCGGGATGAAGCTGGCGTGCGATCTTCGGATGCGTGGTCTTCAAATCGTTAAATCCCTTAAGCACTTTACGATCATTGCAATAAGGGCAGCCATTGTCGTCTTCGCGCGTGCGGTACGCAACAGCCTTGCGCCAAGAATGCCCTTTCTCGCAAACCCACCAAGCGCGATAGCCGCTTCCGCAAGGAACATCCTGCGCCGTCTTATCGCCGTTGCGCACCTTGTCCCATTGCTCCGCAATATCGGGATGGTTGCTTGCGAGGTCGTTATCTCCGACGACGACGCGGTAATTGGAGCACACCGGACAACCGTCGCCGTTGCTGCGAGCAACGACCTGAGCGTCCCATACATGACCGCACTCTCCATGCCACCAAACGCGCTTCGAAGAATTAAAACGTATGTCATGCGGAGTTAGCTTGCCATTTCTCTCGCTATCCCAGTCTGACACAAGCTCAGGATGCACCGTTGCTAAATCATTAAGGCCCCGAAGGAGCTTGCGGTTTGCGCAGTACGGACAGCTATCGTCGATCCTCGGATAGCGCGTCGCGATGTCCTCTTTCCAAACATGACCGCACTCCCCCTTCCACCAGATCCTCTTCTTGGACCAAACGGCGACGTCCTCAAGTCGCAAGCCCTTGTTGAGAGTCGGATGCCACTGCGCGGCGATGTCTGGGCGCTTATGGGCAAGGTCGTTGATCCTCGGAACCACGAAGCCCTGTCGGCCATGGCTGCATTTGGGGCACTTGCGCGAAGATTCCAGCGTGTTGCGCATCGACTCCCTCCACTCGAACCCGCACGTCGGGCAAAGCCACCAGATCTTCTTATGCGAGCGGTCGGACACACTGTTCGGCGTAAGCTCACCGTTCTTCGTCGGGTGCCACATACCGAGCAAAGACGCATCCAAGCACTCCATCGTGTTGAACCCTGGCAGTTGTTCGCCCCAGTTGCAGTAAACGCAGCCGCCCTCGCGATAAACGCGGGGGCGCACGCTCTCCTGCCAGGAATGGCCGCACTCCTCGCTTTTCCACCAAACCATCCTGTAGCTGGCACGCGAAACGTCACCAGGGCCTAGCTCGGCGTTCTTCTCGCTATCCCATTCAGCCAAGATATCCTCATGGTCGAATTTCTCGCACCACTCCATGAACGAGCATCTCAGCCCGACATCGCGCAGGTAATACGCCCATTTCACGCTCGCCTGTCCGCCGACCGGCCACGGCTCAATGTATTCAGGCCTTCCAGCCTGCGCGTCTTTCGCCTCAGCCTCGTTAATCAACCGCTCAAATGGTTCCAGGACGTCTGCATACCCGTTTTCCCTAAGCCAAGAACTCGGAGACTGACGCCATATATGCGTCATGCAGCCGGTCCACAGGTAAACCTGGTGGCAGCTCGTAACCGGCAGGCGGTCTGTATGGAAATGGCGGTTCTTAGACGAATGCCAGAGCTTCGCCAAAACAGGCGCAAGCGTTGCGACGTCGTTGAATCCCGGCAGAACCTTCTGCCCTGAGCAATAGGGACACAGCGCTCCTTTTGCAGAGCCCGTGCGAGCGGAAACCGAAGCACGCCATTCGTGACCGCAGCTTCCCTCCCACCAGAAGATTTGCTTGAAGTCCGGAAACACATGGTCCGGACCGAAAGGATTCCTGTCAGACCACTCTGCGGCGATGCCAGGGAAAAGCGCAGCGAGGCTATTGCGTTCAGGTACCAGGGCAACATTTGCACATGCCAGACAGTCATCGAAAGAGCGCTTTGTTCGCCTTGCCGGAGCCTCGTACCAGGAATAGCCGCAGTCGGGGCAGCGCCACCAAACCTTCTTCTCGCTCCTGCAGACGATGTCATGGGGGCTCAAAGGAGCGTTTCTCTCGGTATCCCACTGCAAAAGCAGCTTCTCATGGCCGAACGTGGCGGCGTATTCGTCCAATGGCATGAACCTGTCGGGTCGAACGCTCGCCAAGCCCTCGAAAGTCTCAAGGCCGTCTTCGCGGCGCTCGTAAGATGCGATGCATTGCTTGGGTTTGCGGGAGAAGACGGTCACCTGCGCATCCGTAACGCGCACGTCGACCCGCTCGGATGCATACCTCTCGGGCACGCCGTAGTAGTTTCCGCGCACCTGTACGGCGCCATCGTATGAGACGCTGCGCTTTTGCCAAGTTGCCGGAGTGTAGCGAACGCTCGGCAGCGCCTGAAGCTCCGCCTGCTCCTCTGCCAAGAAGATCTGTCGCCTGCTGCGGCCAGCGGCATAGCTGAGCGGCCTGTCGTTGTATATCTGCACCAATCGTGCAATCGAATCGTTCAGCTGGTCAATCGACGTGAACGTCATGGCTTCAAGCGTGCCGACAATCGAATTCGCCATGATGCGCACATGCCCCTCGACCGCACCTTTGTCAGTCGGTTGCGCTATGCGCGCAGGAAGAACGATTGTGTTGTAATGGTCGGCCAGGTCTTGGTAGTGGCGGTTGACTTCCTTGTTCTTGCCATGGAACGTGACGCCGGTGGCGAGGTTGTCGATAGCGGTGTAGAGCGGCACGCCGCCGAAGAACTCGAACATGCGCATGTTGTGCTCAAGCCAGCTCTGCATGCCCATATCCAGGCTCGCACGCACAAACGTGTAGTTGCTGTACGGCAGCGTCGCAACGAATAGGAATGCTGGCGTGATACGACCATCGCGCCCGTGGATGGCGAGTTTTCTACCAGCCCAGTCCAATTGCACTTCCTCAGCGGCTACCCAATTGACCAGCATCTTCGGGCGCGAATGCTCGCTTTTCAGCCACTCTCGCAGCTTCGCGCGAAAGGTTTTTTCCGCATATGGTTCCTCGCCCGCTTCTTTTGCATGCGCAAGGTAGATCTCGTAGACAGGCTGCCATTTTTCTGCACTGAGTTTTCCTTTGACCCCTTCGGCGATTCTCATGAAATCAGGCGGCAGCTTGCGGGTCAGGCTCAACGGATCCACCAACTGCTCAAGCTCGTCGTCTGAAAGCTGCGGCGGCACCGACCAGCCGAGCCCGAGCTCAAGCGCACGGATGGATATAGCGTTGACCTTCGGCCCGCCGCACCCGCACAAAAAGCCCACCTTCTCGCAGGTGATGCCCGTCGAGCGCAGTTCTATGATCTCTCGGTATGGATAGCGCGCCATCAGAGATCCCGCCCGTCCATTGCCAAGCGCACGCGCTCGACGCTTACCAATCCGCCTTGCGCGAGCACCGCGCGGCATGCCTCGTCGAGGTTTACCGGATGCGGCTCCCGTGCCAAATCGAGGAGCTCCTTGCAGCGCTTGAAGCCGGTCTGCTCCCGCTTCGCATCGCGCAGCATCAGCTTCATCACGCGGACGCAGCCGACGCCCACCTCGCGGGCGGCAGATAAAAAGCGATCGTCCAGCCTGTTCGCGAACCAGCGGTGGTTTGGTGGCCTATGTTCGGGCAAGGTAACGACGTTGCGTCCTCGCGCCTGGGTCATTTCGTCATGCACGGCGATGAGCTCGCCGCAAGAGTAAGCCGATATGCGGCCGCACTCAAGGCATGCCTGGACATCCGTTTCCGCGTATTGCCAGGGCACGGAGTAACGTGCGCCCGCCATTGCGAAGTGGTAGTCGCCGCCTACGTGCCTGGTCGCCCATTTTCCGTAGCCGTAAGCAACTTTCGGCAATTTCAAGAGCTGCGGCTTCTCGCGCTCGTCGAATATCTGCCTGCGGGATCGCCCGTCTATATAAGGTTCGTCGTTTGCCTGGGCGACCGCGCACGCAATCAGAGCCTCGACCTCGTCAAGGTCTGCAAACGACTCTCCCTTGAGGGCCTTCCTGACATGGCGAAGCACGGCCGAGGAATTGCGCACGTCTTGCGGCTTCGCCATGCGGTTGGAGGTCTTCTCGGTTTTGGGCCTTGCCCCGAAGAGGACCGTCCTGAAGAAGCTCGCGAAAGCCGAAAGCGTCTGGCGCGTGGACTCGCCAGCGTTTTGCATGGACGCGCCCACGAGCGTGCAGTCGGTGATATAGGGAACGCCCCCGAAATGACGGTACGTCCGCTCCGCGCAGCGCATCCATGCATCGCTGTTGCAAGAGCCGCTCAAAGCCACGAACGTGCGATCGCTTACCTCAAGCTGAGCGACGAACAGAAACCACCTTTTCTCGACGCCCTCGATCTCCAAGGTAATCTGCGACCAGTAGGTGCGCAGGTACTCGCCTGGGAACCACTTGGGGCTCTCCCCTTTGATGTTCGCGCGCTTCCACGCAAGCAGCCCGCCGTAAAACGATTGGAAGGAATAAGCCGTCACGCCGCTGCGCTGGCATGCCTGCAAATATTCGGCATAGGCGTATTGGCGTCGGTACTTTCGCTGGGCATCCATCTTCGAGACGAAATAGGCGTAATCAGGGCGCGCGCAGCGAAACCCCGGCTGCGCCTGATGCAGGAACTCGGGAAGAGCCTTGTCCTGATCGATATTCGGAATGCCGCCAGCTTCGGGAGCCGCCTTGCCGTCAACGCCCCCTGCTATCTAAGTGTCTGCAGCTGCCTGGGATTGCTTGATATAGCGGTACAGCGTCGCGCGGCTCAAGCCCGTCGCCTCGCAGATCTCGGACGTGCGGTACTGTCCGCTCGCATGCATCGCCAGCGCATCGTTTATCGCATCGGTATCCGCTTTCGGACGCCCGCCCGAATGGCCCGCTGGAGCCTCGACGGAGGCGAGCAGCTTCACATGTTCGAGAAACCCCGCGTCATCACCTGTTGAGTCGATGCCCTCGTCAAGCGCAATGAATGCCAGATTCGCATCTTGGATAGCCATGAGGCTCGATGCCACGGTCGACATCGACTTGCCCAAGGACTTGAGCGATTCGACGACAACAATGTCACCTTCTTGTATGTTAGTCAAAAGACTCTTGAGGCTTCCCTGACAGACTCGCTCGCACCCGGCTCGCCCAAGACGCGATTCCGATTCCCTTGATAAGGCCTTCTTGCCTGCATAACCGACACGCATGACATCAAATCCAACCTTTCGGGTTCGCATTTAAGTATGACGGAATTCTACCGCAAGGAGCTTACGCCCGGTCGAAGGCATCGGAGGTTCGCCGCCGCTCAGAGCAATGAACCTGCCGAACTTCCCTTGTGCCCAGGAAAACCATCGCATCTGACGAGCTTGACTGCCGGGATATCCGTGCATCTTTGACACCAAGCACCACGCAGCAAAGACACATCGATTTCCTCAGGCCACGTGCAGGATTCAGTACGAAGGCGGCGATGAGGGCACGACGCCCCTCGCGAGCAGCCAAGGAATGTCCATGTAAGCCAGTACACCCAATCGCAATTGCATCGAAGACGCGGAAAAGGAGCTACCATGTGCGCATTGACGCCTTCACGTTGACGTTTCCAGATGGCGCACCTAAGACGGCAGCACCCACTGAGGCGACCTCTTGAACTCTGCAGGCTCATCGAGGACCCGGCTCTTCGCGCAAGGGCCGCAAAAACTTTTTGCCTGAATTTCCCAAGAGCCATGAATCAAAAACTCAAGCGCTCCGCGTTTTGGCTTTCCCCCTTGCACTTGGCCGGAACCCCGATGGCATGCGAGCCACAAGGTTCGCCCACAGGGGGCAAGCCGACAATCTTAGGAGGTCATCTTATGGAAACCACATTCAACGAAAAGGCAATGCGCGGCATCAACAGGTTCCTTGAGAACCGCGGCTTAGAGGTTCTCGCACAGGATTGGGCGCATGGCTCCGACCACATGGACTTCGTGGCACGCGAGGACGATGAGCTCGTCTTCATCACCACCACCATCCGTACCGACGCCACCCAGGGCATGGGGCCTGAGGAAATCGACCGCGACTCCGCAGAACGCGTGGCGCTCGCATGGCTCAAAGACCACGTCGAATCCCCCGAAGGCGCCATCCGCTTTGATGTCATCACGATGGTCATCCTGAGCGACCACAAGGCGCTCTTGCGACATCACCGTAACTGCTTGGCTAGCGGCGACCTCCTCTAGCCGCCCATCACCCGGCCTGCCCGCAGCACCTTGCGGGCAGGTTGCGGCATTTACTCAGACAATGCGAACCCGAAAGGTTGGAACCTAATCATGAACGAGATTTTCGACTATGCAGGCAAGAAGGTCCTTTGCTTCGAAGGCGCGGGAGCCGTGCCGCGCGGCGAGGTAGAGAACTGCCGCATCCGCACCGCTTTCTCCAACGACGAAGGCAAGCGCTTCTACCTGGAAATCCTGGGCTTCGAGCGCAACGGGCACCGCTGGTGCGAAGCGAACTCACCCAGGGACTGGGCGCACGTCGGATACATCGACTTCGCCTACGAGATCACCGATGGCGACGACGATGACTGCAATTGCCACAGCTGCGACTGCGAACGCAACTGCTGCATTGAATATACCTACAAAGGAATCCTCGATTTCGTGAACGACGAGTTCGGTTGCAGCTTCGATATCATCCACGTCGCAGGCAGTCTCGACGGCTACCACGTCTTCCCAGAACATCGCGGGTATAAGGCCTACAACTTCGGCGATGAATTCGAATACTCCGATGAAATCGTCTGCCGTGCCCTTTCAATCCGCCGTCACATCGAGCAGAAAGACGACAGCAAGGCGAGCACCTGGAACGACGACGGCATCTTGCACGCCCGCTATTACTCGGGAGACAAGCGCGGCCAGCACTGGATCTACATGCTCGACCAGCTTTGCTGGAAAGACGGCATACTTCTCAATCCCTAATCGCTCGACATCAGGGGATGCAGTGCGCATCCCCTGAGATTTTTCCGGGGCTTCTCGCCCCGGGCCCATCGGCAGAGGCGACGCCCCTGCACCCCGTATCTCGTTTCCACGTTTAGACGAAAAGCACACCTTGCCATTCAAGCCTTGCATGGAACCTGCTCCTACTGGCAAGGGCCGCGATGCTTTTCACGATTCTTTACGCTTTGAAGCAATGTCTGACCACCATGCGCAAACACCGCTTCGCTATCGGGAAAACCACCGGCTCCCGCCTTCGCTTTACCCCCTTGCCAAGGAGCAGAACCCATGCGCGCCCGTGCTTGCGCACGGGCTATCCGGCGTTCATCAAGGTGCAGCTTGATTGAAGGGCATCTGGATCGATTTCCATTCAAGGGCATTTGATTCAGCTTCGATCTTGCGCGGGGTATCCATTGCCCGCAGAAGTTGCCTTGTATTACGAGGGTATTGCAATCGCTGGGACACCGTGTCCCAGCCAACCGGCGCGGCTAGCGCGCCAGAAGGAGGCTTTGACTATGGAAGTCTACGCAGTGAGCAATTACAAGGGCGGCGTGGGAAAGACCACGACCGCCGTCAACCTGGCGACCCTTTGGGCAGCGCAGGGGAAGCGGACGCTGATCATCGATTTGGATCCGCAGGCGTCCGCAACCGACTTCTTCGGTTTGTACGAGCAGGCCGAGGCGACCGAGCGCAGCAGCATCGGGCTGCTCTATGCAGACATGCCCGTGGAGCAGGCTGCCCACAAGACCGAGATCGCCAACCTCGACTGCATTCCGTCCACCATCGGGCTCATCGACCAAAACGAGCTCGTGCTGCGCGAGCAGAGGCTCAAGTTCGCGCTCGACGACGCGCAGGGAGACTACGACGCCGTGGTCATCGACTGCTCGCCGAACATGAAGCGGCTCGCCTTCAACGCGTATCTCGCCTGCGCCGGGCGCGGAAGCGTCATCGTGCCGGTGAAGCTCGATGCGACCGTCATGCGCGGAACCGCGCTCACGGTATCGGCTATCCGCTCGATTGCCAACGCGCTGCGCATGCCGGTTCCCGACTACCGCATCCTGCGCACCATCGTGCCCGGGCGCATGACCAACGCCGAGAAGACCGGAGCCGCCGTGCTCGACAAGTTCTTCCCCAAAGAGCAGCTAGAAACCGTCATCCACCAATCGACGAAGGTTGCAGAAGGCAGCTGGCAGTGGCAGGCAGTAACCGCATTCGAGCCGTCGAGCAGGCCAGCAAAGGACTACGCCGCGCTCGCGCGCGAGCTTGAAACCATCACCGCTCGCGAAAGGAGCTAGGACCATGAACATGCAGAAGTATTTGGAGGAATGCAAGCAAGTGGACGTCGCCAACGTCGACCCTGACACGCTGCGCGATTTGGGCGACGTGGTAATCGACCCGGCGCTCGACGACGAGGCGCGCCTTTTGAGCTTCATCGAGCAGATTGGCAACCCGTACTGCTACAAGTCCGACGGGTTGGTGGTGAAGTTGTCCTTTGCCAACGAGTGCTCGCTTGAGGATGCATTAGCCCACTACATCACCATGCGCTCCCTCGATGACGTTAAGGAAGGCGATGCGGCATGAGCAACGCAGATCAGATTGCGAAGGGCTTCTCTATCAGCGGCCTTTTAGACGAACGCGCGCAAGTGCGCGAGCGCTACCCCATCGAAGAGGTGGAAGTGGCAGCCGTTACAGACAGTCCCGCGAACATCGCCTACTCCATGGATGCAGACGCCATAGCGCGCCTTGCGGCATCGATCGAGCGCGAAGGGCTCACCGACATCCCGCTTGCCCGTCGCCTGGAGGACGGCAGTCTTGAGATGATCAGCGGCCACCGGCGCAAGGCGGCATTCGCCCTTCTGTCGAAACGCGACGAAAAGTTTGCCAAGATGCCGTGCCGCATCATGGACGGCATCGACGACAAGCAGGCGGAGGTTTTGCTGCATACGGCGAACTACCACAACAGGCAGCTGAGCGTGATGGAGCGCGCGGCCGCATCCGCCGCCCTCGGCGAGGAAGTCGAGCGTTTGCGTGAGGACAACCCGGAGCTTGCAGGCGTTCGCAGCGAGGACATCAAGGCGGCCATCATCACCGAGCAGACAGGCAAGAAGATCTCGGGCAAGACCATCCAGCGCCAGG
Source organism: Paraeggerthella hominis (assembly GCF_021044775.1). Taxonomy (NCBI): domain Bacteria; kingdom Bacillati; phylum Actinomycetota; class Coriobacteriia; order Eggerthellales; family Eggerthellaceae; genus Paraeggerthella; species Paraeggerthella hominis. The sequence continues at coordinate 17,053 of NZ_JAJNOQ010000014.1, forward strand.
AAGCGCGGGCCCGCAAAGCCTCTGCTCTGGCCCCGCAGTGGCAGGCCGAAATCGAGCGCGCAGCCGTTCCCGACAAGGCAATCGATGTGCTCGCGAAGATGGATGAAGGTAAGCAGCATCGTGCTTTCGAGGCCTTCGAAGAGGGACGTCCCGACGCCAAATCCACGGTCGCGTTCCTCAAGAATTTCGAGTGCTCCCCAGAGGTCGAGGCAGACTTGCGGCTCGTGAAAGCGCGTGCGTTTCTCGATGCATTTGCTGCCGGCAATCACGCTCCAAACGAAGCAGACAAGGAGGCAATCGCTGACATAGTGCGCCTTGCAAGCCAGCTTGCCTCGGTTCGCTGACCCGTCAGGGAGTCCGGCTCGGAGCCTGGACTCCCTCTCTAAGCAAGCTACCTATTACGTAATACATACGTAATACAGCGCTTGCTTTCGGGCTTGCCCGGCAGCTTTCTGCCGCCGTCAAGGCATGTACGCCGTGGGTGTCACCCAAGGCGTGCATGCATCCGAAAAGCAGCCCGCACAGCCAACACCGCATAGATGCGGCGCAGGCCTGGCGGACTGCCATACGGGGGATTCCCCGTGCCCCTATTAAAACAAGAAGTGCCGGGCGCTATGCGCTTTTCGGCACCTGAGAGAAAGGAACTTCCATGTCCTACCAATACACCTACTCCTGCCGCCTCGACGCCGATGACAAGTCTCGGTTCTACGATGGCGCGAAGCGCTTCGACCTCTCCCCGTCCGAGTACCTGCGCTACCTGATCCGCCTCCCAAACGAGTTCCATGACGGCGAGGCCGACGGACCCGTCGTTGTGCTCGACCGCAAGTCCGTCTCGGGCATCCGCCGCGAGATCGTCCGCTGGGGCCATCACTACAACCAGGCCGTGCATGCGCTCAACACCTTGGCGCTTGCCACCCGCAAGCGCGGCGAGCTCGACATCGAGTACTTCACCGTCACCCTCGACAAGGTCTCGGAGGAGCTCGATATCGTCGAGGCCGGACGGCAGGACGTGACCACGGCGCTCATGGAGCTCGTCGCCCTGCCGAAGGTCGGCGACTAGCCATGCCGGTGCTTAAACCGATTGCCGGGCATACGTCGGTCAAGGGCGTGCGCGACTATCTGATTCACGATGGCCGCGCACTCGCCCAGGACTTCCTGAACATGTCATGGGACGATCTTGAAATGGAATCTGCTGAAGAGGGTTTCAAGGAAACGTTTGACTGGGCCGAGGAGATGGATGCGACGCGCGAGGCTTTCGGAAACGACGAGAGCTGGCACGGCCTGCGGGCGCGCACCTACATGCACTACGTCTTGTCGCCAGACCCGGAAGACAGGGTTTCCTTAGAGCAGCTGCGCGATCTGTCGAAGGCATGGGCGCATGAGAACTTCCCGCACCACGAGGTCGCCATCGTCTACCACGAAGACAACGAGTCCGCCATACCGCATGCTCATATCGTCGTGAACAACACCGACATCGAGTCGGGCTACCGGCTGCAGGTGCCGAAGCCTCGCGTGCTCTACAAGTCGCTTCAGAACCTCGCCAAGGAAAGAGGTTTGTCGTTTTTCGCCGACGAGAAGCCGACGGATGCGCCCAGCGACGGATTCGCTGCCTTCTCGGCAAAGCGGAGCTCGCGCGTGGCCCAGCCGCGCAGCAAGCAGGAAGTCTATATGCGGCGTGCGGAAACCGAGCTTTCCGACAAAGGCGAATACTCCTGGGTGGCCGACATCCGCAGCCGCATGGAAGTTGCGCGCAGCCTTGCCTCAAGCGTCGGTGAGTTCCAGCAGATCGCATCGATTCTGGGCATCGAGGTCCAGCCCAACTCCGCCAAGGCGAAAAGGCCCGATTGGATATTCGTCATCGCAGATCATCCCACCTGGAAGATCTCGGGCGAGAACCTCGGGCTCTCATATGGACGGACCGCGCTTGAGGCCAGGTTCGCACGTGCCGAAGCTGGCGTTACAGAAGTTGACCGAGCGAAATCCATTCTCGGCCAGGCAATGGACTTCATCGAGATTGAGGACTACGAGCAGCTCACCGTGATTGCTCGTGCTGTAGGCGTCAACTCAAGGTTCGGCATTATGTGCCTCGACGATTACCAAAGGCGCATCGAGGGCATCGAGGCGAAGCTCGAATCAGCGGAATTGCCCGCACAGGCCGCCAAGCTGTCGCGCTCCCTCGATGCGCTGAGGTCGGCTCAGAAGGTCAGCATCGAGAAGGGTCTGCTTCCCGAGCACAGGCCAGCAAGCACGAGAAGGCATGACGACGATGACGATTATCACCGCGACGGCAACGAGAACAGCAGGCGCACGCGCAACCGCGCCCAAAGCGCACGCGAACGCGTTGAACGCAACAAGCACAGGTAGGAGCAGAGATGAACATACAGATTTTTTACGACAACGGGCGCATAGACGAGTTCGATACCGAGAACTTCACGCTGCCCCAACCCTACGAAGGGGCGAACATGCTCACCAACTTCGAGGTGCGCTTCGACAAGCTGGGAACCGAGAGCCTTTGGCTCCATGCGCATTACTACGATGCCAATCCCGCCTACATTCAGGAAAACCCACCTGGCGAGATACCGGTCGCACGCAGGAAGATGGGCTGGAGGTTCCTACTCGTCGATCATCGCGAGATAGACCAGGTGGCGCGCATCGTCGTCGACGGCGAGAACGCAGGTTGGCGGCAAGGCGGCATGTTCGTCAACGGCATCCGCTTCACGCAGACCGCACGCGCATGCTGCCCGCTCAAGGATTCGGCTTCGCTCAACGCACGCGCAGTAGCGCTTCATGACTATCTAGCCAAGGCGCACAAGGAGCTTGCCAGTGACGAAGAAGCACTCTGCTCGATGTTCGGCTTCAGCGCCCAGGCGTATATGAACGTATGCCGCGAAGAAGCGGCGCAGCCCAAGAAGGACCAAGCTGCGCAGGACGCCAAGCCAGAAGTAAACGACAAGAGCTGGATCGACCAAGTTAAGGAGGAGAAGGGGAAATGAGAATCGTACTAGGTTTCTTCAAATGGCTGTTCAAGGCCGTTTTCCGCATCTTTATGTAAGGAGATATGACACCATGAAGATCAAAGATAAATGCGTTGCAGCCAAGACGTATGTTTTGAAGCATAAGAAAGCTAGCATCGGCATAATTGCCGGAGCGAGCATTGTGTTGCTGATAGTACTTGTGCTTTGCCTTTGCAATTGCTCGGGCAATAACGAAGCTGCAGGAAACATCACCGACCAAGATCCTATAGGCGATATCACGTTTGCTCTTGGCTTCAACAAAGATGGCAACCAGGAAGAGGCCACATCGGACAATTCTGAAGAAAACGTTTCTGATGGCGAGGTTTCAAACGAGCAAACAAATTCGAATAATGCACCTCAAGAAGGACAGCAAGCACAGCAAAGCCCTGAAACGGCTTCTGAGACTCCTAAATCCTCAGCAGGTAATACAACCACCGACAACGGCAGTGATTCTTCGCAATCAACCCCTCCAGCTGCGCAAGAACCTGCCAAGAAATGGGTTGTGGATTACAAGAAAGTTTGGGTTGAGGATTCAGCAGCCTGGACCGAATCACTGCCGATTTATGGGCGCGAGGAAATAAGCGTCTGCAACATCTGCGGAGCCACAATTACAGGTAATGAATCAGTGCATGGCAAAGCGCATATGCTTGCGGGTGAAGGGTCTGGCCATCACACCGAAACAACCAAGGTGATAACTGGCTACGACTCCGTATATCACGAGGCAACAGGCCATTATGAAACCGTCGAAAACGGTGGCCACTGGGAATAATATATAGAAACGCAGCCGATTCTCTCTGTTGGAGGATCGGCTGCGCATAGGTTTAAGCATGAAGAAATTTGGATATTACTGGCTTTCCAAAACACTGAACCACATATAAGAAGGAATCCTTAATCCAGCTTCAGTCTGAGCGAATGCCTTAGGGTGTACGATGTATGACTGCCCTACACGCTTATTAAAACGCTTCTTAAAACTATCGTAGGAACTTGTGGTGTAGTTCGTGGAGGATTTAACCTCAACGGGATCAATCTTGAAATTCGTTACTCCCCCAGATGACAACAAGAAGTCTACCTCAATATCGTTCCGGTGCTTTTCTTCGGAATAATGCGTATAGAAGAACAGCTTTCGACCAGAGGCTACCGTAGCCTGAGCAATCAGGTTTTCGTGCAACATGCCTTCGTTCAAGGATAAATTGCCGGCCAGAATCTTTCGATACAGTTCCTGCGAGCTTATCTCGTTTTCTGAAAAGGCAAGGCTTACCAACAGCCCCGTATCTGCCATATAGCACTTAACGCTCGAATCATCCAAGGTTAAAGCGAGCCCGGTATTCGGGTTCGTGCTCTTAAAGCAAAGATTGCACATCATGGAATCTTCAAGCCAGAATAAAGGATCGTCATAACGGTTGAATTCACCGTTGTCGTCAATTTTGCTTAAAACGATTTTCTTATCATGCGTGGAAAGGTAGCCAGGGATATATTCGAAAAGCGCAGAGACTTTTGAACGATATTGTTGCGCAATCTTGTTAATATCCTCGCGATACAAGCCAAGAATCTGGCGCTTAGCGCGGTCGGCGGCTTCGAAGTCAAGGTTACCTTCAAAGTATGCCACTACGCTTTGCGGCATACCACCTACCAGCATATACTCACGCACCAGATGCGTTGCTCGTTTATGAAAGCGATCAATCAGAGGTTGTTTTTGCTTATAGCATTCGCGAATATAATCAAGTAATTGCTCTTCTTGGGCAGCTAGAAGAAACTCAGGGAATGTAAGAGGATGCATCTTGAGCTTCTCCTCTTCAGACGGGATGACGATGTTTTTAACATTTTCATGAATCGATATCAATGAGCCCGTTTCAAGGTAATCATAGCGACCATCGGCAACAAGATATTTAATTGCCTGACGTGCTTGTGGAAACATCTGAACCTCATCAAAGATGATGAGTGATTCCCGCTCGTAGAGCTTGACCCCATATTCGATGGAAATCGTTTGGAAGAACCTATCGAGGTCCAATAGGTTTTCACTAAAGTTATCTTTGATCGTTTTTGAGGCGAGGGCAAAGTCGACCAAGGCAAAGGACTTGTAATTTTCTTGACCGAATTTCTTTGCAATCGTAGATTTACCAATACGACGTGCGCCTTCTATCAATAATGCAGTTGAACCGCTTGAACGGGATTTCCACTCGAGCAATTTACTGTAAATGCTTCTCTGAAGTTCCATATCTACTCCTATGCAGCAATACTAATTCAGCAGTGCGCAAAGTATTATATCGCAATATTGCGGAAGTGCGCAAAGTACGACATAGCCAAATTTGCGGCAGTGCGCAGGGTGTGCCAAACGCAAAAGGCCGTAGCCTGGCGCTTGCGCGCTGGGCCACGGCCTCATTGTTTGACTAGCGCAAGGCTAGTCGATGCCTAACTCCCGTTCTTGCTGGGAGACAGCACCCGATACTTTGCAGCAGCAGAAAGCCAAAAGCATCGAAAGAGATATCAAAACGCCAGCTATGAAGAGAATCATTCCTCATCCTCCCCTAGTTCTTCAGCGCTATGAGCACGTTTACGCTTCAGAGCATAAATACCGCTCCCAAGAGCAGTAGATCCAGCCAAAGCAGCCATCATCACGAGCAATGCTGGGAAGGTATCGCCAGTCTTTGGCGGCTTGGAAGGATTCCCTGGATTTCCAGGAGTATCCGGCGTTGCCTTATCCTTCATTTCAACCTTCTGGATATCACCCGTAGCCTCGACGGTGAATCGCACGTCTTCTGCTACCTCGTAGCCTTCAGGCGCGGTGGTTTCGCGCAGAGTGTAATCACCTGGCTCCAAGCCATTGATACGATGCACTTCGCCGTTAGTTACCCATTCGGCAATAACCTTGTCGTTCGTATCGATGATCTGAAGATGCGCGCCAGGCAATTCCTCACCCGTAGCGACATCAGCCTTCGAGATATCTACCTTAGTGTAATCGTCCTTCATTTCAACAGCCTGCACTTCACCGGTTTCCTCGACCGTGAAGTCGATTGAGTTGGTAACCATGTAACCTTCAGGAGCAATGGTCTCGGTCAAGGTGTAGTCACCAGGCTCAATGCCGATGATGCGATGAGCCTCTTCGGTGGATACCCATTCCTCGATGATGTTGCCGTCCTTGTCAGTCACTACAAGCGTAGCGCCTGGAAGTTCGGCACCTGTGGTCAGGTCAACCTTCGTAATATCGAGAATTGTTGGCGTGTTTTCGAAAGTAAGCTCAAGCGTATCGCTGAACTGAGCACCTTCAACATCCAATCCAATGAAGCCCTGGTCGTCTACCTTAAACGCTACAGGTTCGGTACCTTCTGGTACGAAGTAGCCCTCAGGAGCATCGGTTTCTTCAATCATGTACTTGCCATGAGGCAGGTAAGACACGTCGGCCGTGCCGTCAGCACCCGTGGTTACATCAGTTTCATAAGCCACAGAGAAGCCTGGATCGATGTCGTCAACAACTGCGCCTTCGACTACCTGCCAGATATGGAAGGTAGCGCCTTCCAGGGCCTTCGATGCATCAGTGCTATCAACCTTCAAAAGCTTACACGTGGTAGGCATATCAACCGCATCAAGTGCTTCGACAACGATTGGCACCAACTGGCCCTGACTTACGATATTCAAGTGATGCTCTTCGGTATCGAGTGCCCAGCCCTCAGGACTCTTAGTTTCGTATGCCACATAGTTGCCAAGATAGAGGCCTTCGATGGAAGCCTTGCCTTCCTTATCAGTGGTTACATAGCCCACGATCTCGCCATCAGCAAAGCGAACGGTGCCGTCACCAGTTACGACGTTACCTTCGGCCTTGATGCAGTATTCAGCGCCTTCAACTGGAAGCGTGGTAACGCCATCGGTCTTTACAAGCTGAATCTCAGCACGAATTGGCGCATCAGCATAAGTGATGGTGATTGGATCGTCCCACGTGCGGTATTCGTCAACCGTAAACTCGATATCCTCATCACCCAATACATAGCCTTCAGGTGCCTGAACCTCATGCAAATAGTACGTGCCCTCATCGAGCTTCATAGGAAGCGTGCACTTGCCGGTAGAGAGCGTCGTCCATGTATCGATTACCTTATCTGCGTAATGGTCGGTATAGGTAACAAGGTTGCCGTCTGCATCCAACAGTTGGAAGGAGCATGGCAGCGGAATGGTCTTGCCCGTAGTGGAGTCAACCTTCTGAATAGTCAAAGGTGTCTGCGGGATATGGTTTGCAACGATCTGAACCAAATCATACTGCTGCTCATCAGAGATGGTGATTTTCCAATCATCTACGCCAATGAGCTTGATGCCATAGGTATCCTTGATGTGTTGCGCAACACTGTCGGGAATCACTTCATGCACGGTGTAGTTGCCGTAAGCAAGAGCTCCCGTCCAACCGCTTTGGCGATGATCCTTCGTGGTTGCAAAGCCGTTTTCGTCGGTAGTGATGGTGGTTACCACATCACCTGGCTGCACCAGCGCACCCGTATCAGGAGATACGACAGCCTCAGCATTGTCATTGATGATCTGGAACTGGACGCCTTCGATTGCGATGCGCGTAAGCTCCTGATCTTCCTCATCATTGTTGGTGGGAACTTCCTTCATCAAGCGATAGTCGCCACGCTCGACGGTATCAGGTGCAGTTGGCGAATTGTACGTGTAAACGCTTTCGCCCTTAGCGCCGCTATCGGTGATCTGAACGACAAAGGTTTTAGGAGTGCCGTGGTTGCCATCATCGAGGTTGTAGCCTTCAGGGGCCTTGGTCTCGGTGATGAGCGCGGTACCCAAAGGAAGGCATGCCGTGGTGCCGTTCTGCTGGTGGTAAAGGTCTCCGCCAGACACCTTATACTCGTCTGCATAGTAAGCAAAACCATCCTCGTCAGTTGCGAAGACCCATGTGTTGCTTGCGTTACCTGATGCACGAGCAGCGTCTGCGCTTGAATAGAAGCCATCGAAATATTCGACAGTGAACTCAGCGTTAACGAGCTTTGCCGCACCTTCTGGCTTGTTTGCATTGGTGGTTGCGTTTACCTTACCCACCAACATGCCAACAGGGTCAGAATGAGGCGTGTCGTAAACAATGCCGCCATTTACAGGCGTAGTCTCGTCGCTCTTAACAGTAACGGTATAGATAGTGTCATCCAGGTCCATACCTTCAGAAGGCTCACGTTCCTGAACATAGTACGTAGCAGGTTCGAGCTCATCCGCCTTTGCATAACCGTTCTTATCGGTAGTAAGAGTCTTCTTCAGATTCTTGCAAGCAGAATCGGTGTAGACGCCATAAACGGCACCTTCCAGCGAATAGCAATCGTTGTTCTTGCTTACGTTTTCGTTGGAAGACTTCTTGATCAGATCAAGTGCACCGTAGGGCGTGTACTTAAAAGACAAGATAAGCTGCGTGCCTTCGCCGGTATAGAGCATGTAAGCGTCGAAGTTGTTAGGGACTTCACCCATACGTGCAGCGATCTGACGACCAGTAGCATTGCCATTGATCATCGAACCATCCGAACCAAAGCCAATGACATTCTTGCGCACCCAGCTACTGAAGTCTTCAGAGCAGCCATAGAGCGCATAATCGCCATTGCTTGAGAAGGTATCGGACAGCAGGATATGAGCCAATGCGGCATAGCGTGCGCTTGTCATCTCGCCACCGTCAAACCACGTACTTGGCCACATGGACTTATCGAATCCTGGGCTGCCGTAGCTAAACCATAAGTCAGCAACCGTCTCAGCACTGCGCCCACTTGATGCATTAACCGCATGCTTGGTGTAGTTGCCGCTTGAAGGTGTTGCGGCAGACGGATTGCCACAATAAGCCATCTCGCCATCAGCATGCATCCAACTTGTCATATAGCCGCCGTAATAGATTGCGCCACCAATCTCAAGATCAGCGCTATCGGCTGCATAGGCATCCTTGATAGGCGACGCCAAACCCGTTGCAACCGTGCTCAGGACAAGGACGAGCGCTAGGAAAGCGCGCAGGAACCTGCCCTGCGCGCCGGATTGAATCTTCTCCATTTTCGCCTACTCTCGATCCTTGGGACGAGCCTCATGGCCGCCCTTCGCCTGGGCCTGGGAGCCTTCCCGCGCAGTGTTCGCCCTTTCGTCGAGCGAAACGCCGTGCTCCTGCAAGTAACGGCTGCGGGCCTGCGCCATCGCCTCCTTGATCTCGGCTGGCATCACCTTCACGGTATCCTTCTCCGGCTTTCCGCTCTCGTCGAGCACGGGCTGCCCTTCCTCATCCAAAACCGTGCGCTTGAGCCAAACCTCGCGCTCGGTGAGCAGCGGCACGTCGCGGTAGTTCTCGCCGCGATAGCGAGACTCGTTCACGAACAACGGGCTGAACTGGTATCCGCCCATGTCGACGCCGTTGATGATGGTGCCCTTCGGCAGGGTTACCTGGTTAAAGGTCTTGGCCTCGCCAGTCTCCCTGTCTGCATATTCGATATCGGTCCTGACAAAGTTCTTATGGAAGGTCAGATAGGTGTTTTTCTTCTCGGTCATAGTCTTTCAACTCCTTCTTTGTTGGTATGTGAGCGCAGGATTCCAGCGCTTCTGGAATGAACCGAAAACGTGTATTAGGGCGGCATGGCGCCTCCCCTCTTTATTGGGTTGTTTGAAGTGGGACACGATGTCCCAGGAATAGGCTTTTTTACCCGCCGACGATGTCGCGTGCCCAGCTGCCGCTCTTAACGAGCGAGAGTATGAGCAAGATGCACATGGCGAGGTATTGGAGCGCGTAGGTAAGGCCGTTTGCAATCGAGTCAATGGGCGTTCCTGTGCTCGGGTTCGCCGCGTTGAGGCCGCCGAGGATAATCGGGAAGGAAATGAGCAGCACCAAGATGATGATGCCCGCCAAGCACACAGCCACGAAATTCTTAATGTAGCCGATGCCAATCTGGCGCGTGTCCTCGGTTCCCATCAAAGCTAATGGAATTGGCGAGAAGGCGGCCATCAGATAGAGCTGGATCGCTCGCGCCCAGGAAACGACCAAGGCCACGATATAGGCGACCAGCACGACGACCCAACTTATAAGTGCCACGATGAGCATCGCCACAAGCGAGGCAACATCATCGTCGGTTGTCACAATCGACACTGCGTTCAAGTCGATTGCCCCGCCTGTGCCGAGCATATCGATGATACGTTCGATGGCAAGCTTGCTCACCGAATAGATTGCCGACATGATCTCGAAGCTGTTCTGGATGAGAAATAGGAACACTGCAAAGAACACCAGCAGGAACACTACTTCCTTAACGCCTGGCAAACTCGCATTACCATCCATGCGCTGCGATATCTGAATGAGCTTGATGGTGAACACGAACGAGAGCACGCCGCAGCCGATTGGAAGTATCGCTACCTGCCAGACGCCGTGCACGAGCGAATACATCGTCGTGTTGCCCGCCGACCCTAGCATTGAATCGAATCCCGCAGCCAAGATGCCGTCGTAGCCTATGGACTTGAGCATGTTGATCTGGTTGCTGAAGATCCAGTTGCAGCAATCGCGCAGCACGCCGCAAAGCCATTTGTTGATGTCGTCAGCGATTGCCGCGAAGGCGAAGTTTGGGAAGAGCATCAATGAGCTCAGCACCAGGAAGGTGGCTGCAAACGCCAAGGCGAACCTCCGGCTGCGACCCACGTTACCGATTGTTTCTATCATTCACTCACCCCACAACCGTGAACGTCGCAGGACCGCGTGCGTATTCTACGGTAAGCACCGTTGCCGCCGCATCATCGCACGTGAAGTTAGCCGTCACGATATGCTGCGCGTAATCTACAACGAGGGTGTTGGCCCAAGTTGCTTTATGCGCAGTAGGTGCGCACGTGTGTGCATAATCGCTTATTGCCGCTTGAATACCATCGGTGTTTCCGCCAAGCAGCTCCCTGAATTCATCGTTGATGCCAACGATTTCCAAAGGCTGCACGTTGATGCTTCCCTGCGAGTAACTCTTTGCCAGTTGGAAGTCATCGGATGTCACGACATATGAACCATCGTCGCTCTGCCTTAAGAGGATCATTGAATCCTTCACGGTGCCGTTCTCTTGGTCGAGCTTGAGCATGATGGTCGTCTGTTTGCCCTGCTTAGATACCGAATTGATATCGAAGGTGGAAAGCTTTACCGCAGTGCCATCGCTTTCGACATAGCGTCCATCCTTGAAGGTTATGGACGTCTGGCCGTTTTCCGCAGTCCAGGCGTTGCCCTTCAGCACCTCAAGCGAATCGGCTTCGCCCGCGGGCAGCTCCTGCTCTTGCGTGCTTTGGTCTGACTGGTTAGCCGCTCCTTCCTCGATAGCCGCAGAGTCAGCCTGCTCCTGCGGGGGTATCTGATGCACTAACGTGCAGCGCACCACCGTTGATGCAACTAAGATGAGCATTGCCCCGACAGCCAGGGCAAGCAGCACCTTCGTTTTGTTTGTCATATATTCTCTCCTTTCCAACCTGCGCAAATGAACTCTTTACCTAAAAGAGAGGGCGCAAGTGAAATAGTTGATGCCAGTTGCCAAGGTGCACACGGCCCCGGTATGCGGCTCGTGGATATATTGGTCGCCTCCCACGTAGATTGCGACGTGCCCAGGCTTGTACAGAATGTCGCCTGGTTGCGCCTCGCTCAGAAGCTTCGGCGTACCCATGGCGTACTGGTCTTCGGTGTAATGAGGGATGCTAATTCCAACCGTGCTGTAGCAATACATCGTCAGCCCAGAGCAATCGAGCCCCACGCCAGGAGTCTCACCGCCCCAAACGTAAGGAACTCCAAGCTGCGAGTAAGCTGCCTGAACAATTGCGTCTCCATTGGCAGCCATCGACTCATATTGCTCGACCGTCATGCCATCGAAGCGATAGAGGTTGTAGGTCTTCATGATCGACTGAAGCGTCTGAACGTACTCGCTACTCGTGGCATAACCGGCATCTTTCAAGCCTTCGGCCATCTTGTCGGAATCATGCTTCTCCATAGCCTCTTTGATAAGCGCGTTTTGCGAATAGCGGCTGTTTTGCAAAAAGACGCGGCTTCGGAAGATGATGCAATCTTTATGGGACTTGAAGCTGGTGAACTCATCCATGATGGTCACATGCTGGCCGTTATACTCTTCGCCAGTTTGCCAACTCGAATGCCCCGTCACTTCTTCAGCCAAGCCGTAGCTCGATGCCCATTTGATTCCAAAGAGGTTGTTATCCTGCGTGGCCAGGCCGCTCAAGTGATCGCCCACGCCAGACTCGCAGATAATTTGTGCGATAGTGCAGCCAGCAGGGTGCCCGTATTTCTCCTGACACTCTAGGGCCGTAACCACCATTTCTTGCGTGATATACGGTGGAAGCCCTGCAAGGCTTTGCTTGCTCGCCTCGTTTTCCCAGAAGCCGAAAAGCGCGCTGATAAGCTGTGATACCACCATCATTGCAAGCACGAATGCGAGGATGCCAGCCAATACACCTGCCAGCGGAGCGAGCGCTGACGAGGCAATAGCCGCGATGGTCTTGCCGCCCTCGGCTTTCGCCACAGTTGCCGCACCCGTCTCGGCGGCCTTGGCCTGGGCAGCATGGGCCTTGAGCCATGTCCTGCGCGATTGCATCTTCGCGTTGGCCTCGGCGGCTTTCACCTTCGAGACTCCCGCAGCGTTTCCCTTTGCCTTTGCTGCGGCAGCCGAATTGCTGGGACACGATGTCCCAGCAATTTGAGCCTTCTTGGCATCTCCGGCAGATTTAGCCGCTGAAATCTCAGCGCGACGCCGCCTCAGCGAGGAAGCATCGCTTGCGGCTGAATAAACATCTGATGCACCTTGCGTTTCATCAGCCTCGTCCATCTCGGCAGCGGCCACCGCCCCGATCTTCAGCCTCATGTTCCTATGGGATTGCATCGCCGTTGCAGCCTGTGAAGCGATATTGCCTGCCGCTTGGTCTCCCGCATCCGCATCCGACCCAGCACCAGAACGCAATGTTTTGCTAGCTGCGCTCTTGAGGACCTTCGAAGATCGATTGCCATCCGACAAGACCGATTTAGCGGTGTCGCCCGTCTGCTTCACCAGACCAGCGCTAACCGCATCGGTCTTGCCGACCTTGGCAACGCTTTCCACCGAATCGCTTGTCCGTGCGAACTCTGAGGTCTTCGCCGCACTGGAATGCTTCGCGATATCCTCCATGGCTACTCATCCAGGGAACTAGCTTGCAAACTCGCACGCCGCTTGCGCTTGCGACCTACGACCTCGTCAGGCTTGGTGGTCCAGCCGTTATACAGGAGACCTATGTCGAAGTCGTCTTTCATGGGAACGCGAGAAGAACCGGCGATGAGCAAGCCTTCGCCCGCTTTGACGGATTCGTCGATATAGGCTTCCTCGGTCGGGCTCAAGTCGAGCAGATCGACCCATGCAGCACGGTCTGTCGGCGATTGCTTGAAGATTGCGATGAAGTCTGAATTCTGAAGCATGCCTGAACCCGTTGGATGCTTGAACATCTTCTCGGCATTTTGCGTGATGCCCGTGCAGACAAGATTGAACTTTCGGCCTTCAGCCCAGAAGCGGGAGAAGTAGCTCATGATGGCCGGATGGTCGAACAGGCTTTGGACCTCGTCGATGTAGAGCCAGGTTCGAACGTTACGCTCGAAGTTGTAGTACATACGGTTGCGCACTGCTTCCAATGCAGCCAGCATGCCGAATACGCGCATGTTCGAGCTCAAGTCCCTGAACTCGATATTGGTGATGCGGTTGTTGAACGTCACGTTGGACTGGTTGTTGAAGAAACTCAAAGCACCGTTGACGTATCGCTCGTAGCGCAAGGCGATATCGCGTGCCTCAGGTTCAGGCTGCTCCTTCATGATCTCGTAGAAGTCGCCCAGCTTAGGCATGCGTCCTTGCCCGATGGCCTGCTCGTAGGCTATTTCAACGCAGCGGGCGATAAGCGACTTATCCGACTCGGGCAAGCCTTGATTGCCTTCCGACATCGTCGCCGCCGACAGCGCCAAAATGGCTTCGATTTTGAACGCCATCTGGCTGGTATCGGAGAGATCCTCGACGTCGGACAGGTCGAACACGTTCATGAACGTATCGGTATCCGGCGAGAAGCGCATGTTCACGCCTCCGAACATGTCGAGCAGGCTCGAGTACTCGCCCGCCGGGTCGAAGATGATGATCTCGTCGTTGGGGTACAGCAGGATGGTGTTGGTGATCTCTCGCTTCACGAAGAACGACTTGCCGGAACCGGGCTTGCCGCACACGAACCCCATCGGGCTCGCGTACATGCCGCGATCCACCAAGATGAGGTTGTTCGAGAGCTTCGATTGGCCCATATAGCCGCCGTGCGGATGGCTGATCTCCTGCGTGGCAAATGGCATCTGAATCGCCACCTGCGCGGTTGTCACCATGCGCGACAGATCCACGTGGTTGTGCGCCAGAGGCAGGATGGAGTTCAAGCCCTGACGCTGGCGGTAGGCCAAGGTGTCGAGCTCGATGGAATTGCGCCTTGCCGTGCTCATGATCTGCAGCACCTGCTCGTCAAGCTCTTCCAAAGTCGGCGCGTAGGTGTAGACGAGGCCGGTGAACACGAAAAGGCGCTGGTTCTTGTTCTGCAAATGGAACAGCAGGTCCTCTGCCTCCTCCTTGGAGTACTTGAGCTCGCTTGGCAGGATCTGGAAGTCGTAGCCCTTCTTAACGGCGGACATCTGCTCATCGATGATCTCCTTGTCCATCCATGCCAGGCGCTGCTTCACGAGCGCGACGGCCTTGGACTTGTCCATCGCCTGGATGTGCAGGGTGACGTTCAGTGGCAGGGGCAAATCGATGATGTCGGCCAATGCCCTATCGGAAAGCTCGCTTCCGAAGGTCCTGAAACCCAGCACCTGCCCGTACATGCCGTCGACCTCGAAGCAGTCGTTGCGTCCTGCTGGCTTGAAGTCGATGGCGCTCGGCGCGATGACGTCTTTGGTGCGCAGGCAGCTTTTGGCCGACAGTTCGTCGAACACGGGGCCGGCCAGCTTATGCCCTGGGCGCAGCTGCGAGTGCAAGACCCGCAGGCGCTCTTCGCCTTCGACCACCTCTGAATCGCTCCTCAAACGCGCGAGGGTCTGCATGCTGTCGTTGCGCATGCGCGCGAGCTTCGGCACGGCGGCGTCGACGTTCTTGGCACCCACCGCGAAGGTGAGGTAGCGCTCACGGGTAAGGTTGCTCACGCCCTCGCGCATCTTCTTGTTCAGGATGCGGTTGTACTCGTCGACATAGGGCCTGTGCTTGGGGTCGTGGCATTCGAAGAACACCTTGTTGCCAATCTCGTCGGCGGGAATCGGCGTGTTGATTACCGAAAGCTGTACGCTTGCCTCGGCTCCGAAATAATCGAACAATTGGCAATACGTGGAGAAGATCGCCTGCTGGTTCTCCTCGCGTGCGGATTGGTAGGAAATGTCAGAGAACTTGATGGTCTGGGAGAACAACCCCTCCTCCACCTGGGCGATGCCGTCTTCATACATGGCGTCGTAGCCGATGAAGTTGTAGACGTCCTTGGCCGCAAAGCGGGCACGCCGTTGCGTGGTCGTCTGGGCAGATAGCTCCTTTTCCTGAGCACGCAGGCGCTTGTTGATGCTCGACCTTCCGCGCGCCTTCGCATCGCTGCGGGCGCGCTTCAACTCGCGCTTTTCCTCTTTTCTCCTACGCTTGTTCTCGCGTTTAGCCTTCAAGTTGGCAAACATAGAGCTCAGCCCCCTTTCGCTTCACACGGCGACGTGATTTGCGATCCGCCTTCTGGGCGATGGACGGGGCCGGTTTCGGCTCGATGAGGCTTACGCTGGATGCGTAGAGGATCCTGTCGTTGTTGAAGGTATGTTGGAACCATAGCGGCATGAATTGTTCGAGCTTCATGCCTGACGGCCTCCAGAATCCTGCGGCCCAAAACGGCATGGAGCAGGCCATGACGGGCAAGGTGGCATTCGATACCTCGATCCCCAATACGAAATACGTGAACGCCGCCGCGCCCACGGCGGCAAGCAAGCCGCCCGTCACGCAGAGCAGCGTGCGCAAGGAGAGCTTGCCGACGATCTTCTCGGTGTACTCCCCGATATCTTTATGGATTGCAACGCTTAGCAAAAGATGCCCTCCCCTCTAGGCTGGAAGCCAGGACGTGTCCAACATGCCAAAATACACCGCAGCGGCGATGATGATCGCGCCGCCCGCGATGGTAGAAATGGCGCTTGCAATCTGGCTGCCGCCTTGCTGCTCGCGGATTGCCAAGCCGAGCGAGACGGCGCCCCAGACGACCAAGAAGCCGCCCAGAAACGTTACACAGCCCGAAACCAGGCTGATGATGTTCGCTAACATAAAACTCCTATTCAAATAGAGAGGGCCCGCCGCAACATCGCGGCGAAGCCCTGGTTGGTTGGTTGGTTGGTTATTCGATTGTCGGTATATGGCTAAAGGAAAGCCTAGCTCCCCGCACGCTTGTCCGCCAGGTAGCCCTCCACGTCGAACGGCTCGCTGCGGCCCTCGCCGCTCGGCGCGTACGGGTTGTAGATGAGCTTGGCATTCTCATGCGTGGAGACGTCGAACTTCTCATCGAGCAGCGGATAGGCTCCTGCCAACATGACGATTGCCTTGTCGCGGTCGAGCCTTCCCACTTCTGATGCCTGCATAAGATCGCGTTCGATGAGGTTGTAGTTCTTCGTTGACGAGCGGTTGGCCCCTCGACTCTCGTTGAACGTCGTCACGCTCACGGTCTCCTTGCCGATCATCTCCGATATCTGCTTGTTGGTGTCGGTGGATTTGCCGCCTAGGAACAGCGTCGTGTCGCAGTTGTCGATGATGGTCTGCGCCTTGTCCTTGTATTGGTCTTTCAGCTGGCCCATCGATTGCAAGATGATCGACATTGAGATGTTTCGGCTTCGCACCACCGAGATCATGGTCTCGATATCGGGGATGCGCCCGATGTTGGCGAACTCGTCGAACATGAAATGCACGGGCGTCGGCAGCTCGCCGCCGTACTTCTTCAGCGCCCGCAGGCACAAAACGTCGAGCGTCTGCCACATCATGATGGCGAACAGGAAGTTCAGGTTCTTGCGCGTATCGGACGGCACGGCGAAGATCACGGAGCGCTGGTTGGGGTCGCCCATGGTCTCGATGTGCATCTCGTCGTATTCGAGCAGGCGGCGCACCTCGGGCACCGTCATGGGCTGGACGCGCACGTTGCAGCTGATGATGATTGATTTCAAGGTTTTCGAAGCGGCAACCTTGAAGGCGTTGTAGGAACGCAGGGCGAAGTCGTCTTCAGGGGATATAGGTTCCTCGACCTGCACCCAGCGATACCCGCCCGATGCATCGGCGGCAAAGTCGCGCAGCTCCGCGTTGAAGGGCGTCTGCACCGAGACGGGATCAGCTACATAGCGCTTTCCCGTTTCGAGCTCGTAGAACAGCATGTCGAGCGGGCTCAGGTAAGATTCGTCATCCTCGCGCGCCTCGGCCAGGCCCAAAAGCGTGATCAAACCCGACAAGGACTGATCGCGCTTAGGGCAGTGATACTTCAAGTAGGCGAACAGCGCCGTGTACAGCAGGCGCTCGGCATCGTCCCAAAACGGGTCGCCCGTGGTGTTCTCCTCGCCTTTCGTGTTGGCGATAAGGCACTCCACTAAAACCAGGATATCGGTTTCGGTCTCTACGTTCACCATGGGGTTGAAGTGCATGGATGCATCCATGTCCACTAAGTTGAACACGCGCATATCCCATTTCTGCTCAACGTACATGCCGCCGGTTTGCGACAGCAGCGTGCCCTTGGGGTCAGTCAGGAACAGCGAGCAGTTCATCTGAAGCATATTGGGAAGCACGTAGCTGCTCGTCTTTCCCGAGCCGCTGCCGCCGATGACAAGCACGCTGCGGTTGAGCTTGCGGTTGTAGCGATTCTTGGAAAGCGACAGCCCGTAGTTCTCCGTGAAGATGATGTTGTCGCTTTCATCCTTATCGTTCATGAAGCGCTTGCCCTCAACGCGCGTGCCCCAACGCGACGAGCCGTGCTCCTCGCCGTGGCGGAAGTTGCCTTGGCGCATGAGCGAATATGCCCACACCATCCAAACGGCGCAGGCGGCTACGAAACCAGCCGCCAAGCCCGCAGGCTCTGCGCACTTAGCGATGCTTCCATCTGTCAAAAACTGCGGCACACGTGCGAGCGCATCATTCAAATGCCCGAGCAAAGGCTGCGGAAAGCCCATCAGACAGCTCGCGTACACGTCTGCTGCCGCAAAGGCCAAAAGCGAGAGAACGGTCGCAGCTATCAACCCGGCCTTTCCCACCTTCATCATTTGGACTTCACTTCGAAGGCGGCTAATTCCTTGACGCGCTGGCGAAAGCCTCCTCGCGATTGCTCGTGTGCGGCAGACGCCTTGCGCGCTTCCTGGCTTCGCTCGTCGAGCGGCTGCTCGTCGCGGCTCTTCTGCTTCTCGCGAAACTCGCTTCGGGCAACCTTTGCCCTGTCGAGCGCACCCTTCGCGCCTTCGATCATGTCGGCGAATACCTTGTCCACCTTAGGCGTGTCGTCGATCTTGAATACCAACAGTTCCTTGTCTCCCTGCGTGGAGAACTCATGGGCCACGCCTGCCTTGTCAAGCTGGTCGTCGATGATTTCCTTGATGGTCTGGTAGTCTTCGATTTCCTTGAACTCCGCCATGTCGAGGCGCGCCCATTTCGTCTCGTCATCGCCTAAGCCCGCATCGCCGCGCGCTTTGCGCAAAGCGGATACCAGCTTGTTGCTGGCATCCTCCATTGCCTGCGCACCGGCGCGCTCGCCAACGTCGAGCATCCAATCGAACAGCTTTTCGCCGGATTCGTCTCCAAAGTCGCTCGCCATGATCAGTTCTCCCCGAAGTCAATGAAGCCGTAGCTGTAGCGAGGCGCAGCTTTGCGCTTCTTGGACAAGTTCCCAGGCATCAGCATGCGGTCGAGGTAGTCTGCAAGATCTCGCTCGCTTTCTTCCTCGCATGCCTCGTCCACATCTGAAAAGATATTGTCATGGACAAGCAGCTCACCCTCCTCCTCGCGCTTCAGGAAAGCCTCGAATACCGCCTGTTTGCTTTCCGCTTTAAGGTCGTCCCAGAAAGGGCCCATGGCCTCGGTCAGCATGATGTCGAACTTCACATCGCTCGGCAATTTCAGAAACGCCTGCTTTATCTTGTTGCAGTAGCGGATTTCCGTTTGATGGAAAAACTGGTCGTCTATATACTCGATTCCAATATAGGGATTTGCCATAACAACCAACTCCTTTCGTAATTTTTCATTCCTAGTGGGACACCGTGTCCCACCGCTTATTCGATGCAGCCCGTATCGGCGAGAATCCTTTGCATCGTCGCCAGATTCGCAGCTGCCTTTTGCCTGCGGTAGTTCTTGCCGTTCATGCACACCGGCGCGCAGCGTTCTAGGATGCGGTCGTAGATGCGCCGCTTCTCGATTGCCGCTGCCTCGTTCTTCATAGCCTTCAAGGGGATGTTCGTGGTCACGATGAGCGGACGCCCCGTGCGGTATCGACCGTCTATCACGCTGAACACCTGCTCGAATCCGTAGTCGCTCGTGCGCTCGACGCCCAAGTCATCGATGACAAGAAGCTCGAAACTGTCGAGCTTGGAAAGGTATGCTCCTCTGCCGGAAATCCGTGCATCGGCCAAGTCATTGAGCACGCGCGGGATATTGGTCACAAGGACGCTCACGCCACGGTCGACAAGCTCGTTTGCGATGCATCCTGCAAAGAAGCTCTTGCCCGTACCCACGGGACCATAGATGAGCATCCCGAATCCTTGGGCATACATCTGCTCCCAAGCCTCGATGTAGGCACGTGCCTTGGGCATCTGCGGGTTGGTGCCGTCGTCGTTGGCAAACGTGCAGCCAGCCAACAGCTCGTCTTGCAGCCCTGCTTTTCTTAAGCTAGCAACCTTTGCGACTTTAAGTCGTGCTTGGCGCTCGGCCTCCTCGGCCTCAAGCGCACTTCTCTCGCAGTCGCACAGACAGCTCATCGTCGAGGCCTGCCCGTAGAGCTCCAAGCGCACCTGCTTTCTCTTGTGGCATACGCCGCAGGTAAGCAGCCCGGTTTCCGGGTCTGCGTAATCGCCGGGCTTAGAGGTTTTGACGGCAGTATCAATCACAGGCACTCCCCATCGTCGCATCGGTAGTCGAGCTTCGTCGGCGACGCCGCTCTCTCGGCATCGCGCGCTGCCCAAGAGCGGATGGTTGCCGCATGGCTCTTGTAGCTTCTACCGCTCGATTCCATGTACTCGCCCAAGCGCTCGATGCGGGCATCGAGGTCTTCCGGGAACTCGTCGCCCAGGCTCTCCAACTCCGAATCGCTCAGCCGGACGTTGCCGTAGCGCCCAAGCGCCTTCTTCTCTTCGTTCTTCTTTAGATTCGTATTTGATTCTTTAGTACTTGTTCCCTTAGTACTTCTTTGCGTTGGATTTTCCTGCGTAGGGAAAACCTGCGTAGGATTTTCCAATATAGGTTCAGCCTGTGTTGGATTTTCCAATATAGGTAAATCCAATCTAGGGCTCTCGTAGATCACGTATTCCGTATCGCGCAAGCGCCCGCCCGCATCGCGTCGCCGCGCACGCACCATGTAACCGTATTCCTCCAGCTCGTTTAAAGCAGTGCGTATGGAATCGATGCCGTCAGGATGCAGGGCGGCCATGCCCTTGATGGTGTAGTCCCAGTCGTCAGGCAAAGAAAGCATGAAGGACATGAGTCCCTTCGCCTTCAAGGTTAGCCGCTTGTCGCGCAGGTGACAATTGGACATGACGGTGTAATCACGAGTCTTCTCGACGCGAAAGACCGTCATGCTATCCACCTCCCAGCCCAGAGTATCGGCCGGGATCCGTGCTTCGGGGCGCGAGTGCGCACGCAAGCGCAAGAGCCGCGCAGCATCCGCCAAGCCCCATGAAGATGTACCCGATCATCTTGAACACCTCCTAATCTTTTCATAACTACGCATGCGCGCACGGGCAGATCCAGGGCAGGCTCCGCCCCATGCGCGTCGATGCGTATAGTTTCGTTGGTTAGTTGAATGCGGTTGTCAAGGTGCGCGCCGTTTGAGGCGCGGGAGTTTTTCCTCCCTACCCTTAAAGGCACGCAATCCTCTTTTTGGATACCTCTCATCTTTCAAACCCTGCTTTGAGCGCGTCGGGATGCTTCAGGCGCACCTCTATGCGGTCGGGCCCGTGCACTATCACGCAATCGACGAAGGTGCCAATCGTTGCGCGGTCGAGCTTGTCGGGACCGTCCCCGCAAAGCGCTGATACAGCGTGCATATCCTGCTTGTTTCGAGCGGCATCGGCGCGCGCCTTCTCCAAAGCAGCTTCCAACTGCTCGACTTCGGCAGTGCTTGCTGCGATATCGGCATCGATGGATTTCTTCTCAAGAAGGTAGTCCTCTCGCTCGACTTCGCGCAGTGCATAGCGCTCGTACAAGCTGCGGCGCTTCTCCCTGGCAGCGTCCAAGGCGCGCTTGGCCTTCTCCAAAGCCAGATCGGCCCTACGGCATGCCAAATTGTCTGCCGCCCTCTTCTTGCGCGCCTCGGCAACGCTTCGTCCCATGAGCTCCTTCTCGCGTGCGATGGCCTTCGCAACCGCGCTTTCCAAGTCGCGCTCGTATATGCGCCAGCGCTCATGTGCCTCGCGCGCGCAGGCGCAATCCGCCAGGAAATAATTGCCCTTCTTGCGGCGGTTGAACGTGAGCGTATGCCCGCAGCCCGCACGGCGCACGAACCCGACCAAAGGCGACGTCTCATCTTTCTTCACGTTTGCTCGGCGCTTGCGCGACACAAGAACCTTTTGGGCAGCCTCGAAGGTGGCCGTATCCACCAGCGCCTCATGGGCGTTTTCCGTTACGTAGCGCTCCTCTTCGGGCACCGCGCGCTTGATGTCGCGTCCGACGCACACCACCTGCTCCTTATGGCCTACGAGTGTGCCCAGGTAGGCCACGTTGCGCAGCAGGGTCGACACCTTGCTGCCGTCCCAGCCGGGATTCTTCAGCTCGGCTACGCCGTATTTGGCCTTGGCGATGCCGCGATCCATCTTGTACTTGCCGGGCCCCGGAACGCCGCGCCTGTTGAGCTCGCGCGCCACGTCGCAAGGGCGCAGACCTGAAGCCGCCAGCTCGAACGCCAGACGCACGTATTCGGCGGCTTCCTCGTCGACAAGCAGCTTGGTGCAGTCTTGCGGGTCATTGCGATAGCCGAACAGCGGCACCGAGTTGATGTGCTTGCCGCGCTTCCACTTCGAGGCGTTGGCCGACTTGATCTTCACCGAAAGCTCGCGGCTGTAGCTGGCGTTCATGATGTTGCGAAGGCCCAAATTGATGGCATCGTTTGCGGGCTGCTGCAGCTGGTCGCTGTCGTAGTTGTCCCCAATGGCGATAAAGCGCACGCGCATGAAGGGGAAGACCTGCTCTATGTAGCGGCCCGCATCCACGTAGTCGCGCCCGAAGCGCGAGAGGTCCTTGCAGATGACGCAGGTGACCATGCCCGCCTTCACGCATTCGAGCATCTGGTTGAATGCCGGGCGCTTGTCGAAGTTGCTGCCGGTGAAGCCGTCGTCGATGAACTCGTGCGTCTCCTGCCCGGCAAGCTCCGGTGCCTTGGCGACGTAGTCGGCCAAGAGCTTGCGCTGGTTGGACACGCTGTTCGATTCGGCCTTGTCGCCGTCCAAATCCCCATCGGCTTCCGAGAGCCTTATGTAGAGCGCTATCACAAAACCACCCTCTTGATCTTCTGCGCGCGCGATACCCAATCGCCGAAGCGGAATGTGATATGCACGCTGCCTTTTGCCGTGATGTCTATGCGAGCGACCATCGCCCGCAAGAGTTCCTCTGAGAACGTTGTTATGTCGTCGACCGCATCGAGTGCATGCAGCATGCCGTCGTCATGTTCGAATAATTCATCGAAGCGATTCACTGCCGCCTTCGCCGCATCCAAGCGCTCCTTCTCTTGCGCGATGAAGCACTCCGTCGCCCGCTTGTCGCTGTCGTACTGCTCGCGCGTGAAGCGGCCTGCCGCGAAGTCCTCGTAGAAGCGCTTGCGCTTGTCCTTTAGCCGCGTCAGCTCGCGCTCGCGCTTTTCCACCTGGTCGACGAGCACCTGCCTGCGCTCTTGCGCCTTAGGCAGATTGCGCAGCTGGTCGAGCAGGCCCTGCAAGCCAAGGCCGAGGCTCAATTGCGCGCGAATCTGATCTGCCACCAGCATGCGCAGCTGAAGCTCGTCGATGGAGTTCTTCTGGCAGCCCCCGAACTTCAAATGCGTCCTGCACACCATGGTCATCGAGCGATACAGCCCGTTCACCTTGTTGCGGCACGCCTGCATGCCCGCCCCGCATTCGGCGCAATAAGCCAAGTGGCGAAAGACGTTGTCCTCCTCGCCAAGCCCGACAACCGGATCCATGTTCTCGACCGGCTCCGGACGCTTGCTTTCGGGCAGTTTGCGCCCTTCGCGCTGTATGGTGAGCTTGGCAAAGTCCTCCTTTGACACGAACGCCTCGTGGGTATCCGGGTAGCGCAGCCATTCGCTTTCCGGCAATCGCACGTAGCGCCTGCCCGTAGGCGTATCGCGCACCTCACCCCTGTGCAAGACAAGGTCACCTGTGTAGACCGGGTCCTTCACGATGCTCGTGATATGGCGCGACTCCCACATGCCGCAGATGACGCCTGCGGGGTTCTTCTTGCGCACCTGCGAGGCGAAGTGCATGCCGGGAGTTGGAGCCCCTAGGTCGTTGAGCTCCTGGGCGATCTCCTTGGGGCGGACCCCTTCGAGCCTGCGTTTGAAGATGAGGCGAGCGTACTTGGCCGTTTCCTCATCCGGCACCAGATGCGTGCGGTCTTCGCGGTCGAAGCGGTAGCCGTACACGGTGATTCCCTGCGGGGATATGCCCTGCTCCATCTGGCGCGATTTCACCTGGACGATCTTGCGGGACAGGTCGCGCGAATACGCCTCATTCACGATGTTCTTCACCGGCACGATGATGGAGCCCGCGCTGGCAGGGTCTTGCGTGTCGAAGCAGTCGTTGATCGCGATGAAGCGCACGCCCAGAAACGGGAACACGTTTTCGAGAAGGTTGCCCATCTCCACGTGGTCGCGCCCGAAGCGGGAAAGGTCCTTCACCACGACGCAGTCGACCACGCGCTGGCGAAGGTCGTCCATGAGGCGCTGGAATTCCGGGCGCTTGAAGTTGGTGCCGGTATGCCCGTTGTCGACGTATTCGCCCACCACGCGCAAGTCGCCCTTGGTCTCGACGAAATCCCGTATCTGGTCGAGCTGGCTTCGCAGGCTCTTGTCGTCTTCCTTGCAGTTGTTCTTGATGGAAAGGCGCGCATAGATTGCCGTGCGCCATATGCGCTCTGCATGCTGCGCTTGCACAGGCTCATCCGCAGCGGCGCTTGCCTTCCTAGATTTGCGTGCCATGAACTACCTCCTCGATGAAGGCATCCAACCCGCGCCTGCCGCCGTTGGTGCGGTGGGCGTTGCGCGTTGCAAGGGCCTTCTGATACGTTTCTTCGTCTACCAACGCCTTTTGGGGTCCGCGTACGTAATTGCGTTCGTTTTCGGGGATCACCGCGCATTCGTGCTTGCCCGGCACACCGCTCACGCGAAAGGTTGACGGTGCCATAAGCCCCCGGTAGAAGGGGTTTTCGATCAGCTCGTCTATGGTCCTTTTGCTCCAGTTGAGCTTGGATTTCGCAGCACGTCCGTAAAGCTGGCGGCAATGGTCTGGCGCATACATCACCCCGCGGCTGACTAGGAAGTCAGCAATATCTCCCGAGTGGCCGCCCGCTGCCGCCCAGGCGAATATCCTGCGCACCACGATTGCCACATACTCATCGACCTCGACTTTCCCGCCTGGCCTCCAGATGTATCCGTAAGGCACTTCCGATTGCTGTGGCGCTCGATTGCGCTCGCGCTGTTCGCAGGCGGCATAGCGCGCATGGCTTCTGTGGTGTTTGGTTATCTGGTCGACGTACAATTCAAGGCTGTCGTA
Organism: Paraeggerthella hominis; assembly: GCF_021044775.1. NCBI lineage: Bacteria > Bacillati > Actinomycetota > Coriobacteriia > Eggerthellales > Eggerthellaceae > Paraeggerthella > Paraeggerthella hominis. Next base: position 42,016 of record NZ_JAJNOQ010000014.1, read on the forward strand.
GAAGCTGTCGAAGCCCGCCGCGCAATCGATGAAGCGCACGCCGCAGCAGCCGACAATCGTGCGCAGGAAGTTCTGCGCCCACACGCACGAGTAGCCAAAATAGCCCACCGACGCCACCAGGATGCAATCGACATGGCGGCTTGCCACCTCATCGATCAGACGCTTGAGTTCCACGTCTCCCTTGGCTCCCGTATTGCGCTCGCGAAACGTCATCTCCTTCTTCAATGTGGGCATGCGGTGCAGCTTGGCCTTGCACATCTTCGACTGCTCGGCCATAAGCTCAGGTACGGAATGGCCGCTTCCATACCAATAGGTCGCGCTGATGTAGACAGCCGTGCGCCAAGGCTGCCCCTTGCCGTGCTGCCCGTCGTTTTGCGCGCGGGCCAGCAGGTCGCACAGCCTCTTCTCGGCCTTATCCATTACGCATCACCATCCTTTTGCGAAGCGTTGACGTCTACCTCGCCAGTGTTTCCCAGCTCATGGAAGCGGAAGACGATCTCGACGATGCCTCCCTCATGTATGTTGATGCGGTCGATGAGCTCCATCAGCATCAGCCGGTCGAGCTCCTCGAAGTCGCGATGCCGCGCGAGCGCGTCCAAGTACTCGTTGTCGGGCTCGGCGCGCAAAGCGCTCGCACGCTCGGCGATCTGCGCCATGGCCTTCTTCTGCTGCGCCACCTCGTGGTCGTAGGCTTTCGAGAAGTCCAGGAACTCCTCTTTGCTCAGCACCTCGTCGGCATAGTCTTCGTACATATGGCGCTTGAGCGATGCGATGCGCTCGATGCGTGCAACCATTGCGCGTTCCTGGCCCTGCAAGTCAGCCAAGAGCTGCGCGGTGCGCGAAGCCTGCTTCACCTTGCCCTCGACGTCGCCATCGTCAAGCGCGGCCGCCATGCGCTCGCGGATGCTGCGCTCGACTGCCGCCACCAGCTTGTTGCCGTTGATGTTGTGCGTGGTGCAGCTTTTGCAATCGTGCCGGTGCCCCATGCAGGTGTAGTACACGTATTCATGCTCGCCCCGGCGTATCTTGCGGCGCGCCATGGTGGAGCCGCAATCCGCGCAGAACACGAATCCCGCCAGCAGCCCCAGGCCTTTCTTGCCGGGCGATGTGCGGGTATCGCGCGCCGACAAATCCTGTACCAGGTTGAACGTGCGCTCGTCGACGATTGCCTCGTGCGACCCCTCGCATCTCTCCCATTCGCTTTCAGGGCGCGCGACGACGGTCTTGCTGCGGAAGTCGGGCTTGTAGGTTTTGCCCTGCACCAGCGTGCCCAGATACATCTCGTTTGCCAGGATGCGGATGACGACGCGCGCGCTCCAGGCGTCTTTGCCCGAGCGCTTGAAATTATCCGAAGGCCGCAGCCCTAAGCTGCGCATGTGCATGAACGGCGTGTCGGTGCCGTTGTCGTTGAGCTTGGTGGCGATAGCCTCGGCGTTCATGCCCTTCAGCCTCCATTTGAAGATGTCACGGACCACGGCTGCCGCCTGCGGATCGACCACGATCTTCGATTTGTCCGTCTCGTCTTTCAGGTAGCCGTAAGGCAGGCAGGGAGATACGCACTCGCCGCGCTTGCGCTTTGCCACCAGCTGCGTCTTAATCTTGGTGGACACGTCGCGGCAGTAGAAATCGTTCATCAGGTTCTTGAACGGGATCATGATGCTGTCGGACATCTGCGCCGAGTCCACGCTGTCGTAGTTGTCGGCGATGGCGATGACGCGCACGCCCATCTGCGGCAGCAGGCGGTCGAGGTAATAGCCCATCTCAAGGTAGTTGCGCCCGAAGCGCGACAGGTCCTTGACGATGATGGCGTCGACTTCGCGGGTGGAGAGCGCGTCGAGCATCTCCTTGAAACCGGGGCGCTCGAAGTTGCTGCCCGAATAGCCATCGTCGCAGTAGTCTTGGACGAGAGTGATATCGCTTCGCTCGGCCGCGAAGTCGGCGATGATGTTGCGCTGGTTGACGATGCTGTTGGATTCGCCGACGTTCTCATCGTCACGCGAAAGGCGCTCGTAGCTTGCAGCGCGCCAAGCGCCCCCGTTGGGCGCGTCAATGGTTTTGAGCATAGGAAAACCTCCTGTAAAGCAATGTGCCCAGGAGGTCATGGTTTCGGCTCTTGTTGTTAATGGAATAGAACCGGAATTCCCGCCTAGGCATATAGTAGACGGATTCGTTAATCTTTTCAAGCAGCACATTACGCACTGCGCTATGAGCTTTTGACGGTGACATAGTGGGCCAGCGCGTCTTCAAGAGAGCATTCGTTCTTGAACGACAGCTTCACCACCAACCCATCGGACTTGTAGCAGTACGGGTTGCCGATCTGCTCGATGAAGCTCGAAATGCGCTCGTCATCGCTAAGCTTCGGGTCAATCGCCACGTCGCCCAAGTCGCGCAGCGTCGAAGGGTCGACCGTAGTGACATCTACCTGCTTGCATTGCTCAAGGTAGGCTTGCATATCCATGGCTACTCCCCCATCCTTGCTGCACGGTTTTCGATTACGCGCCTTAAGTGCTTTAGGACGCGAGCACGATGCTTCGACACCGTTCGATGCGTCACCCCGATGCGGCGGCCATACTCGCGCATGGATACGCCTTCGAAGAAGAGTGCGTCGATAAGCGCCGCATCCTTCTCGTTTAACTGCGACAATGCAACGACCAGGTTCGCGATGCGCCTTTCAAATTCCGCCTCATCATCGTCATCGATGCCCACCTCGAATATCGAGTAGCAGATGAATTCGTAATCCAGCGCGTCCAAGCTCAGCACGCCATGTTTGCGATCGAGCTTGCGCAGGTAGGCAAAATGGTTGGTGGCCTTGTACCACTCCCGGTAAACTTCCTCGCTTACTTGCACGCTTGCCTTGCGATGAGCGCCGTGCTTATCGGTAGCCCTGGCGAACATCACGAACTTCTTGCTTTTGCCGTTGTCTCTTTTACGCATGATTCCTGCCTTTCGGTCGTAGAAGGGACAAACCCCCTCTACTGTTGAAGGCAAGAAACTTGGCTTTTGGATACCCTGCGATGGGATTTTTTTGCTTCTGCATGGCAGGCAAAACGAAAAAAGCGCCCCGTTCCCTACCTTGCAGCAGGAAAACGAGACGCTTTAGGGGTCTGCCCTATTGATAAAACAACGCTTCACCTGGCGCCAACCTGAGCAAAGTCGTTATAAAATAGTATATGGTATATATGCGATTAATAGTCACCTAAGAGATGTGAAAAATGGAAATATCCTACTTGAATAAAGAAATTGCGCTGGTGAGAGCCATAGACTGCAATGATGACGAGCCCGTGGATATGGACGCTATTATTTCGGGCATGGCAAGCGCCACCAACGAGAAGCGCAGAATCGACCTCATAAGGATGATTCCGTTCAGATTCGGCGAAGAGCTTATGTGTTTGAATTGCGGAGATGAGAACCTTGCCGACTTGGGCATAGGTGGAAAAGAAGATGCACGGGTGAAGACCACGCTGAATCAGTGGTTCCCCGCTATTCAGTATTTGGGCTTAGAACTTGTAGAAAACGGTGCTCCGGGAAAGCTTGAGCGAAGACAGAAGAATAGCGACTCATTTGATGTGTGCCGCGCAAAAGTCGAGCTCGAAGGCAACTACCATCTTATACAACGCAGCGAGTTTGACACCCTGGCGCACAACGTACGCCTGCTGTTATCAATGGCAGCGTTTTTCAACAGAGCAGAAGGGGCCACAAGCCCACTAACTGTTATCGGAGAAGATGATGACAGCTTCTTGGTAGATACAGGCTTGCTCGTAAACGAATACGCGCAAAAATGCCCTCTGCAGGCCAATTTGGGTGAAATGAGTGACTCCTTGATAAAGACCGCAAAAAAGCTGAAATACAGCCTTAAACGGCATATCACGACCCCTGAGGGCACTTACGCCATGGTGTTACCAAGAGAGTTGACCGAGTGGTTATTACACCCGTATCGGTACATCGTTCCACGCAGCTATGGCCTTGATCCTTGCGCTTGGCACTTGCATCGCCGTCCCATCGGCGGCTCACGCAAGCGAATCCACGCATGTTACCGTGGGAGACAACATCCCTTACGCAGGATATTCGACCACACATATGTGGGCAGACGACCAGGTAGCCTACTGCGCCGATCCGGCTGCTGACACCCCGTCTCCCGGCACCTATTCAAAGTCCAGCGTCAGCGACTCCGACTTGATCACCGCCATGTGGTTCAGCTACGGATCTCCCGGCTTCGACGCTTCCCTGTTCCCTTCCACCTGGTACGACGGCAGCTCCTGGTCCCATGAGAAGTACCAGGCCGCAAGCCACGTGCTGCTCGCCTACGTCTACCAAGGCTCCAAGTCCGAGGCGGCATTCGGCACCAACGCCGAGTTCGAGTCTTGGGCCAGGACCGACCTGCTCGGCACCGCCTGGGGCAAGATGAAGTCCCGCTCCAACCAGGTGTCCACCGGCTTCAAGGCATTCGTCGTCCATACCGGCAGCGGCACCCAGGTCCTCGTAAGCTTCACCTGGCACAAGGGCGGCCTCATGCTTGCCAAGGAGGACTCTGAGGCTGGCGCGGCAAACCAAGGTGACGCAAACCTCGAAGGCGCGAAGTTCAACATCATCAACAAGTCTGGCATGAGCGCCCTGGTTGGCGGAAAGACCTACGCTGATGGCGAGGTCGTGAAGACCATCACCACAGGCTGGGACAAGGACGCCAAAGCCTATGTAGCCAAGACGGCCGCCGACGCCCTGCCTTGCGGCAAGTACAAGGTAGTGGAGAGTTCCGCCCCTGCCGGCTACCTCCAGTCCGACTGGTCAAAGGAAGTCAATATCAACTCTGACGGCCAGGTGGTGAACCTCATCAGCGAGCCTTGCAAGGATGACGTCATCCGCGGCGGCGTCCAGGTCGTCAAGTCCGACGTCGAGCTCGGCGCATCCGAGGCCCTCGGCGGCAACTCCCACGATGAGCTTGACACCGGCTCGACCCTGAGCGGCATCGAGTTCACCATCGCCAACGCCTCCAAGGAGAAGGTCCTCGTAAACGGCAAGTGGTTCAACCCAGGTGACGCCATCGAGACCATCACCACCGCATGGAATGACGATGCCAAGGCATACACCGCCCAGACCGCAAGCGACGAGCTTCCTTACGGTACTTACACCATCCAAGAGACCAAGACTAACGGCTCCTACCTGCTCACTGACGGCAATGCCAAGACCTTCCAAATCCGTGACAACGGCACCGTAGTGACCGCGGACATTAAAGGCAATGGCCTTGAGTTCTTCAACCAGGTGGTCCGCAACGACCTTGAGATCGTGAAGATGGCCGAGGACACCAACGCCTCCCTCCAGGTTGCCTTCAAGGTGACCAACATCTCGACCGGCGAGGCCCACGTTATCGTCACCGACAAGAACGGCAACGTCTCCACGGCCTCCTCCTGGAACAAGCACAGCGAGAACACCAACGGAAACGACAAGCTGCTCGAGTCCGACTCCATCAACGCATCCGACATGGATTCCAAGGCCGGCACCTGGTTCTCCCTCGGCGAGGACGGCTCCAACGCAACGGTGAACGACTCCCTGGCAGCGCTGCCTTACGGCAAGTACGTCCTCGAGGAGCTCCGCAGCGACTCCAACGAGGGATACGACCTGGTCAAGAAGACCTTCGTCATCGAACGCGATTCCACCGTGGCCAAGGCAGTCTGGATGAGCTTGGATGACAAGGAAGGCCTTAAGGTCCAGACTGAGGCAACCGACAAGGCCGACGGCGACCATATCGCCCAGGCTTCCGTCGAGACCACCCTGGTCGACACCGTCTGGTACGAGAACCTCAAGAACGACGGCACCGAGTACACCATCACCGGCACCCTCATGGTCAAGTCCACCGACGAGGCCCTTCTCGATGCTGACGGAAATCCCGTCACCGCCACAAAGACCTTCAAGCCTAGGCAGAAGGCAGGCGACATCCAGCTCGAGTTCACCTTCGACTCCAGCCTGCTCGCAGGCGAGGACGTCGTAGCCTTCGAGTCCCTCTTCAGCGAAGGCGTAGAAGTCGCGGCCCACGCCGATATCAATGACGACGGCCAGACCGTCCACTTCCTGGACATCCACACCACTGCAACCGACGCCTCCGACCATGACAAGCTGGTCACCGGCACCCAGGCAACCGTATCCGACGAGGTCGCATTCGAAGGATTGACCCCTGGCCAGGCCTACAAGCTGATGGCAACCCTCATGGATGCCGAAACCGGCGAAGAGTTCGGAGGCGTCATTGGCGAGCAAGAATTCACCGCGGGGGGAGACCGACGGCACCGTGACGGTCGAGATCGCCTTCGATGCCACCGGCTACGGCGGACACCGCCTCGTAGTCTTCGAGCAGCTTGCCGCCGAGGACGGCACCACCCTGGCAACCCACGAGGACATCGATGACGAAGGCCAGAGCGTGACGGTATGCGAGATCGGCACCACCCTGACCGATGCCTCCGATGGCGACCACGTCATCGAAATCGGGAAGGTCACCCTCGTCGATACGGTGGAGTACAAAGGCTTGATCCCCGGTGATAGCTACACGGTGAATGGCACTCTCATGGTCAAGTCCACCGGCGAGGCGATGACAGACGAGGGCAGCAAGCCTGTTACCGCATCTGCTGAGTTCACCGCAGAGGATGCCGGCGGCACCGTACAGGTCACCTTCGAGTTCGACGCTTCCGCCCTTAATGAGAGCGATGAGCTCGTGGCGTTCGAGGACTGTCTCACCGCAGAAGGCAACATCGCAGCCGTCCATCACTGACCTGTATCGTTTTTTCGGACACGGGATTGCGAGATTTCGAATCAGAAATCTAGTAACCTGAAGCAACCGAGAAAAGGAGCAGGATAGTGGCTAACACGTCAGCGAAATACACCGATGAATACAGGCGGGAGACCGCCGACTACATCATCTCGACCGGCAGGCCGACCGCCGAAGTCTGCAGGGAGTTGGGGCTGAATCCCAAGACTGCGAACAGATGGGTGAAGGATCGCAGGAAGATGCTCTCCGGCGACGGGTCCACGCCGGAGGATGATGCCGAGATGAGAGCTCTGCGGAAGCGCAACGCCGAGCTCGAGATGGAGAACGCCTTCCTGAAAAAAGCCGCGGCCTTCTTCGCCAAAGAGCAGGCGTAGCCATGCGCTACCGGCTGATGCTGGCGGAGAGGGCCGAATTCCCGATCAACCTGATGGCGCGCATCTTGGAGGTGTCGCGATCAGGCTTCTACTCGTGGCTTTCGAAAGGTTGTCCGGAGGATGACTGGAGCGAGGTGCGCGAAGTGGTCCACCGCGTCTGGCTGGAGTCCGACCGGCGCTTCGGCGCCCGCTTCGTCAAGTGTTTCATGCCCGATGAGTTCCGAGACGTCACGCTCTACCGTGTACGAAAATGCATGCGCGAGCTGGGGATAAAAGGATGTACTCCCTATAAGTCCAAACGTACTACGATTCCTGACAAGAACGCGAAACCGCGTCCCGACCTCGTGCACCGGGACTTCACGAGCCCCATTCCAACCTACAAGCTTGTGGGGGATATCACCTACCTGCGCACAGGACAAGGCTGGCTGTACCTATCGACTGTGATCGACCTGAACACCCGCATGGTGGTGGGTTGGTCGCTTTCGAGTCGCATGACGGCTGATATCGTGGTGAACACCCTTGCAAGTGCGAAAGCTCGAGGTTATGTTGCTGAAAATGCAATTTTTCATGCAGACAAAGGCGTTCAGTATACCAGTCGCTTGCTAGCCGGATGGGCACGCGACAACGACGTACGCCTGTCATGTGGTTATTACACCCGTATCGGTACATCGTTCCAGACCATCGGTACGGCATTTCGCAGCATCGGCACAGTGATTCTGCCTAGCAGTGCACACCCACAAGATATTGATTTCAAGGGCCCGA
>NZ_JAJNOQ010000015.1:0-32172 GCF_021044775.1 Paraeggerthella hominis
TGGGTGAGCACGTCTTCCATTGCAACCTCCATCTCTCCTGATGATGGAATTGTCGCAACCGGGGCCCCGTCGCGTGTACTGCGTGCAGGACACTTATCCAAAGTGGTCTAACACAACGTCAACCTTGGACATACGAGGCAGCTGTGAGAACTAAAGTTCACGTTTGTATTACTGTGCCAGGCGCGGGTTCAGCCGTAAGGCTTCCTATGACGGTGCGCCCGCCTGATTCGAAATCCCGCGACGGGTTCCCGTCGCCTCATGACGGATTTCGCCACAGAGATGAAGCGCACCGCTACCCTTCCCAGCATCACCGGGCCCACCAGGCCGCGGCTACGGCGACTCGCAGCCGTGAGTGATGGAGGAAGCAATGGAAGATCTCGACCCGATTACCCGCCAGTTCCTTGGCGTCATCAACAACTACAAGGAGCGGAGCGGGATGTCCACGACGGAACTCGCGCGGCGACTCGGCATGAGCGACTCGAACGCCGGGAAGAAGCTGCGCGGAGAGGTGGTCATGACGGCATTCGAACTCGTATGCATCACCTGGATGTTCAACATCAACTTCGCCGAGTACTTCCTCGTGGACTTCGCGAACTTCCCCGAGTCCACGCGCCCTCCAAAGAAAACGCAACGTTTGAAGACTGGGACAAATTGTCACAGCGATTAGGAGGACGACGATGCCGAGCGACTTCGGGGACGAATCGGGCGAGAAGCTATTCGATTGGATGCTGCGAGTGGGCCAGGAGGCAGGACAGGCCGCCATGGCGCACAGCGCCGCGAGGGTATCCATGGCGTTCAGGAACGCCGTCGGCAACATCGGGCACGAAAACGAGCCGACCGTTGCCGCAGAGACGAACGACACCCCCGAATGGGCGAAGCTCAACCTCCACGAATTCAGGGAACTCCCCGAATTCGAAACCATCAAGGAAATCATCGACGCGAAACTCGACCGCGAAGCGCTGAGCCACGAGTTCTACGACGAGGACGACAAGTCCTACCTCATCTTCAGGATAGACGACGCGCCCGAGGTGGCGCGCTGCTTCGACGAGCTCGCGGACGAGACCGTGCGCTCCTGCAAGAAAGCCGAGCAGCATCTTGCCAAGGAGAAGGGGCGAAGCGCCGATGCGAGAGGCGAAGAAGGCCTCGCGGACCCCGATAAAGAACCCTTGCAGGAACGCGTCGAGGCGTTCAGGAAATCAGCCGAGCTCGCAGAGCGCGCACGCGGCAGAAGCCGCGAGGTCATCGACCAGGTGAGGGGCCGTTGACGCCCTTCGACAGAAATACCGTGGCGAAAATCGCCCTCGCCTCCGCCTTCGCCGCCATCGCGGGCTTCCTCTTCACGGGAAGCCTTCTCGCGCTTCCCGACGGCTCGCTCGACCCGATAGCAGCGCTCGCCGGAATGCCCGGATGGATAGCCGACGGTGGCGTGCGGACAGCGAACGCGCTTGCGCCGCTCGCCGGCATTCTGTGCGCGTGCGCCGTGTGGGGCATCTGGTTGCACCAGGCCCTTCGCGGCGGCACGCTCCGCCGTGGCGAGGAGCACGGTTCTGCCCGCTGGGGCAGCCTGGAAGAGGGCGAGGCCTTCATGAACCGAGAGGACCCCTCCCTCAACATCCCCCTCACCAAGCACGTCGGCATACCCGTCTCGCGAGACGGGTTCGACCTGGAGACGGACCGCAACCGCAACGTCTGCGTGGTCGGGACTCCCGGCACGGGCAAGACCCGCAGCCACGTGCTGCCGCTGCTCATGCAGATGAACGCGAGCTACCTGGTCACGGACCCGAAGGGCACGCTCATCGGCTCGACGGGGTGGATGTTCGAGGCCGCCGGCTACAGGATCCGCAACTTCGACCTGGTGAGGATGGAAGCCTCTAGCCACTACAACCCCCTGGCATACGTGCGCACCGACGTGGACGTGCTGTCCATCGTCGAGTGCCTCATCAGCAACACGACGGGCGACGCCGAGCATACGGGGGACCCCTTCTGGGAAAACGCCGAGCGCCTGCTCTACACCGCGCTCATCGCCTACCTCATCCACCACTGCCCGCCCGAGGACAGGAACCTGCCGGGCATGCTCACCCTGCTCTCGCTGGCGGAAGCGCGCGAGGGAAACGAGGCGTACATGAGCCCGCTCGACCTGCTGTTCCACGAGCTGGAGACGGGCAAGCGCCTGGTCTCATCGGGCGACGACGAGCCCTTCGACGAGGGATCGAGGGCGTTCTCGAACGGGTCGGCGTCGGTGCGCTGGATTCAGGTGCGCGAGCCCGCCGAGCAGTCCGCAGACTTCGCGCTCAACGCATACAGACGCTTCAAGACCGCCGCCGGCGAGACGCTCAAATCGATCATCATCAGCTGCAACACCCGCTGCCTGCCGCTCATGGCAGACAACGTGCAGGAGCTACTCTCAGACGACGAGCTCGCCCTCGACACGCTCGGGGACGCGGGTCAGAGAAGCGTCGTCTTCGCCTCCATGCCCGACACCAGAGGGACGTTCAACTTCCTCTTCGCCATGCTCATGTGGCAGGCCGTCAACGAGCTCTGCGACACGGCGATCATCGACCACGGCGGCGCGCTGCCCACCCCCGTCCACCTCGTCTTCGACGAGTTCGCCAACATCGGCAAGCTGCCCGACATCGACCGCTTCATAGCCGTCATCCGGAGCAGGAACGTCTCGACATCCCTCATCCTGCAGTCCTTCGAGCAGCTGAAGGGCACCTACGGCGAGGAGAAGGCGCTGTCGATCAGGGCATGCTGCGACACGACCCTGTTCCTGGGGTCGACGCTTTTCGGCACCAACGAAGAGATATCCAAGATGCTCGGAACCCAGACCATACTCTCGCTCACCCTGAACGACACGGACGGCAACACCAGGTCCACGACCGTGAACAGAACCCTCTTCGAGAGGCCCCTGATGCTGCCCGACGAGGTGGGACGCCTCTCGAGGAGGAAGGCGCTCCTGCTCATAGCGGGGGCATACCCGTTCAAGGACGACAAATACGACGCTGCAGACCATCCGCGCTGGGACGAAGTCGAGCCAGGGCACAAAGGGGCGAAGCACGCAGCGCCGTTCGACTTCGGCGCGTACCGGGAAAGGAACGAAACATGACCTGATGAGAAGACGGCAGCGGCAATGCCCGAGGCACCTAGGCCCCATTCGAGCTTCCACCCCCGACGGGGCTGCCGCCGCCAAAGACGCAAAGGAGCGCTCGCACGCTCCGCACGCCAATCTTACCACGCAAGACAAGGCGCCGCTTCCACCCCCGGTGCCGCACAAGCAAAGGAGGCATTCACATGCTTGGAAACATCATCTCGCTCGTCACCGGATGCGTGACGTTCCTGGGCGGGTTCCTCGTCGTCTGGGGAGCCGTGCAGCTCGGACGCGCGTTCGGCAACCGAGGCGGCGGGGGCGAAGGCATGGAGGCCGGCATCGCCACCATCGCAGGCGGGGCCATCATCATCGCCGCAGCCGTCTACTTCGGCCAGCTCGACACCTCATGGATCCCGGCTTAGGGGAGGGATCTGAGTGATAGACGACAAGCTGCACATACCCATCCAGAAGGACATCGGCGAATACGAGCAGAAGCTCTTCGGCGACATGTCGATCAGGACGTGCGCGTGCCTGGCGCTCGGCTTCGCCACCGCCGTCCTCGTCGCGGTCGTCTCCTGGTCGTGGCTCGGCATAATCCCCTCGGACATGACGTTTCCCATCATGCTCTCCACCCTTCCCTTCTGGCTTGCCGGGTTCTGGAAGCCGCACGGCATGCCCTTCGAGAAGTTCCTTCCCCTCGCAGCCAGGCACTACACGAGCAAAAGGACGTTCACCTTCACGCCGAGCCACCGAGACGAGCTCGCGCTGCCCTTGTCGCTCGAGCCGAGAAAGCTCAGCGCCAAGGAGAGAAGGCACACATACCGAAAGGGGGCCGAGCTCTATGAGCCTCATGAAAGCGCCTAAGCGCAAAGCGCAAGACGATCGCAGAAAGAACAAAGACGCCAAGAAGAAGCGCAGGCAGACGACGAGCCTCTGCGGATACGAGCTCATGTTCAGAAACGGCGTCGCCCAGGTGGCCCCGGGGCTGTTCAGCCAGATGATCCGTTTCGGCGACATCACCTACCAGTGCGCCCGCAAGGACACCCGCGAGAACATCTACAGCACCATGAGCGCGCTGTACAACTACTTCGGCCCAGACACGTCGGTTCAGGTGACGATCACGAACGACCCCGTGCCCGCAGAGGAGATCGGTAACAGGACCTTCTTCCCCAAAAGCGACCCCTGCCTCGACGAGTACGTTGACGAGTACAACCGCATCCTGAACGACAAGATGCGCGAGGGCGTTTCGAACCTGAAGCGGCACCGCTACCTCACGTTCACGACGAAGGCGGACGACATCGACGCGGCGATCCCGAAGCTCGCGCGCATGCGGAGCGACTGCATGCAGGCGCTCGCCAGGATCAAGAGCAAGTCGGAAGTCGTCGACGGGACGGAGCGCCTGAGAATAGCGCGCAGCTTTCTAAGCCCCCTGTCGCTCTTCGACTTCGACTGGGACAATTTGTCACAGTGCCCCACGGCGAAAAGCGTTGACTTCGTGGCTCCCATGTCGGTCGACTTCAAGCCCTCCGGCAGAAGCGACGCGTTCAAGGCCGACGGGGCCTGGTGCTGCGTCATGGCGATCCGCTCGTTCGGCTCGATCCTCATGGACGACTGCCTGGCGAGCATCGTCGACCTCCCCATCCCGCTCTCCATCTCGCTGCACTTAAAGCCCATCCCCCAGGACAAGGCCATCGACATGGTGCAGGGAAAGATAGACTGGATGGACATGGAGGAGCGCGGCCAGAAGAGTCGCGCCGCCGCGAAGGGAATCATCCTCACCCAGACATCGACCGCATTGCGCTACTCGCGGGCAGACGCCGAAGAGCTCTTGGACTTCCTGCGCAGCAAGAACGAGCAGCTCTTCGAGTACGCCGGCTACGTATTCACGTACGCGGCGACCGAGGAGGAACTCGACGAGCAGGTGGACCGTATCATCTCCACCGCACGCGGATCCGCCCTCACGGTGGAAACTCTCAACTACCGCCAGGAGGAAGGCTGGGGATCGGCCCTTCCCTTCGCAACCAACCGATGCGACGTGACGCGCCTGCTCACGAGCGGGCAGATTGCCATGCAGATGCCATTCGCGTCTCTCGAGGTCAACCAGCCTGGCGGCATCTATCTCGGGCAATCCAAGATCACCAACACGCTCGCCATCCTGGACCGCCTCTCGCTGCCCTCTCCCATGGGCTTCGATTTCGGCACGCCCGGCACGGGCAAGTCGAACGCGCAGAAGAGCGTCTGGCTGCAGGTGCGCATGCTCTACGGGGACAGGGCGCAGGGCATCTGGATAGACCCTACAGGCGAGGGACGGCCCGTTGCGGAGGCTGGCGGCGGCGTGAGCATCAGGCTCGCCGCAGACTCCGGACAGTTCATGAACCCCTTCGACAAGAAGGACGTGGAGTTTTTGGACGCGCCGCTTCAGAGCGCGTTCAAGATAGACGCCTTTTTGGCCCTTTCCGCGTCGATGATGGCCGAGGGCAGGCAGGGCCTCACGCAGGCCGAGCGCTCCATCATCGCCCGCTGCGTCGAAGAGGCATATCGCCGTGCCGGAGATTCCGACACGCCCATCCTCGAGGACTTCTACAACCTGCTCCTCGAGCAGCCCGAGAGCGCCGCCGAGGACATCGCGCTTCGCTACGAGCGCCACGTCAAAGGGTCGCTGTCGTTCTTCAACCGCAAGTCGAACGTGAGCCTCGATGCGCCCATGGTCAACATCGACCTGCACGACCTCAACACCGACATGAGGGTGTTCGGCATGCTCACAGCGCTCGAGCAGGTGCGAAACCGCATGTACCAGAACTTCGCAGAGGGAAAGACAACCTGGCTCTTCATCGACGAAGTGCAGAGCCTTTTCAAGCATCCCGCCGTCATCGCGTACTTCGAGAGCTTCTGGGCAGAAGGCCGCAAGTTCGGTCTGGTCGCCACTGGGCTCTCGCAGAACGCCAGCTTCATGCTCGGCAGCGACATCGGGTCGACCATGATCCTCAACTCCGACTACCTCATGCTGCACAAGCAGTCGAGCGTCGACCGCGACCTGTGGGCGGAAACGCTCAACCTCTCCGATGAAGAGGTCCGCTACATCGACGACGGCATCAAGCCGGGCGACGGCCTGCTTGTCGCGGGCGGTGCCCGTATGCCGATAACCAACGAGCTTCCCAAGGGCAAGATCTACGACCTGCTCACCACCAAGCCCTCCGAAGTGGCGGCGCTCGGCGGCACGGGCGGAAGGTCCGCCCGATGACGAGAGCGTTCGGGACAGACCCGATGCACGACATCGTCGCAGGCGACGTGCAGACCCTGCTCAACACCGGAGTGGTGTCGGGCGGCGAGGCCTTCCGCGACGGGGTCGTCGGAAGCGGAAGAGGCGTGCCGAGAAACGTCGATGACGCCCGTTCCGCCGCCGGATTGAACATCGGGCGCATGGCTGCGTCTTCGCTTGTAACCGAGCTGGACAAAAGCGACGAGCTCGACGGGGCGCGCGAGGTCTACGACGCCGCCCAAGGCGGATTGATTCTGAAGAGGAAACTCGCCGACAAAAGGCGCGCCGAACCGCCCGGGGCAGACGCCGCGCAAGGGCCGGCGCGCATCCCCGAATCCGCAAGGAAGGCAAGAACAGCCGCCAGGCCCTCCCAGCATGCCGGCACACCGCGCGCGAAGGCAAACGGAGCGGTAGGCGCCGCAAAGGCCTCGGCCAACGCGCCGGCAAGCGCCTCTGCCGAGATGTCCGCCCGCACCGTGGGGGCGAACGTCGTAGGCGGCGGCGCGAAGGCGGCCGCTGCCTCCGCCACGGCGGAAGGCGGAGCGGGCGTCATCGGCGCGATCGCAAGCGCAGGCGCACCGATAGCGGGGGTGGTCGCCGGAGTCATCGCATTCGTGCTCGGCGCGCTGCTGGTGGGACAAATTGTCTCAGCACTGTTCGGCTTCTGGCAAAACGAGGCCAACAGGCAGGCGATGGAGGGCCTTCCTCCCTACATCACCTACGAGATGGTGGAGGCGGCGCTCGCCGCCCAGGAGGAATACGGGCATCCTGCCGGCTGCACCATCGCCCAGATCATCTGCGAGAGCGGCCAGGGCGACCACATGAGCATGCTCGCCACGCGCGACCACAACCTCTTCGGCATGAAATGGGCGTCCTCGTACGCCGCAGCGCCCGAGGTTTCCGGCAAGGCGAGCTGGGCGACCGGAGAGGAGGCCGCCGACGGCGGACACTACACGATCACAGCGCAATTCATCGTCTTCAAGGGCGACGCCGAGTGCATAGCCTTCAGGAGCCGCGTCTTCCTGCAAGCCGAAAGGTACGCCAACAACCCGCTCATCAAAGAGGCGATCGCCAACCATGACTCCGACAAGATGGCGGAGGGCCTCAAAGACGCCGGCTGGGCGACAGACTCGAGCTACGTGGAAACCCTGAAATCGATTATGGACACCTACAGCCTGCGGCGCTTCGACACCATGAGCGTGGAGGACTTCAGGGCCGGAGAAGAGAGCGGCAACGCGATAGTGGCGGCGGCATACAGCCAGCTCGGCGTCCCCTACGTGTGGGGCGGATCCACGCCGGGAGTCGGCCTCGACTGCAGCGGCCTCACCCAGTACTGCTACCGCCAGGCAGGCATACGCATAGGGCACAACACCGAGGTGCAGAAATCCCAGCTCACCCAGATCCCGCTTTCCCAGGCTGCTCCCGGGGACATCCTCTACAGGCCGGGGCATGTCGCCATCTACATCGGGGGCGACAGGTACATCCACGAGCCCCATTCGGGCAGCGTCTGCAAGATAGCGGAAGGAATCAGCTACTTCACCTGCGCCCTCACGGCGCGTGACTAGAAAGGAGACCAAGGGATGGAGAAGAAAGGCAAGGCCACGCTCGTGATCGCCTGCGCGGCGCTGCTCGTGCTCATCGCAGCGGGCTGCGCGCGCTGCACGATGGTGCACACAGGCGGGCAGGAGGCAACCGAGCAGGCCATAACGCAAGAGACGGAAATCGCCGGCGACGCGCAGGCGGGCCTCGACGGCCTCGTGGGAACAAAATGGACCTCCCCGGACGGGTCGGCGACCCTCTCGATCGTGAACGGGGCGTTCGCGGAGAACTCGGATGGCGCGCAGCAAATCACCTTCTGGACGTCGGACAACGCCGTTGCCGACGAGGGCGGGTTCTCCGAGTCGATCTGGATAAGCGACACCGTGACGTCCGACCAGACGCCCTCGCTCGTCAGGGTCGACGAGGCAGAAGACGGCGGCCTCGTTATCGCCTGCGACGCGTTCGAACTTTCCGATACCTACGTGATCGACGCGCCAGAGGACGTCGAGCTCTCAATCGCCGGAAACGTCGACTATCTGGCGGAATTGACTGGCGTCGAGCAGGCGGAGATTGCCGCATGCCTGCAGGAGTTCGCGTCGCAAAGGTGTCCCTATGCGACGGCGGCCACCTGGGACGGAGAGATCTACATCGACGCCAACAGCGAATCGACCAGCTCGACATTCACCTTCAACGACCCGAACGCGACCATCGTCACCGTGACCATCGACGGGCGGACGGGCGAGCTCGAAGCGATGTGATGCCCATGGGAACGCTTCTGAGAATCTCGTGCGACAGCCGCTTCAGAAAGGCCTTCGCGCTGACCGTCGCGCTTCTCGCCCTCGTCCTCATACCGACGCAGAGCGCCTATGCCGACATCGCCGACGACATCAACGGCTGGCTCTCCGACCTCCTGCGGGACGCCGCCAACTGGATGTTCTCGAAGCAGGTAGAGGTGCTCAAGGGAATCGGCTACGACGGCATCCTCGGTGCCGACTTCAACGCCATGCTCACCACCTCGGGGAGCATCTCGATGTACGACATAGCCCACGGCGTCTGGCAGGTCGCTATCCTGCCCATCGGCTGCGGGGTGCTCTCGCTCGTCTTCACCATAAAGCTCATCCAGATTTCCCAGAGGGTCGACGGCAACGCCTCGATGCCGGGCGTGAAGGAGGTCGTGTTCCTGCTCGTCTTCTTCGCGGTGTTCCTGTTCCTCATCCAGCACAGCTTCGAGCTCATGCAGGCGATCTACGAGGTGATAGGCATCGCCATCGACAGGGTCATAGGGCTCTTCGGCCAGGGGGACGCCCTGGATGTGTCGGCGGTCTCGATCGTCACGACCGACGGCGACATCCCCGCCCTGCTCGCGATGCTCATCGTCTCGCTCATCAGCTGGGTTGTGGTGCTCGCCGCGTACATCATCGCGCTCGTGGTCTGCTGGGCGCGCGCCCTGCAACTCTACATCATGGCGGCGTTCAGCCCCATCCCGCTGGCCTTCATGGCGCTCGACGACACCCGCCAAATCGGAGTCGGCTACCTGAAGAACTTCACGGCGGTGTGCATCGCGGGCCTCATCATCGTCATCCTCCTGATCGCCTTCCCGCTAATCCTGGGAGGAATCGTCGGCGTGAACCCCGGCACGGCAACCCCCATCGACGCGGTCGCGAACGGGCTCACCTACGCGCTACAGTACCTCGCCATGTGCATCCTGCTCATCCTCTCGCTCGTGAAGAGCGGGGCCTGGGCCCGGGATATCGTGAGCGGTTTCTAAGAGAAAGGAGAACCTGACGTGTACAACCCGAACAGCAAGGCCTCCCCAGAGGCGGCGTGGATGATGAACGACCCGGAAGACGGGTCGCGCCTGCTCCTCGAAGCGCACGCGGCGCCGGATCCCACAAGGCCCGACTCCTTGGGCTTCGCATTCTCCCTATGGGGCCAGGACGAGAACGGATGGAAGGAGCTGACGCGTGGCTTCAACTGGGGTTACTCGGATGCCGAAGAGCTCATCGACGCCGCAGAGTCCTACCTGGACTGCGAGCCCACGGACATCGAGCGGATCGGCTACGGGGAGTTCGAACGCGCCCTCATCGTTGGCGAGCGGCTCACCTCGAGAGTCGAACGCGCGAAATGCCCGCCGGCGGTCGAGCAGATGAGGAGAAAGGAGATGAACAAGATGGGCAGATGACTCAGGTAAGGCCGAAACCTCCGGCACTTCCACATCAAGCCGGAACGAGACGTAAAGGAGGGCTCGCATGAGCCAGGAAACACCGAAGAACACCTATGTCACGCTACACAAGAACTTCGTGCGCACCGACATAGAGTACACCGACCGAAGGACCGGTGAGAGAAAGACCTTCAACTCGGTGACCCTGCCCAAGGGCACGGTCATAGACGGGCGCGACGTGAGCTACTACCAGTTCAGCCCGCTTTTCGTCAACGACTCCCGCTATCGCGGCGAAGACTACCGCGACATCCCGCTGCTGACCGAGCGCGAGGTGTGGCTTCGCAAGAGCATCCTCGACGAGGACGGAAAGCCCGTCGTCGACGAGGCGGGCGTCGAGGTGAAAGACGTGATGAAAGTCATGCCCGCGCAGATCAAGGAGGCACTCGACCGCAACAGGAGCGAATACCTCGAGAGCCTCTCCAAGAAGGTAGGCAGGGCCAGGGACGGAAGCGAAAAGCTCGCACGCGACAACACGGCGAGAGCGGCATCCCGGACGTCCAGAGAAGACATCCCGTTTTAAGGAAGTGCGAGATGAGAGAAAGAACCATGGAGAGGATAACCTCCTCGAAGATCGTGCGCGTCGTCATGGCGATGGCGCTCGCACTCTCGGTCGCGGTCATGCCCTCGACCGCGCAGGCAGCTGGCCCCGCCTACGAGTCCGGGCGCGGCGTCACGTTCGCCGAGAAGCTGGGCTTCGACCCCGAGGCATTCGTTGCCAACCTGGAGGCGCACCAGGACCGCTACCTGGGCACCCCCTACACCATGGACGACCGCGAGGCGGGGCCGGGCGCGGGCATGGACTGCTCGACCTTCGTGAGCTACGCGCTCATCAACGAGGCGGGCGTTTCCGACTCGTTCCTGCGCTACGACATGCAGCCGCGCCATTGGGACGACAACTGCCTGCCCAACACCGAGACGCTCTACAACTGGGCGTTCGCCAACTGCGACGTGCAGGTGTTCAGCAGCAAGGCCGACCTTCTGGCCAGCAAGCCCGCCAAGGGCGACATCCTGTTCGTCTGGGCTAAATCCGCGGGCAACACCCCCGTGGGCGGCGGCGAGAGCCACGTGGGCATCTACTGGGGAGAGGGCAACGGCGAGGACCTGATGTTCCACGCCATCCCGTCCGTGTGCAAGATCGGTCCCATCGAGGGCAAGGTCGTGGGCGACCTCTACTACGCCAAGGTGACCGTCTCCCACGGCTTCGACCTGACGGTCGACAAGAGCGCGGGCGACACGATCGTGCTCGACACCGAGGGCAACGGACAGTACGCGACGAGCCTCGAGGGTGCCCAGTACGGCGTCTATGCGGACGAGGCGTGCACCGACAAGGTCGCGAGCATCACGATCTCCAAGAGCGGCTCGGGCTATTCCGGCACCGCCGAGGGGCTCGACCCCGGCACCTACTGGGTTAAGGAGACCAAAGCCCCATCTGGCTACGCCCTTGACCCGACGGTCCAGCAGGTCGTGCTCGAAGATGATATGTCCATCTCCTCTAGCGAGGAGAAGCAGTACTTCCCGATCGATGTCTCCATTACGAAGCTTGCCCGCGATGGCAAGCCGACGCCTGAAGGCGACGCATCGTTCGCCGGCGCGAAGTTCCGCATCGACTACCCCAACGGAAAATCCGGCGTCTATCAGACCAACGCTGATGGCAAGATTTCCATGAAGGTCGACGACGGCGCGTTCGTCGAGGGCGAACCCATGGACGTCATAGACGGCATGTACGTGATGCAGCTCGGCACCTATTCGGTGACCGAAATCGAAGCCCCTGAAGGCTGCGTGATTCCCGAGAACGCCACCCAGACCATCGAGGTGACCGCCACGAGCCAGCTCACCACCACGAGCACCAAGGCGACCTTCTCCAACGAGTTCGAGGGCACCTTGGGCTACGTGCAGACCCCTGCTTTGAGCTCCGTCATGGTAGCCAAGGGCGACGCGCTGCTCTTCGACGAGGAAGACACCGAAGGCGACGGCACCTACTACAACTATGCGCAAGGCGACGCCACGCTTGCAGGCGCGGAGTTCACCATCTACAACGCAAGTGCAGAGCGTGTGGACGTTGACCTGAATGACAACGGCGTCATCGACGAGGGCGAGGTCTTCGCAGCGGGAGACGCCATCATCACCATCGCTACCGAATACGACGCCGATCTGGATGCCTTCATCGCGAAGACGCCTGAGCAGCTGCTCCCATACGGCACCTACCTGGTACGCGAGACCAAGGCACCTCAAGGCTACACTGAAGATGGAGCTACTCAAAAAGAGTTCCAGGTACGCGAGGATGGCAAGGTCTACGAGTTCCTGCTTGCTGATGGAGAGCTCAACGAGGTAGCCGCCGGCGGCGTGCAGGTCGTGAAGTCTGACCTCGAGCTCGGGGTATCTGAGGCATTGGGCGGCAACTCCCACGATACGCTCGATACCGGTTCCACGCTCTCTGGCATCGAGTTCACCATCACGAACGCCAGCGAGCACGGTGTCATGGTGAACGGCCAGTGGTTCCATGTAGGCGATGCCGTCATGACCATCACCACCCATTGGAACGAGGATATGCAGGTGTATACCGCAGAAACATCTTCCGACACCCTGCCGTACGGCACCTACACCATCCAGGAGACGGCGACCAACGACTCCTATCTTCTGACCGACGGCGAGCCCCGAACCTTCGAGGTGCGCGCTGACGGCGAGATCGTGAGCGCATCCAAGGACGGCAACGTGCTCGAGTTCTTCAACCAGGTGGTGCGCAATGACATCGAGCTCGCCAAGATGGCCGACGACACCAACGCAGCCCAACAGGTGGCCTTCAAGGTGACCAACGTCTCCACCGGAGAGGCGCACGTCATCGTCACCGATCGCAACGGAGACTTCTCCAGCGCGAGCGGCTGGAACAGGCACTCCGACAACACCAACGGCAACGACCACCTCATGGACGTTAGCTACATCACCGCCGACATGATGGACGCCAAGGCGGGCACGTGGTTCTTCATGGGCGAGGACGGCACCGAGGCCGAAGTCGATGATTCCCTTGCCGCCTTCCCGTACGGCGAGTACACCCTGGAAGAGCTGCGAAGCGACACCAATGAGGGCTACCAGCTCATCGAGCGCACCTTCTGGGTGGAGCGCGACTCTTCCGTCGCCAGGGCCGTCTGGATGAGCCTGGATGACCAGCCCGGAGCCGACATCGGCACCATGGCGACCGACAAATCCGACGGCGACAAGTTCGTCTGGGGCTCCGAAGTCGTCATCGCGGACGAGGTCTTCCACGACGGATTAACCCCCGGTGAGACCTACACGCTCGAGGCAACGCTGATGGACGCCGACACGGGAGAGGCTGTCAAGAACGGCTCGGGCCCGCTCGCGGAAGACGTCACGGGCACCGTGACCTTCACGGCAGAGAGGGAGACCGGTTCCCAGGTGGTAGAGCTCTCGCTTAATACGAGCGAGCTCGCCGGCAAGCGCCTCGTCGTGTTCGAGAAGCTCTATGACGCCAATGGCGAAGTGGTCGCCACGCATGAAGATATCAACGACGAAGGCCAGTCGGTCACGGTGATCGAGATCGGCACCACGCTCGTCGACGCGGCTGACGGTGACCATGTGGTCGAAAACGGAACCGTAAAGGTCGTCGACACCGTTGCCTACAAGGGGCTCACCGCAGGCGAGACCTACACCGCCCACGGCACCATCATGAACAAAGCAACCGGCATGCCGCTTGAAGACGCCGACGGCAACCCCGTGACCGCGACTGCCGAGTTCGTTGCCGAAGGCTCTGAGGGCACCGTCGAGGTAACGTTTGAATTCGACGCGTCGGCGCTTGAGGAAGGTGCTGCGCTCGTCGCCTTCGAAGAGGTGCTCGATGTGGACGGCAACGTCGTGGCGGTCCACCAGGACCTCGAGGACGAGGGCCAGACGGTGGTCGTCGACAACCCCGACACGCCCGAAGTGCCTACCGCTCCTTATGACAAGACGGGCGCTGACCTGCTTCCCGTTTGGGTGCTCGTCTGCGCGCTGGTCGTTTCCGGCACTACCGCTGGCGCGTATGCGCTGCGCAACCGCATCCGCCGCGATGCGGAAGGAGCAGAACTCAATTCCGACAAGGCGGCAGACAAATAGTCAGCCCGACTTGGACGCATGAGAGGACGGGGCTGCGTGAGGCTGCCCCGTCCGTTATCTTGGAGATAGCAATGAAGACGAAGATCAAGAGCCGCATCGCGCTCATGGCAGCAATAACGGCGTTCATAGCGGCAGGAGTGCTGCTCGTGTGGCTTTGCGGCATCCACGGCAGGGCTGCGGATGTTGATCCCTCTCCCGTCTTAGGGCACATCGAAACCAGTGCGGCTGACGATGGATTTCCTGCGGTCGACTGGGATTACTGGCTTTCCGTGAACCCCGATATCGTCGCCTGGGTAACCGTTCCTGGCACAAACATCGACTATCCCATCGTCCAGGCGAGCTCAGGCGACCCGACCTTCTACCTTGACCACGACGTCTACCGTGGATGGAACCCCTACGGATGCCCGTACCTCGACGCCGACTGCGCAGAGCTTGGCCTCGACAGCCCGGTGGCGCTCATGTTCGCGCACCATATGAACGACGGCAGCATGTTCTCGGCGTTCGCCAGCTTCTCCGACGCCTCGTTCGCGAATGCTCACAGCGAGATACTCCTGCAGACGCCCGAGGAGAAGATGCGCCTGAGCGTCATAGCGGCAGATGTGGTCGACTCGAGCAGAGAAGGCAAGCGGCTGAGGTTCGCAGACGACGATGAGCTCGACTCCTGGCTCGAGGAGCTGCTTACCGAGGCGGACGTCGTCCTCAACGGGGATGCGCAAGCGGACAGCGTCAAGGCGTTCTGCACCTGCAGCTACGGGGAATGGAGCAGTCACGAGCGTACTATCGTATATGCGCAGGAGGAAGCGGAATGATGCTGCGGATTATATGCTTCATCATCGGCATGGCGATGATGGCCTGCACGATCGTGGGATACGCCTGCATTCGGGTGGGGGCCATGAGCGAGCATGCAGAGATGCCCGCCGTCAAAAGAGAAAATGCCCCCGACTCGCGCGTCTAGGCATAAAAATAGGGCAGAATCGCTCTCGCGATACTGCCCCGCAAACCCGAAGGTTTCTAACTGACTTCATTATCCCCGAATCGCCCCGAATGTCAAACGAGCTGGCGCGGGTTAGAGCCATCCTCCAAGATTTCAGCAAGAACGCTGCGCCAAAGATCGGCAGACGTCCGTCATGCCAACCAGTCGTCGAAGACTTTCTCCAGGAAGCGATACGAAGCAACCAGGGCATTGCTGTGCGCATACCAGTCCGCATTGGTTTTCGCCCTTCGTTTAAGGGCTTCTAGCCTCTGGGCGGCCGCGCAGCGCTTCTGCCCCGGAACGAAATGCCCGTGCGCGAATGCCAGGGAAGTCATCTGCAGGATGCGAGGGTTGCGGAGCCTCGCGCGCCTAAGCCTTCGCGACACGCCAATCTCGGCGAGGGCCGAGCTGACCATCGCGGGCGGCCTGCTCTCCAATGAATTCGAGCCGACGCCCAAGCCGTTGATCATGGCGCTGGAATGCGCCGCAGCATTCCTCAGGGAGCTCACGCGCCTGAGCAGGTAATGCTCGTCTCTCATCCTGGGATCATCCCAGCGCTCGGAGCAGAAGAGGTAGAAGTCCGCGAACGCCCCGAACGACGACAACTCAAGAAACACCCAGGCGGGCATCTCTTTTATCGGATACCGTGCGACGAGGGGGCCGAGATAGGCGTCGTTCTCCAAACGGGAAATCTCGCCCCTGCGCCTGTTGCGGTCACCGTGGTTGAGATGCGCAAGGTAGTCGACGAAGACGGAGTAGCCGTCCTCGTCGGAGTCCTCGGTTATCCTCTCGACGAGCTTGGTCTTGGCGGCGTTCTCCACGTCGAGCGTGAGGGGCAGCAGGAACCCGCGCAGCTCCTGGTCGATGCCCGCGAGGTCAACGAGGTGTCCGAAGTCGAGTCCCGCGTACTCGCCGTCGCGCTCGCCGCCGATGCGCTTGGGAAAGAGCACGCGGTATGCCGCAAGCCTGAAGTAATGGTCCTGCTCGGACAGGATGCGGGCGGCCTCCGCCTCGGCGCACAGCCCGAAGGTCACGCCTTTGGACTTCAGGTGCTCGATCTGTTCCTCGATGGTGAGCTTCGGCTTCCTGCCGTGCCCTTCTTTGACTTCTTCCATGATAATAGTCTTTCGCGTTTGGCTTGCGCCTTCCCCTTGCCGGACAGGCGGCGCTTGGTCGATCCCCTCCATTATCTTCGATTTCGACACCCTGGCGTTCCAGAACGTCCAATTCGAAGAAGCCGGATTCCTACCTGTCTCTATGCCTGTTTCCATGTTCACATGAACTTGAACACCGCCTTGATGAGCCATCTGCAGAATGCGCCGATAGCGCTGAACGCAAACTTAATCGCCTTCATTGTCCATCCAACCTTCCTCTTCGTCCCCAATCTCTGCTTGCTGTAAGGGCTGCGCCTCCCTTGCCCATGCGTATGATTCCCAGTCCGCACCGGCAAGGGCAGCGGCGGCCTCTTCGTCAATGTTAGAGTCGAACGTCGCCAATGCGTCGACCACCCCTTGGAGCTTGCTTGCCAGGGACGGCCCTCCGCCATCCGAGAGCAGCAGCGCCGACGCGCAGTCGAGGCGCATGACATCCACCAGGCCGTCGCCCATGCGGACGAGCGTCCGCTCCCCGTCGACCAAGATCTGCTCCACCTCTTCTAACTCGCCTGATTCTGCCAGAAGGAAGCGCCACCCCATGGATCTCCTGCCCACGGGGACGGCTCCGTCGTCCAACCCCTCCTTGAAGCTCGGATTCGCCTCGTAGAAATGAGCCTGCAGCCACAGGCCGCGTTCCATGTCCTCGAAACGGACCTCGTAGTTCGCCAACATGCAGCCGTCCCCGAACGGCTGAGCCGGCGTGTAGGAATCCGTGTCGAACACGTCCAAGCGACCGTTCCTATACTTGATCTGAACCTTCATCGGCCTCGTCCCTCCTTCTGCCTTTCACGGCTTCGCTGCCTTGCCACCGAGAGGCTCTGAAACCCCCTCTGATGACCGTTTTCGCCTCTCTGCGGCTCGTATTGCCACCTATCGGCGCTGCGGGTTCTGGGCGGTTCGGAAGGCCTCTCCACAGGAACCAGCGCATGCCTCGAGGCGTATTCCCTCGCAGCGCGCAGCTCGTCGATTCGCTCCGCGCATTTCTTGGCTGACCCTCCTTCGGACTCGCGCTCCATGCGCCTCCGCAGGGTGTCGATGCGCCTTCCGTAGTCGGCGCTCGACGAGATCGAGTACCGCGCGTTGGTCTCCACGGTCTTTGCGAGGTCGCCGAGCTCTGCCAGGTCGTTGAGTTCGACGGCGTCGGTTGCCTTCGCGAGAATCGCCCTGGATGACGCTGCATCGGGATGGTACGAGCCGATGCGCTCGAAGCGCTCGGTTAGGGCGATCTTGCCGAACGTCATGCCGAGACGCTCCCCGGAAACCTTCTTCGACGGCTGGTCGGCCAGCGAGAAGATCCAGTCCTCCCTCGGCGCACGGGCGGAGTTCTCGGCCACCTCGACCTCCATGAGCTCGAGTATCCGCATGAACTCGCCCTCGTTGCGAGAGAGGACCTTGGCGACGGACACCCTGTTCCTGATGTCGCTGACCCATGAATAGGCACCGGCTTCGAGAAGCCCGCGTTCGGGGAGATTGACATACACAGCCTGCCTCGTCTGGGGTCGGGGAGGGGTTTTCGGATTTCGCCGCCCCACCCTGCCCTTCGGCATCTCGTTGTCGAACGCCGCAAGGCCCTTCTCCTTGGCGATCTCCTGAAGGCTGCGGTTCATGTCGAGCGCGTTGGGGATGTGCAGGCGTCTGCCCGTGTCGAGGTTGGTGTTGTTCACCACGATGTGGGCGTGCGGGATGCGCTGCCTGTTGTCGTCATGGTAGACGACGGCGACCTGGTAGTCGGAGAAGTGCTTCCTGACCCATGCGTGCGTCAGAGCCCTCAGCCCCTCGAGATCGATATTGTCGCTGGGATCGGGTGAAATGACGTAGTGGCGGAACGTGATAGCACGCTGCCCCTTCCACGGCTCGTCGTTGCGGTAGTCGTGCCGCAGCTCGTCCATCTCGCGCGCCCACTCCACTTCGTCTTTCAGGGAATCGTCCAAGCCCTTGTCCTCGATCTCGTCCCAGGACAGGTTGAAGAAGTCGCGCAGGAGCGCCCTTCCGCCCTTCTCGAGGTAGTCTTTGATCCGCCCGCAGCCCGTGTGGCCGTTGATGGCTTTCAGCATCGGCACGGCTATCTCCAGAACCTCTCCGAGTCGCTGACTTCGCGAACCATGCCCTTGATTTCCTCGACGGAACCCTGCACCAGCTCGAGCTCGGTCGTGGCCTTGCCCAGCTGCTCCTTGGCCAGCTGGGGGTCGACCGCGCCCTTGTTCCTCACGAACATGGCGATGGTGTTGAGCGCCCTCACGGCCTGGTTGTAGTGGCGGCCCCAGCGTATCAGCTCGCGGCTGATGCGCCCCATCGTCTTGGCGTCGATGACAGCGACACGGCTGCCGTCGTCGAACGAGGCGAGCTCGTCCGGGCCCGCTATCGGAAGTCTGATAAGGGCGCGGATCGCCTCGGACCTTGCAAGCTCGAGTTGCTCCGCCTTTTGGTCTAGGAGCCGCCGGTCCTCATCGGTCATGCGGCAGCTCACGGTATGCGTGTACTCGCCCATCTTTTCTCCTTCGCGTCTTTCAGGGGCCACGGGGGATCCCCCGTGAAGGAAGCGGCAGCGTCGACGGAAGTCGTGCCAGCCGCTCCGTGACGCCGGGGGTCGGGGAGGGTTTCCCAGACGGGCATTCCGCCTGGAGTGGAAGCGCCCTGCCCCGCCCCGGCCAAGTTCATTGCGCTGTAATACGCAATGAGTTACTTGCTACGATTCGAATATGACGGGTTCTACCGAGCCCCATGGGCATCGGTGAACCCTGAGACCGCATTCGCGGCCTGGCGGGCCAGCTCCGCGATGCGGTCGATTGCCTCGGAATCTGCCGCGTTAGGGTTCTTGGGAAGGTTCGCGACAAAGCGGCGGAGCGCCTTTTCGGCGCTTACAAGCCGCTTGTCGGCGGCGGGCTCGGAGGCTGTCATCGAGGCGACCAGCTCGGTTGTCGCCGCCTTTGTTCTCGGCGACTCCGCCCATTTGTCGAACGCCGATCTCTGCGTCGCCTCTCCCGACTTCTCCAGCGCATCGATGGCCTTGGCGGACAGCTCGCCCGAGTCCGCGACCTCGCGCCACTCCGGGATGAGCTTTGCGACCTTGTCGGCCAAGGCCTCCTCGCGTTTGATGGTCTTGCCGCTGACCTTGCGGCCGGTCATCTCCTCCACGATGCGCGCCTTGACGTCCTCGGTGCGCATGCCCGCAACGGTCGGGTCGGTGGCGCGCATCTGCTCGACCTGGATGCCCAGGGCCTTTGTCGCAGCGGCGCGCTCGGTGACGGTCAGCGCCCTCGTGAAGAAGTTTGCGGTATGGAGCAGGACGAGGGCCTGCTCGTCCGAGATGTCGGCGATGACCCTGCAGGGCAGCTTGGAATAGGAGGGACCCTGTTGGGCAAGCAGCTTGAATGCGGCCATCCTCCGATGGCCCGAGATCATCTGGAATCCCCCGCCCTGCAGCCTGCGCACCAGGGGAAGGTCCGTCAGGCCGTCTCGCTCGATTGACTCCGCGAGCCTCACAATCCCCTCCTCGTCCATCGAGTACGCGACGTTGCCGGGATGCTCGCTGATGTCGTCGAGGGGAATCTCCTTCACGGGGAACCTGTTTGCGGTTTGGGCGCTGGCATCGAGAAGCCCGCTAATGCTGAACCCGTTGGCTACTTCCATGGCGCTCATGCCATCGCCTCCCATAACTCATCCGCAAGGGCCTCGTAGTCCTTCGCTGGCCTGCTGCCGGGCTCGAACACGGACACGGGCTTCCACTGCCAACTTCCCTCGCAGACCTTCGAGGAGGCGTGGATGACGTTGGCCAACTGCTGGTCCGGGAAGAACTTGTCCAACACCGCCTCGCCGGTTTTCTCGGCGTTGGTCATGCGACCGGGCACGCAGGTTCGCAAGATCCTGAAGGTTGGCACCGGCATGCGGAGCGCATCCGCGATCGCCTGGATGGCGTTTACCGTCAGAGCGGTTCCGCGCATGACGGTTGAGTCGAGCTTCACGGGGATGACCACCATGCCGGAGTCGGCTGCGGCAAGGTAGGCGTTGAACGCCAGCCTCTTCATGGTCGGGCTGCAGTCGATGATGACCACGTCGTAGTCCCCCGCGCAGTCGTCCAGCGCGAAGCGGAGCCTCTGCTCTCGCAGCATCAGCTCGTTCTGGTCGGTCAGCTCGATGATGGACGGGACGACGGAAAGGTTGGGAATCTCGGTCTCGTAGGCGACTTCGGAGACGGGGGCGTTCTCGTAGAGAAGCTGGATGGACGTCCTGCCGTCTGCGGCCGCGCGGTCGTAGAGGCCGAAGTAGTCGGTGGCGGATGCCTGGGGATCCAGGTCGATGAGCAGGACCCTCAGGCCTCGCGCCGCGTAGATAGCGGCAAGGTTAACGGCCGTGGTCGTCTTGCCCACCCCGCCCTTGTAGTTGCTCACTGCAAGGGTGCGCATGGGAAGCTCCTTCGCGTCTTGCAGCCCCGAGGTCGTGGAAGTGAGGGGCTGCGTATTCGGTTGGCTGGATGGGTTCCTTAAACGCAGTTTCCATCCTGTATTACCGATGGTATCACAAACTGATACGTTTTTGTATCAATTGAGTTAGCCAACGGCTAAGGTTTGTCAGTAGCGGATGGGGTTTAATTCGTGTAAGACTATGCCTGGAGTCAATTGCGGCATTGCGCCGTTTTAGGAAGGTTGCTTGACTATGAAGGACTATTCCAAGCCCAACAAGCAGTTCATCATGATCGACATGTACGACGATTCCGAGGATTGCGAGGTCCAAGCCGGCGTCGCGATTCCCGCAGAACATGCCGAGGCTTTCATCGCGGAAGTAGAGAGGATCGCCGTGGAGAAGTTCGGCGGGGCCACCTTCTCCGAGCTGCTCGATTGTGACGAGAACGACGAGTCGATGGACGCATCCTCGAAGAAGAGCTTCTCCGACCAGCTCGGCCGCGTCATCGCGGCCGCAGAGCGAATCATGAGGGAAGGCCGATAAAGCACGGAAGAGCCCCTCGGGGATGCAACCCCGAGGGGCTCCCGGCCCTCCAGCGGGGGCCGGGATGGAGGTCGATTACTCGACCCCGCAGCTGAAGGCGTTGATGTGGTGCCTCAGGAGGGCCCTGTCGGCGCTCACGACAAGCATGTCGATGATGTCGAAGCGGACCTGGATGTCGCCATCGGGGCAGTTGCCTGCGAGCCAGGAAGCTGCCGCGATCTCAAGGTCGCTGCGGGAGACCTTGCCGCCCTCGAAGCCGCCCTCGCCGTACTCGGTGGCGGTGACGTCGATGAAGACCAGGGAGTCCTCGTCGCTGGCGATCAGGTCGATTGTGGTTCCCTCGGGGGAAGTCCAACCGGTCTCGAGAAGCTCGAAGCCCTTGCGCTCGATGAAGCGGGTTGCTGCCTGGACTGCCTTCTCCTGAAGTTCGAAATTGCTCATGATGACCTCCGTTTGTTCGCGGCCGGCCCCTTTGGCCTGCCTTGTGATCCGGAAGCCGCGCAGGTTCTGGCCGAAGGCAAGGAGGAGAGCGAAAACCCGGCAGGGCCCGAGTTTTGCGCAGCAAAAGTTTTTCGCGCCTTGCCTGAAGAGCCTGGTTCTGAGCGAGTGTGGCGGAGCCAAGGAAGGCGAAGGTGGGCGTCCCGGCATGGGAGGTCTGAGCAACGGGTTCAGGGTTGGCTGGATGGCGAACCTGCTTTGAGCGTTGGCTGGAGCCGAGAGCGGCTGGGCTCCCGAGGAACGACGGCCCGATTGCTGACGAGGAATCGGTCTGACGATTCACCGTCGGATACGCTAGGCGGCAAGGGCGTGGCAAGATTGTCTGCGACCATATTCGCGGCTGCCAGCCAGCAATCAGCCCTTGACGGCAACAGTCCGCTTCATCATAGACATGTTGTGAGCGCATGGGCATCGTGGCGCCCGCGTTTTCACTGCGTGGGTCGTAATCGGCCGTCCTGGCGCTAGTGGACGCACGGCCACGTTCAACGCCGAGCTCTTCCGTGCACCGGTCTTCACTTATGATTCGCTCTCAAGCCCGCCGAGCGCTAATCCGACGCGGGAGGTGGGCTTGCTTCCCTCTGCTGTCCAATGCCTGGGACATGCAAACCACCTGCAACTATTTAGGATACAAATGGGCTGTTATTAGCTGGCTGCTAAGGACTTTTTCTGGTCGGTGATATACTTTCATTTGTATTGCATTCCGCAAATGAAACGTAAGGAATAGCGATGAGCTACAAGGAACTGATCAAGAGCGGCGCCGACGCGACCGACATCCAGCAGTACCTGGTCGATGGCGAAATGACGGCCATCACCATCCGCATCCCGAAGAATCTTCGGGATAGCGCTAAAGAAGCTGCAGAGCTTCGCGGCATGAGCTTCAGCACGTTGATCCGCAAGTGCATGATCGACGAGCTTTCGAATATCGAGAGGGGTTAACATGGCTGACACCACTAAGGAACAGCAGCGCGCCGAGCTGCACAAGACAATCTGGTCCATCGCCGACGACCTGCGCGGCAGCGTGGACGGTTGGGACTTCAAGCAGTACATCTTGTGCACGCTCTTCTACCGATTCGTGAGTGAGAACCTCTGCGCCTACCTTGCCGAGCAGGAAGGTGACCCCTCCTTCGACTATGCCTCCATGCCTGACGACCAAGCCGAGTGGGGCCGTGAGGAGACGGTGAAGGAGAAGGGCTTCTTCATCCTTCCCAGCGAGCTTTTCTGCAACATCCTCAAACGCGTCGACAAGGACGGCATGCGCCTTGCCGAGGATGGGCAGGACCTCAACGAGCTGCTGACCCAGGTATTCCGCAACATCGAGGGCTCCGCCGTGGGCACCGACTCCGAAAGCGATTTGAAGGGCCTGTTCGACGACATGGACGTCAACAGCGCCAAGCTAGGCAACTCCGTTGTCGAGCGCAATAAGAAGCTGGTGAAGCTCATCTCCAAGATCGGCTCGCTGGACTTCGGCGGCGCCTTCCAGGACAACTCCATAGACGCCTTCGGCGACGCCTACGAGTTCCTCATGACCATGTACGCCTCCAACGCCGGCAAGTCCGGCGGCGAGTTCTTCACCCCGCAGGAGGTGGGCGAGCTTTTGGCCCGCATCGCTATCGACGGCCGAAACAGCGTGAACAAGGTCTACGACCCCTGCTGCGGCAGCGGCGGCCTGCTGCTGAAGTTTGCGAAGATCCTGGGCAAGGAGAACGTGCGAAACGGATACTTCGGCCAGGAGATCAACCTGACCACCTACAACCTGGCCCGCATCAACATGTTCCTGCACGACGTCAACTTCGACAAGTTCGACATCGCGCTGGGAGATACCTTGAAGGAGCCGGCCCACTGGGACGACGAGCCATTCGACGCGATCGTCTCCAACCCGCCCTACTCCATCAAGTGGGAGGGCAAGGACAACCCCCTCAACATCAACGACGCGCGTTTCAGCCCTGCAGGCGTGCTGGCACCGGCTTCCAAGGCTGACCTGGCCTTCACTATGCACATGCTGAGCTGGCTCTCCAGCGAGGGCACCGCCGCCATCGTCGAGTTTCCTGGCGTT
The DNA here is from genome assembly GCF_021044775.1 of Paraeggerthella hominis. Classification (NCBI taxonomy): domain Bacteria; kingdom Bacillati; phylum Actinomycetota; class Coriobacteriia; order Eggerthellales; family Eggerthellaceae; genus Paraeggerthella; species Paraeggerthella hominis. The sequence continues at coordinate 23,837 of NZ_JAJNOQ010000015.1, forward strand.
CTCTACCGCGGCGGCGCCGAGGGCAAGATCCGCGACTACCTGGTGCGCAACAACTTCGTCGAGGCGGTCATCCAGCTGCCTGCTGACCTCTTCTTCGGTACCACCATCGCCACATGCATCATCGTGCTCAAGAAGAACAAGACCGCCAGCGACATCCTGTTCGTCGACGCATCCGAGCAGTTCGAGCGCCGCGACTCCAAGAACAAGCTGATGCCCGATAACATCGACCGCATCATGGACGCAATCGCTGCGCGCGCAGAAGAGGAGCACTTCTCCAAGCTGGTTTCCAACGACGAGATCCTGGCCAATGACGCCAACCTGTCCGTCAGCTCCTACGTGGAAAAGCTCGACGAGCGCGAGGAGGTCGACATCAAGGAGCTCAACGCCGAGATTGCCCGCATCGTCGCTCGAGAGGACGAGCTGCGCAAGAAGATCGATGCCATTGTGGCGGACCTGGAGGGCTAGCCATGAGCAGGATAGACGAGCTCATCGAGCGCCTCTGCCCCGATGGGGTGGAGTTTAGAGAACTGAAATCTGTTGCAAAGATTGTTGGCGGACGCGATTACAAAGAATTTGGCGAAGGCGAAATTCCTGTATATGGCAGCGGCGGAATTATGACTTATGTTGATACCGCCGCCTATGAAGGGCCTTCTGTTCTTCTTCCCAGAAAAGGTTCTATTAGCAACATTTTCTATGTTGATGGCCCTTTCTGGAATGTGGATACCATTTTCTACACTGAAATCGATGAGTCTCTGATTAACCCGCGCTATTTTTATCACGTAATGCTCAACGAGCATATTGAGAAGTTGAATACCGCAAATGCAGCGCGCCCTGCATTGACGAGAAAAGTTCTGGACGCAATACGCATCCCTGTTCCTCCCATGGAGGTCCAGGAGGAGATCGTGCGGGTGCTAGACTCCTTCGCGGAGCTGGAGGCGGAGCTGGAGGCGGAGCTGGAGGCGCGCAAGGCGCAGTATGCCTTTTACCGTAATCGGATGCTTGACGACATCACCGCTGACGAAGTTCCGCTGTCTAAGCTTGCCGCAATTGGAACTGGAAGTCATGACACAAAAGATGCGATCGATGGCGCGGAGTATGCGTTTTACGCACGAGGCACGTTGCCACTTCGTCTGAATACGTATGACTTTGACGAAACAGCAGTTATCACTGCTGGCGACGGCGCTGGTGTCGGAAAGGTGTTTCATTACGTTGATGGCAAATATGCTCTTCACCAGCGTGCGTATCGCATGGTCCCAAATAAGGAGTTGCTTGATTCGCGGTTTTTCTTCCATGTATTAAATGCACATTTTTACGACTACATAATGACAAATTGCGTTTCGAGTTCAGTCGCGTCCATTCGCAAGAAAATGCTGGACAATTTTCCAATCCCGTTGCCGAGTCTTGAAGAGCAGCGTCAGATAGCCACCGATCTCGACAAGTTCGATGCTCTCGTCAACGACATTACCCAGGGTCTTCCTGCAGAGATCGAGGCGCGTCGCAAGCAGTACGCCTATTACCGCGACAGGCTCCTGGCCTTCAAGGAGAAGACCGCATGAGTGAGATCAACTATGAATATACAGGCATGCCGACTCCGCAGGACGCCGCCTCGTTGGCAGACGCCCTGCCTGGCAACGTCGACTTTGACGTCATGGCCTTCGGCGGCCAGGCGACGGTCTGCTCGGCCCTGCCTAAACAGCAGAAACGCTCGACGTCGTATCAGTCGGAAGCCCAGCTGGAGGACGCCTTCGTAAAGCAGCTCTGCCGCCAGGGCTACGAGAGGCTCGTCATCTCCAGCGAAGGCGACCTTATTGCCAACCTGCGCAGGCAGCTCGAGGCCCTGAACCGCGTCTCCTTCTCCGACAGGGAGTGGTCCCGCCTGTTCAAGGGCTGGATCGCGGCGGACAACGACGGCATCGTGGAGAAGACCCGCCGCATCCAGCGCGACCACGTCTACGCCCTGCAGATGGACGACGGATCCGTGCGCAACGTCTCGCTCATCGACAAGCGCAACGTGCACAACAACCGCATGCAGGTGATGAACCAGTACACGCAAGAGGGCAATTACGAGAACCGCTACGACGTGACGGTGCTGGTGAACGGCCTGCCGCTCGTGCACATCGAGCTCAAGCGCCGCGGCGTGGCCATCCAGGAGGCCTTCAACCAGATCGAGCGCTACCAGCGCGACAGCTTCTGGTCCGGCTGCGGCCTGTACGAGTACGTGCAGATCTTCGTCATCTCCAACGGCACCCACACCAAGTACTACTCCAACACCACGCGCTTCAGCGCCATCGAGGAGCGCGCCGGAAAGAAGGCCCGCGGCAAGAAGACCTCCAACAGCTTCAAGTTCACCAGCTGGTGGGCGGACGCCGACAACATGCCCATCTTCGACCTGGTGCCCTTCACCGCCACCTTCTTCGCGAAGCATGCTCTGCTGAACATCCTGACGAAGTACTGCGTCTTCGACGTGGACGAGAAGCTTTTGGTCATGCGCCCGTACCAGATCGTGGCCACCGAGCGCATATTGAACCGCATCCTCATCAGCGAGAACGACAAGTCCATGCTGGGAACCCTGCGCGCCGGCGGCTACGTGTGGCACACCACCGGCTCCGGCAAAACGCTCACCAGCTTCAAGACCGCTCAGCTCGCCAGCCAGATGGCGGGCGTGGACAAGGTCATGTTCGTGGTGGACCGCAAGGACCTGGACTACCAGACCATGCGCGAGTACGACCGCTTCGAGAAGGGCGCGGTTGACGGCAGCGAGTCCACGGCCGTGCTTTCCAGGCAGCTTGCCGACCCCGAGTGCCGCATCCTGGTGACCACCATCCAGAAGCTCTCGTGCTTCATCAAGAAGAACAAAAGGCATGGCGTCTACGGCCAGCACTGCGTCATCATCTTCGATGAGTGTCACCGCAGTCAGTTCGGCGACATGCACGTGGCCATAACCAGGCACTTCAAGAACTACCACCTGTTCGGCTTCACCGGCACGCCGATCTTTGCGGAGAACGCCGGTAGCGGAAAGATAGCCAACCTGCGCACCACCGAGCAGGCTTTCGGCGACAAGCTGCACACCTACACCATCGTGGACGCCATCCGCGACGAGAACGTGCTGCCGTTCAGGGTGGACTACATCAAGACCATCCGGGAGCGCGACCAGTACGAGGACCAGAAGGTCTACGACATCTACCGCGAGGGCGCCTACAAGGCGGCTGCTCGCGTGGACCTGGTGACCAGCTACATCCTGGATCATTACGCCCAGAAGACCAAGCGCACGAGCAGCTACGACCTCAAGGGCCAGCGCGTCATGGGCTTCAACTCCATCTTCGCCACCGCCTCAATCGACATGGCGAAGGTGTACTACTCCGCCTTCAAGCGCATCCAAGCCGAACGCGCCGGCGAGAAGCTGAAGGTGGCGCTCATCTACAGCTTCGGCCCCAACGAGTCCGATGACGGATGCGGCCTTCCCGACGAGAGCTTCGACACCGAGAGCCTGGACACCCCCAGCCGCGACTTCCTGGAGGCCGCCATCGGCGACTACAACGCCATGTTCGCAACCAGCTTCGACACCAGCTCCCAGGGGTTCCAGAATTACTACAAGGACCTCTCCGAGCGCATGAAGAAACGTCAGGTGGACCTGGTCATCGTGGTCAACATGTTCCTCACCGGCTTCGACGCCACCACCTTGAACACGCTGTGGGTGGACAAGGACCTGAAGGACCACGGCCTCATCCAGGCGTTCAGCCGCACCAACCGCATCCTCAACTCCGTGAAGACCTACGGAAACATCGTGTGCTTCCGCAACCTGGAGGACCGCGTGAACCACGCGATCAGCCTGTTCGGCGACAAGGAGGCGGGCGGCGTGGTGCTGCTCAAGCCCTATGCCGAGTACCTTGCCGAGTACAACGACCGCCTGGACCAGCTGCGAGGGCAGTTCCCGCTTGAGGCGATTCTCTCCGGCGCCGTCATCATGGGCGAGGAGCAGCAGAAGGCGTTCATCCGCCTGTTCGGCGTGATCTTGCGCCTGCGCAACATCCTCACCGCCTTCGACGATTTCGCCGAGGATGACTCCCTGAGCCCGCGGGACGAGCAGGATTACCGCAGCGTCTACACCGACCTGTACCAGAAGTGGCGCGGCGAGAAGGAAGAGGCCGCCATCATCAACGACGACCTCGTCTTCGAGATCGAGCTGCTGAAGCAGGTCGACATCAACATCGACTACATCCTGATGCTGGTGCAGAAGTACCACGACACCAACTGCACCGACAGGGTGATCATCGGCGACATCGAACGCGCCATCTCCGCCAGCTACGAGCTCCGGAACAAGCGCGACCTCATCCATGCGTTCATGGACAGCCTGGTCTCCAGCAGCGACGTCGCGGCCGATTGGGAGAAGTACGTGGCGGAGGCCAAGGAGCGCGAGCTTGCCGCGATCATCGCCGAGGAGGCTCTGGACGACGCTGCAACCCGCGAGCTCATGGCAAACGCCTTTGTCGACGGCGGGGTTCCTGAAAGTGGCACCGAGGTCGCCAATCTCATGACCAAGAAGCCCAGCCGCTTCGCACCGGCTAACGCGTATGCGGACATGAAGGCCCGTGTGCTTGAGCGCTTGAAAGGGTTCTTCGACAGGTTCAACGGATTGGGAAGGTAATTGTTCATGACTGTAATTGAGAGGCCTTTCTCTGATAAACGATTGGCTGACTTGCTTGCCAGCAACGATGTAAATCTCAAAAGGGAGATTGATTCGTTGTCCGATGGCCAGCTGCTTGGCAACAGCCACGACTACTTAGTCGCATACTTTCTTGAGAAGTACACTTTCGAGAGCCTGTCCCTCGGTGATGAAGATCCCTCCATGCGAAAGCAAGAGCGCTGCAAGATTTCGAAATATCTGCATGACCCTTTCGATCGCGGGATGTACGGAAGGGATTACGTCGAAGTCGACGGGGTTCGCGTTAGTTTTGCGTATCCATATCACGGCAATGCTGATCTCTTTAGGTGCAAAGCGAGCACTTTCTCCCTCTCTGGATATCCAAGCATAGAGGTGCAGAAAGGGTACATTGTGCTTAAATCCGAGCGACAAATCTACAGCAACGCCGACGCTCCAAGCGGAAGAGAAATCGCGGCAGAGCTAAACTCTCAGTCTGAGTCCATTCGCTCTGGTGTCGAGTATCTTGCTCGAGATATTGCCGCATACAATTCGACGCTTTCTTCAAGCATCGAATCCGCTTTGGCCAAACGCGAGAACCTTTCCAAAAAGCTAACCAACCTCTTCGCGGAATTGGAGATTCCAGTTGAGCAGAAGAAAACCGCCGACGGGAACATCGCTCTCAGGAAGAAGCTTCGCCTCGAGTCAAAACCCGAAAGCCGCGAAACGAACTGCTATATCAGCGACGTCATATACGAAGAAATCCTCGATATCATCCGGAACTGCTATGCAACTTGCGAGAGAACACCAGCTACCTACACGAGTCTGGACGAGGAGGCTCTCAGGGATCTCGCTCTTGTTCCCCTGAATTGCCAATACGAAGGTCGAGCAACAGGCGAAGGGGGTGCGGACGTTTTTCCGGACGGCCTAGGCGGCCAGCCCCAGCCGCCTCCTGCGGCCGGCTATCGTATCGTACACCTTGCGCCCTCCCTCGTCGAACGCCTTCAGCCTCCCCTCCCGGTACCAGCGGATCCACTCGGCGAGCTCGGCGGCGAACCGCTCGGCGGAGACCCCGCGCCAGTCCCTCCCGTGGAAGAACTCGACCTTGAGCCTGCCGAAGAACCCCTCGCAGGCGGCGTTGTCCGGCGAGTGCCCCTTGCGCGACATCGACCTCTCCACCCCGGCCTCCCCGCAGGCGCGGACCCAGTCGGGGGTGCGGTAGTGCCAGCCGCGGTCGCTGTGGAGCGTGAAGCCGCCCCCGGCGGCGGCCACGGCGCCGGCGAGCATCTCGGCCACGAGCGCCTTGGACGGCGAGGTGCCCACCGAGAAGGCGGCGACGTCGCCGTCGAACAGGTCGACGGCCGGCGAGAGGTACACCTTCCGCGGGTCGTCGGGCAGCCTGAACTCGGTGATGTCGGTGACCAGGACCTCGCCGGGGGCGGCGGCCGAGAAGTCGTGCAGGTCGCGGCCGGCGTCGACCAGCAGCAGGTTGGGCGCCGCCGCGCGGCCCTCCTCGCCGGCGTAGGAGCTGTAGCGGGCCGCCCGCGGGGCGCGGGCGCGCAGCCCCTCCTCGGCCATGATCCGGCGCACCACCTTCTCGGAGACCGCCACCGGCCGCGCCGGGTCGAGCCCCGCCGCGCCGCGGGCCCGCTGCGGCGCGCCGGCGCCCCGCGCGAGCTCGGCGCGGACGCGGCGGTAGCCGTAGGCGCCCCCGGACGCCTCGAAGGCGGCCCGGACCAGGGGCCGCAGGGCGGCGTACGGGTCGGGCGCGGAGGCCGCCGCCAGGCGGTCGTAGAACGTGCTGCGCGGCAGGGACAGCGCCGCCAGCGCCGCCCGCAGCCCGAAGCGCCCCCTGAGCCGGTCAGCCAGCGCCGCCCTCTCCGCCGCCGTCAGGGCGGACAGGTCGGCGCCTGGGTCTTTTTTTAGTATGTCGATCGTCCCCTCGAGGACGGCGTTGCGCAGCTCCAGCTCCTCGCAGCGGGCCCTGAGCTCCTCGAGCTCCGAGGGCGCCTCGCGGGGCTCCGGCGCGCGGGCGGCGATGTCCGAGTCGGTCATGAGGGAGAGCGCCCCTTCCTCGCGGAGCCGCCGGCGCCAGCCGGAGACGGCAGCGGCGGTGACGCCGGCCTCGGCGGCGAGGTCGGCGGCCCGCTCCCCGGCCTCCAGCCGCGCGACGAGCTCCATCTTCCTGTCGAAGGGCAAGTATACGGCCTTCTTGCGGGGCGGCGGGGCGACGCCCGCCGCCTTCGCCCAATTTACAACGGCCGTGCGGCTGCAGCCGGCCAGCTCGGCCGCCTCGGTCAGGCTGAACCCCGCCGCGACGGCCTCCACGGCGAGCTCCCTGGTCTCCAACGGGTACATGCGGACTCCAATCCGGACACCGGAGTGTCCAACTTTTTGTCCGCACCCCCGAAACGTTCAGAAACAAGGGTAAAACTGACATAAGCATCGAGGAAAAGAACAGGGCCGCTTTTGTGGCCGAATGCAAGATATGGAAAGGCCGGAAGAATTTCACAGCAGCCATTGAGCAGCTCTTGGGCTATTTGACCTGGAGAGACTCAAAAACCGCCTTGCTGATATTTTCCAGGAACAAAAATTTCAAGGAGGTGCTGCAGGCCGCGAAGGAAGCTTTGAGCGAAGACGATCGCTGCATCAGCTTGAAAGAGCCGCGAGAAAACGAATTCGACTGCAAGTATGTGTTTGAAGGAAAACCTGGGGATACAACCAGAATCCGCGTCATGGTTTTCGACCTGTATTATTCTTGAAAGGAAAGCATTTGAAAGGCGAAGAACGGTATCTATTGAATCTTCTCGAGGACACAAAGACCAGGTTCGTAATCCCCGTTTATCAGCGCAACTACGACTGGAAGATCGAGAATTGTAAGCAGTTATTTGATGATCTCGAGGATGTGATAACCGAGGGCGTCGAGAGCCATTTCTTTGGCAGCATCGTTTCGAAGGCTGACGGACCAGATACCCGCATCGTTATCGACGGCCAGCAAAGAATCACAACGTCATACCTTCTTCTGCTTGCCCTCGTGAGCAAGCTGAGGTCCGGCGCCATCTCTTCCGAAGACGACAGCCTTGCGGACATGATCAACGAGGAATACCTCATCGACAAATGGCATAAGTCGGAGCGAAAGCTGAAGCTTAAGCTCATTAAGGACGACCAGGCTGCCTTCGAAGCAATCTATTCGGCCAATGCGGAGAAGTTCATCCAAGACTCCAACGTCACGCAAAACTTCATCTACTTCTGCGGCCGCATAGACAAAACCAAGCTGACCGCGGATCAGCTGCGTGATGCCATTGAACGCCTAATGATCATCGACATTAAGCTCGACAAGGAGGATGACGCCCAGCGAATCTTCGAGAGCCTTAACTCTACGGGCCTCGACCTGAACGAAGGCGATAAGATCCGCAACTTCATCCTCATGGGTTTGGACGCCCGAATGCAGGAAGAGTATTACGAGAAGTACTGGAACGAGATCGAAAAAAACAGAGGCTTCGGTAGTTTGTGTGACAAGGGGCTAGCCTAGGCGGCAACGCTCTTCGCTCCCTTCACGCCCTTCTTCCTCGCCTTCGCCGGGCGACCCGGGAGCTGGGGCTGGCAGTCGCCGCACCTGAGCATGAGCAGGGCCACGAGGTTGTCGGTGTTGCGGAAGCCGTAGCCCATCCTCACCGTCACCTTGATCTTGTTGTTG
>NZ_JAJNOQ010000016.1:0-30525 GCF_021044775.1 Paraeggerthella hominis
TCGACGATGTTCTTGGCGGTGTCCTTGACCAGCTGGAGCTGCTCCTGGGGCGTGTTGCCCAGGGCGTTGCCGCCCAGCGCGATGACAACGGACTTGCCGTCACCCTTCTGATAAGGCATAGCTTCTCTCTTTCTTTCGATAACGAAAACACAGGCCGACAGCCGAAAGAGCTCGGCATCGAAAGCATACGAACCGTAGCGTCCCATGAAAAGACATAAAGGGGTTTATGCAAGCGAACAGCGGCAGCAAGCCGAGCGCTCCTGCCCGTAAACCGAATTAAACCTCGCAGGTGAAACGCCGGTTTTCGGCAAGACCGGCCGCCTCCTACCCCTCTTTCGGCATTCGATTCGATGCATGCACACATCTCCCTCGGCAGATCCGTCCGGATGCGATCGGATCTTCATTCTCGATCGCATCCGGGAAATCAGAAGCCGGCTACACTTGATTGACTAGTTTGAAAACCTTCTCTTTTTCCCCTCTGAGAAAATGAACGATGTTCTCGCAGCTCAAACGCTCAAGATCTTCAATAGCCGTGGTTGAATAGAACGCAGAATGCGGCGTGATGACAACGTTGTCTCGACCAACCAGCTTATTGGATGCCAAATCGGGCGTTTCGTCATACAGAACGTCGGCACCGAACGCGCGTACTCGTCCTTCATCAAGAGCCTCGACAAGAGCGTCTTCGTCCACGCACAAACCGCGGCCAAGGTTGATGAACAAAGGCTTGCGAACCATGCGGGCAAACGCCGCAGCATCGAAATAGCGCTCGTTGTCGTCGGTCAAGCACATGTGGTTCACGATAATGTCAGACTCCGCAAGCAGTTCGTTCTTGTCGACCTGCGTCACCCCTCGCTCAACAAAATCCGCATTGGGCGCATAAGGATCGCATGCGATTATCCTTTTCACCAGTCCCGATGCCTTCTCGGCCGTGCATTTCCCTATTTTTCCAAACCCAACGATGCCAAGCACCTGATCTTCGAGACGAGGCCACTGAGGCGCTGCCGCATAATCCCATTTATGACGTTCGTCAATTTCCTTTTGGTAGAACTTGAAGTGCTTGTTGAGCGCACTCATGTAAGCGATGGCGCTCTCCGAAACGTCCCATGTACAATACTCGCCCACAGGGCACACCCCAATGCCGCGCTTGGTCGCCTCGTCCAAATCAACTTGATCGAACCCCGTCGAATTCAACGACACCACCTTGAGTCGAGAAGCATGATCCATGGCCTCAGCATCCACCGGAACGAATGCCGTAAGCAGCGCGTCAGCATCAGCTAAATGCTCGTAGAATTCGCCACGCTTGCCGTCTTCGTACTCGTACACCTCAACATCTACATCAGAGCCAAGACCCGTCTTCAGCGTTTCAATTTCCAAGGTATGATCAGGCATCATGCAATCTGGATGATCGCAAATCAGAACTTTCATAAATGCTCCGCCTTCCTGAACGACGCCATTACGGACGCTCGATGGGCTGCGTGAGGCAGTGGGGGCCGCCACCCGCATGGAGGATCTGGTCGAGCGGCACGTCGATCACGTCCAGGCCCAATGCGCGCATCTTGTCGTTGATGTGCTTGTTCTTCTCGATGGCGATGACCTTGCCGTCGCCGATGCACTGCACGTTGCAGCCGTGCTTGTACATGTCCTCGCTAGCCACGGGGATCAGCTCGAAGTTGCGGCGCTTGAGCATCTGCAAGAAGTTGTAGGGAAGCTGGTCGATGCAGGCCAGCGCCACCTGTGGGGCCACGATGTTGAAGATCATATCGAGGTGCAGGTTGTCCGGCGGACACGGCACGCCCACTACGGTGTAGCCAAGCTTCTGCAGTTGATCGCGCAGATTATCGACGCCAGCCTGGTCAGTGCGGTCCACCTGGCCCCACGCCAGCGTGTGCTCGTCGATCATCCAGAAGTCGCCGCCCTCCATGCAGCCCGCGTTCACGCGCGCCACGATGGGAACACCCATCTCCTTGAGCTTGTTCTCGTACGCCACGGCCTCGACCTGGCGAACCGGATGACGGAAGTGGCCGATCACAGCGCCTTCCTTGATCATGCAGCCGTAGTCGCGGGCGAACGTCATCACCTCGAACTCGGGACGCGCTTCCACTTCCACGACCTCGATGCCGTTGGCTTTGTAGGCATCCACGAGCATCTGCCACTCGGCCACCATGACGTCGTTCTTCTCTTGGTCGCCCTTCTTCATCCACTCGGCGGTGATCACATTGATGCCGTTGAACTGGTAGTAGCGCGGCGAGCACATCATCACTTTCTTTAGGGGATTCGTCGCGTTGGACACGTACACTTTCTCTTCAGCCATGGGAGGCTCCTTTCGTTGGTATGTTCGCGAAGATCGTCTGGGAACCGGAGCACGCGAGGTGCCCCGAGAAAGCGGAGGATTACAACATCACGGCCACAGTAAGGAACACGCAGCACACGAAGAACAGGAAGCCCACGATGGGCGCGGCTTTCTTCACCCAATCGCCGTAGCTCATATGGGCGGCCGAAGTGCAGGTCATCACCACGATCGAAGTAGGCGAGATCATCTTGGCCAAACCGAGCGCCATGCAGTAGATGGTCACCATGATGGCCACGTCCACGCCGGCGAACTGCGAGAGCGCCGCCATGATGCCCATGGTCGCAGCCGCCAAACCCGTTGACGACGGGATGAGGCATGCGATGAGAAAGTAGCAAATCAGCGCTACGATCACGAACGCAACGGGAGGCAGGGCCGACAGCGTGTTCTCGCACATGTGCAGGATGGTGGGCGTGATCTGGCCGCCGTCCATCACCACCTGGATGCCTCGCGCCAGCGGCACGACGAACGCGGTGGAAACCAGACCGGCAGCACCCTTGATCAGCGTGTCGATGATCTTGTCGGCTTTGTAGCGCATGACGATGCCGGCGAGCAGCGTCATCACCATCACGAGCATGGCGATCTCGGGGAAATACCACGAACCGAACGGCGTGATATCGCTTCCTAGCACCTCGCGCAGCACCGGCGTGACCCCGATCCACGCGACGAACTGCTCGAAGAACGTCCAATCCGGGTTGATGGACGTCCACGGCACGCACCCTACTACCATGATGGCGAACGTGAGGACAAAGATGGCCAGCACGCCTTTCTGACGGCCCGACAGATCCAAGTTCTCGTTGGTAGAAACCGGGAACTCGATGAGGTCGAGCTTCCGGCGGAAGAACTGGACCGATTTCTCAGGGTACGCCTTCACTTTGTCGGCATAGCGGTTGATAATGAGGATTACAAGCGCAGTAAACACTACGAGCATCAGCACGCGCATGCCCATGCCGTCGCCGGCCGAGATACCCGCGATGCCCGACGCTATACCCGTAGCGAACGGGTTCACCGTCGAGGCCAAACAGCCGGCTTGCGTGCCCAGCACCACGATCATGATGGCCACTACGGTGTCGAGCCCGAGCGCCAGGATCACCGGCACGAACATGAGGAAGTACACGATGCCTTCCTCGTAGGCACCTTCCAAGGTACCGAGGAACGACATAAGGCACACGAGGATACCGATGAGCAGGTGCATGTTGTTCTGGTTCTTCATGGTGATGCGCTTGAGCGCCGTCTTCACCGCACCGGTCTCCTCCATCATCTCGAGGAAGCTGCCAAACAAGAGGATGGTGAGCGAGATGGCGATGGCGCCGCTGATGGCACCCGAACCCAGCATGCCCGTGATGGGCGCCATGAGCACGTCCCACAATCCCTGGGGGTTCGACTCGACGATGTGGTATGTCCCCGAAATAGCATCGCCGTTGGCGTTCAGTTCGTACGCGCCGCCCGGCACGAACCAACTGAGCACGGCGATAAAGCAGATGACCCCGAACAAGATGACGTACGTGTTCGGCATCTTGAATTTCTTCTTGCCCTTCGCGGGCTCATTGTCTGACATGGAAGCTCCTATCTTCGACGCTTCCGGCGTATCAGGGCGCAGCCCCAAGGGCGCCGCCGAAGCGAATCCTTGCAGGCCGCGCTGCCGTGGGGCCCTGCGCAGAACCCCACGGCGTGCCGGGATGCCGTATTAGACGCGGGGAATGTACAGGTCGCCCAGAGTTGCCGCCATGATGGCCTTGATGGTATGCATGCGATTCTCGGCCTGCTGGAACTGGCGTCCATGATCGGAATAGAACACCTCGTCGGTAACTTCCATTTCTTTGACGCCGAAGCGCTCGGCTATATCGGCAGCGTATTCGGTATCGGCGTTGTGGAAGGCCGGCAAGCAATGCAGAAAAATGTAGTCGGGATTCTTCACGTGCGACAACAGGCTGGCATTCACCTGGTAGGGAGACATGAGCTTCACGCGCTCGGCGAACTGAGACTCTTCGCCCATGGCCGCCCACACGTTCGTGTAGATGGCATCCGCGTTCTCCACGGCCTCAATCGGGTCATTCGTTACGGTGATGGTGGCCCCGCTTTCGGCAGCGAAAGCCCGGGCCAATTCAACGATGGCCGGGTCGGGTTCGAGCTCGGCCGGCGTGGCATTATAATAATTCACACCCAAGATAGCACTTGTGATCATAAGGGAGTTCTGCACGTTATTGCGCCCTTGGCCGCAGTAGGCCAGCGTAAGACCCTCCAACTTGCCGAAGTTTTCCTTCATAGTCATGAAGTCAGCCAGCATCTGCGTGGGGTGCTCTTTGTCGGTGAGGCCATTCCATACCGGCACGCCGCTGTACTTTGCAAGGTCTTCGACATGCTCCTGCGCGAACCCGCGAAACTCGATGCCGTCGAACATGCTGCCCAGTACGAGCGCGGTGTCGCGCACCGTTTCCTTCTTGCCCAGCTGAATATCGTTCTTTCCCAGATATTCAGGGTGCGCACCCAAGTCGATACACGCAGTAGTGAACGCAGCGCGAGTGCGGGTGGATGTCTTCTCGAACAGAAGCGCAATGTTCTTGCCCGCCAGATAATGATGCTCGACATTGCGCTGCTTCAAATCCTTGAGATGCTCGGCGAATCCGATGAGATACATCAGCTCGTCTTTCGTGTAGTCCCTCGTGGAGAGGAGGCTGCGTCCTTGGAATACCGACTTAGTCATGTAGTGCTCCTTTCGTTGGATGCCTCTGCGTCCCAATCCCCGACGGACGTCGCACCCGATTGGCACGACCCCTCCTGGCAGGCCAGGTACTGCATGCATCATACGAAGCGGTGGAGCAACCTCCCACTGGACGAAAGGACAAAACTGGAACCAACTGCTTTGTTCGCCTGAACAAACAATTCTGAACAGCAAAAATCTAGGATGGGGTACAAGGCGGGTTCTTCCAAAGAAGCGGAGGTCGCACATGGCTCTTTCGTCTATCGACTACGTCATCATCGCGCTGTACTTTGTCGCCATCGTAACCATCGGCTTCGTAGCCGCACGATTCACGAAAACCCAAGAAGATTATCTGGTTGCAGGCAGACGACTATCGTTTCCCCTGTTTTTTGGATGCATGGCGGCGCTTACGTTAGGAGGCGGATCCACTATCGGCAGCGCCCAACTGGGCTACCAGTTCGGATTCGGCGGCATATGGCTCAACCTGAGCATTGGATTCGGATTGATCGTCGCAGGCTTTCTCGTAACAAGCAAGCTGTCAAAATTACGTGCGCTCAGCGTGAACGAAGTAGTGGAAAGCAGCTACGGGCCCACAGCCCGCGTATTCAGCTCCGTCCTCACCCTCATATACACGCTCACCCTCAGCGTAGTCCAAGTCATATCCATAGGCACGATCATCAACGGAACCATTGGGCTCGATCCTACGTTGTCGATGGCGCTAGGCGGCGGCATCGTAATACTGTACACATTCGTAGGAGGAATGTGGTCGGTCACCATGACCGATATCGTGCAGTTCGTTGTGAAGACCATTGGCATTCTCATCCTTGCACCTCTTTTCTGCATCTCAGCCGCCGGAGGCTGGGATGCGCTGGTAAGCAAGGTGCCCGAAGCGTACCTTTCAGTGGGAAGCATGGGGTTCGACAAAAGCTTCTCCTATATCGTGTTATACGTTCCCGGGCTTATCATCGGCCAAGACATCTGGCAACGCATATTCACTGCAAAAGACGAAAAAGTATCGAAGCGGGGCACAATCGGAGCCGGCCTTTACAGCATCATGTACGCGTTCGCCACGGTGATCGTCGGCATGAGCGTAGCAGTACTTCTGCCCCATCTGGACAATCCGCAGAACGCATTCGTAACCGGAATTTCCACATTTCTGCCCGTAGGGATCCGCGGACTTGTTTTGGCAGCTGCCATGGCCGCCACGATGTCGGTTTCTAGCGGCACGATCCTCGCATCGTCCACTATCCTGTACAACGACCTGTACGTACGCTTCGGCGGAAAGCGATCCCGTCATCTGCGGGAAGTTACGGCAACTCGCCTATCCGCCCTCGTCATAGGCATCATCGTAATGATCTGCTCCCTATGGATAAACGATGTTCTCGTTGGGATCGATATCTGCTACGGATACCTATCGGGATGCGTGTTCGTGCCTCTCGTGGCAAGCTTCGTATTGAAACGATTCAGCCCGAGGGCAGGTCTATACGCATTGGGGGTAAGCTCGGTCGCAGTTACCGTGAGCTTTCTGGCGGTGGGAACGGCAAGCTCCATTCCCATTGTAGCCGGAATGGGGTCGGGCCTGATTGTTTACACAATCGCCAACGCCGTCAGCAAGAAAAAAATCCCATCCCCCTTGCACGAAAGACTTCCCGAAAACATCAAGAACGGCGCCGACCGACTAAAATAAGAAATCAAACAGAATCTCTTTCGGGAAGAAACACAAGATCGAGCAAACCGACGAACGCTTTATCGTCCTCATGAGGAATGCCCAGCACAGCTTTCATTTTCCGCATGCGGTAACGTATCGTATTGGGATGTTGGTGCAGTTCTTCCGCTATCGTCTTGACATCTCCATGCCGCATCACCAACGCTTCGGCCGTGTGAACAAGCTCGGTTCCGTGCTTCTTATCGTAATCGGAAAGCATGGCTCGATACAACGCGCTTGCGCTCATAAACAAACGATCGTAGCGCACGGCATGAGCAAACGCTGCAACATGCAGCTCCGACCAGCGAATCAGATGCTGGCCGCAGCGACGTGCGCTATCCGCAGCTGCGAGCGCTTGACGGATGCCAACATCCCCGTCGCCCAAATGAACCGCTTCGCCTACGCCAACATGCAACCCCTCTTCCAGTCCGGTCATTGAAAGACATCGCTTTTCGGCGGCCAACCGCTCCTCGTCGCCCACGAAACCGTAGGATACGAAAGCAAGAATATGATCGTGGTAGCGACATGCGCCCACAGATTCCACTGCATAGCATTCCGCTTTCACCGCGTCCAGCGACGAGGACACCGAGTCGAGCATGGCGTAAAACGAGCAGGTGTCACCCGCACGCAGGGCAAAAGCGAAGCACTGAAGCATAGAGCCGGTCGTGCCGACGATAGCGCTCAACCTTGTACGGATGCGATCGTCATCGTGGGCCGCAAGCAGCTCATCCAAAGCCCTTCCCTTGTCCAGCTCCGCCCGATCCCTTCGAATCAGGTCAAGCGATTGGTACGCCACCGTCTCATGGTAGGCACCATCGTACAAATAGACGGGGACGCCGCGCTCCTCGCTCTCCTTGCGGACAGCGTCGCTGATGGGAGGGTCGTACACTGTCTTGATCGCAATAGCGGCAACATCTCTGCGCAGCATAGCCAAGAGCGATTTTTCTGCAAGCTCAGGATTGCCATATGCGAAACCAAGATTCGTGAGGATGAGTTCTCCCGGAACGTAAACCCTGTAGTCGTTGTAATCGGGAGGGCAGTCCAGAATGCCGACATTGCGAACCTCCCGCTGCTGGGACCCTTCACAAGGCGCAATCAGATCTACGCTCTTGAACGCTGGCAACGCAACGATGTCCGCAACGGTAACCAAGAATCCTCCGCCTCACCCGCACGAGAAGTGACTATCAAGAAGATACGATGGCTCGCATGATACCGCATCGCGAAGAGTAAGCCTCGATGGCAAAACGAGTTTAACGAAAATTGCCTATACCGTCTGACAAGCAGGAAAATCAACGCGCACGGTGATAACCGCATGCGAGAAAACAAGGACTCGAGCGAAGCGACCGCCTTTTCAGCCGCCTCCTACCCCTCTTTCGGCATCCTCCACAACAGGACGAAGCCCACGATGAACAAGACCGCCACGGACAGCACGCCTACCGACGAATTCCCGGTCATCTGCGTGAACACGCTCACCAGAAGCGTGCCCATAACAGCAGCGTACTTGCCGAAAATATCGAAGAAGCCGTAATACTCGTTCGCATGCTCCTTCGGTATGAGCTTGCCGAACTCAGAGCGGGACAGCGCCTGGATGCCACCCTGGAACAGACCCACGCACACGGCCAGAATCCAGAACTGCAGCGCCTCGCGCAGGAAGAACGCGGCGAACAGCGTGATGCAGAAGTACGCGAACACGGCGACCAGCAGCATGCGCTTCGTTCCGAACTTCGTGGAAAGCCGCCCGTAGGCGATGGCCGACGGAAACGCCACGAACTGCGTCAGCAGCAGCGCAAGCACCAAATGCGTAGAGTCGATTCCCAGGTCGGTACCGTAGCTGGTCGACATCTTGATGATGGTATGCACGCCGTCGATGTAGAAGAAGAACGCCAGCATGAAGTACCGCAGGCGCCGGTCGCGCACGATGTTCTTGAGCGTTTTCCACAACCCCGAGAACGTATCCCGGAACACGCGCTTCGCACGCTCCTTGTAGTGCGTCTGATGCACGTCGCGCACCAACGGAACACTAAACGCAACCCACCAAGCCGCCGTAATGACGAAGGCGATCTTCATGCCCGTCATCATGTCGATCCCTATGAACGATCCGCCCAGCACTACCGCCAAGCATGCAATGAACGGAATGCACGAACCGATGTAGCCCCAAGCGTAGCCCTGCGACGACACCTCGTCGTAGCGCTCTTCGGTGGTAGCGTCCACCAAAAACGCGTCGTAGAACACCATCGACCCGTTCACCATAATGGATGCCGCCACGTACACGATCAAAAACGGAAGCGCCTCGGTGGGAATGCCCAACGCCGCGCACGCCACGGCGCCCGTGCCCACGAAGCCGATGAAAAACTTCTTCTTGTTGCCCTTGAGGTCGGCCAAGCTGCCCAAGATGGGCATGAGCAGCGCCAACAGCAGCGCCGCCACGGTTTCCGCATAGCCCCATGCCACGACCACCGACGAGCCCGGCTCGGCAAGCGTTGCGAAGTACACGGGAATGAGCGCCGTCGACAGCATGATGAACGCTGAATTTCCCACGTCGTAGAGAATCCAGCTTCGCTCTTGCTTGGTCAGCTTTCCGAACATGCAGCGCCCCCCTGTAAGGTTTTCCACAAGTGAAAACCGACGGTTAACAAGTACCCGCACATTGTATATGATAGCGCGTAGCGTCATCGGTAAAATCAAGGTCAGAAACGGAGTTCACGCTATGCCGGCTATCATCACGCATGACTTTTTCGGACGAGACGTGTACGACCGTCTGTTTTCCCTTATCGGCGGCTCGCGCGACGAAGCCGACGCCTTCCTTCTGGGCAACCAGGGCCCTGACCCGCTGTTCTACACCGTCATCAGCCCCGGCCTGAGGTCGCACAATCGCCTGGGCAACACCATGCACAGCGAAAAGCCCGCCGAACTGCTCAAAGCGTTCAAAGACTCGCTCTCGATCCTCAGCAGCGCCGAGCTGCCCGTGGGCCGCGCGTACGCGCTGGGCTTCCTGTGCCACTACACGCTGGATTCCACCATGCACCCGTTCGTGTTTTTCCACGAGTACCGCCTGTGCGACGCCGGCGAACCCGGCCTGTCGCGCGAAGACGGCTCCGAGGTTCACGGCGTCATCGAAAGCGAGCTCGACGAGCTGGTTCTGTTCAAGAAGCGCGGGGTTACCGTTGCCGCGTTCAATCCCTCCGAGGAAATCCTCAAAGCAAGCGACTTCGCGCTGAACGTAATCTCGAAGATGTTCGCCTACGCTGCCCTCAACGTGTACGGCGCGATCGTTCCCGCCGACCTGTTCGAGCGAGCCGTGAAGAACTTCCGCCTGGTCCAACGCGTGTTCTATTCTCCCACCGGAGCCAAGCGCGCCGTGGCGGGACGCCTGGAACGAATTCTGCGCCCGCACTCGTTCTTCCAGTCTATGAGCCATCGCCCGATCGAGCTGACGGAAAGCCCGTTCGACAACCGGCAGCACCGCCCCTGGGAGAACCCCTTCACGGGAGAGGTGCGCACGGTCGGCTTCTGGGACCTGTACAACGAAGCGCTCGAAAAAGCATACGGGAACATCTCCGCGTTCGACCGGGAAAGCTTCAACCTGGAAGATGCTCGCACCCTGACCGACAACCTGGACTTTTCGGGCGAGCCGACGGTAGCGGTGCTCGTTTCCGTCGAAGACGGCGCGAAAGACGAAGCTCCTTCCACCTCGTTTGCGGACGCGTAAGCGCCCATGCTGGAAGTAGTCCTCGCCATCCCCTTCTGGCTCGAGCTTGCCGCATCGTTGACCGGCGGGCTGTCCGGCGCCATGAGCGCCGTACGGGCGCGCTACGACATATTCGGCGTGGTGTGCATCGCCATCATCACCGGTCTTGCCGGCGGCATCATGCGCGACGTGCTGCTTCAGAACTACGGCATTTACGCATTTCAGAAACCTACGCTTATCATAGCCTGCGCCGTTGCGGGCGTGGTGGTGTTCTACTTCGGCAAGCTGGCTACGTACTTGGACCCCGTAGTGGATCTTCTGGACAACCTGTCCGTAGCCCTGTGGGCCGTCATCAGCGTGGGCAAAGCCACGTCGGCCGGGCTCGACATCGTGCCCGCTATCATCTTGGGCACCATCACCGCTGTGGGAGGCGGCATCCTGCGCGACATTTGCATGAATCGGGAGCCGGAAGCGTTTCAGGCAGGAGCCCTGTACGGCAGCGCGGCGCTGGTAGGCAGCATCGTGTACGCAGTGCTGCACCAAAACCATATCCTGGATCATTATGCGGAAATCATCTGCGTGACCATCGTTTTGGGACTTCGCTACGCGTCGCTTTTCTTCGGATGGCGCACGCAAGAGCCGCGCGATTACTCGGACGTGGTGGCAAGCGCCGTGGCTCGTCCTGTGAAGTCGGTCGCCCGCCGCGTGCGGCCGCCGAAGGGAAAGATCGAACGCGAGCGCGAGCGCAAAACGGCATACGACAAGCTGCGTCGCCTTTGGCGAGCGCCGGGCAGCACGTCGCCGTTGCCGCCCGTAGCGAATACGACGAACGCCGACGGCAACGGGGCCGCAGCATCGACGCCGTCGCAGGCCAGCGACCCCAGCGACCGCATCATCGTCAACCGGGAAGAGCTGCGCCGCTTCATCGACAGCACCGGGGGATCGAACGACGAAGACGAGCGCGACCCCTTCGAGCCGCGCTCGTAGAAGCAAGCGCCCGCACGCCTTGCAGGCGCGAACTCGCCGACAAAGCCGATGCCTCGCCGGCGAGCTTGTTCGCTACACGTTTTTCAGCAGCACCGTGTTCATGGTGTCGGCAACATGCTCGCATGCGTCGCAGCAGCGCTCCATGCGGTCGAAGATCTGGGACCACACCAGCACGCGCATGGGGTTTTCGCGGTCGTGCGTATGCAGCTTGCGAATGACCTGCAGGTACAGCTGGTCGGCCTCTTCCTCGTACGTGTTGACGTCCACGATCAGCTGCTTGAACTTCTTGGACTTCTTGAAGTTGCGGAAATCCTCCATGGCCGTGTCCAGAGCCTCGCAGCTCTTCTTGATCAGACAGGCGAACTCGAGTGCGTCATGGTGCATGAAGTGCACGTCGTACATGTAAAAACGCTGGATCACGTCCTCGATGTAGTCGATGATGTTGTCCAAAAACTGCGACATGTCGATGATGTCCTCGCGCTCGATAGGCGTGATGAAGTCGGTGGCAACCGTCCTGAAAATCGCATGGTTGATCTCGTCGCCCTCGTGCTCGAGCTCATGCGCGCGCTCCATGGCGCCTCTCAGGTTCTCAGCCTCCGTGAACTTCTCGATTGCTTCGATCAGCAAGTCGGCTTCCTGCATGGCCAACTTGGTCTGCTTCTCGAACGCGTCAAAGTAATCGAACTTTTCCTTCTTGGCCATAAGGGCCTCCTTACGAGAACATCAGGAACAAGTGAGCGAACACGAACCCAAGCAAACCGCAGCCCGGAAACGTAAGTACCCACGTCTTCACCATTTCGACGGCAATTCCCCACTTCACGGCACTTTTTCGCTTTGCCGCGCCCACCCCCATGATAGCCGTCGTGTTCGTATGGGTAGTAGACACCGGAAGCCCGGCGAACGTGGAGAGCATAAGACAGAAAAACGTCGCGCAACTGGCAGCGAACCCTTGGAAGGGCTCCAGCTTGACCATGTCGACCCCGACGCTTTTGATGATGCGCTCGCCGCCTACGGCGGTGCCCAATCCCATGTTGAGCGCGCAGAAGAACATCAACCAGATGGGAAGGACCATTTGATCGGCTTGGCCCACGCCGGTTGCCAACGTGATGGCAAGAACGAAGATGCTCATGAACTTTTGGCCGTCTTGCGCACCGTGCATGAACGCTACGCCCGCGCCCGAAATCACCTGAGCCCACCGAAAGCAAGCCGCGCTTCGATGCCGATCTCTGTTGCGGCATACGCGGCCAATGATTTTGGAGTTCGCCCACCCCAGAAAAAAGCCCAGCAACGTGGACAAAAGAATGCCGTATACGACCTTCATCCACTCCCCGCCGTTGATGGCCCCGAAACCGCCCTGCAACGCAATGGCGGCGCCCGTCAGCCCGGCGATGAGCGAATGACTCTGGCTGGTGGGGATGCCGAAGTACCACGCCGTTGCGCCCCAAACGATAATGGCCACCATCGCGGCCATAAGCGCAATGAGCGATTGGCGGGCATCTCCCCCGAAATCGACCATGTTGAATATGGTGTGGGCAACCGCCGACGTGAACAGGGAGATGACCAGAAGGCCCAGGAAGTTGCAGATAGCCGCCATAAGGATAGCGTGCTTCGGCTTCATGGCGCGCGTCGACACCACGGTTGCGATAGCGTTGGGAGCGTCGGTCGCGCCGTTGACGACGATCACGCCGATATTGAGCAGGGTCACCGCCACCAGCACCGGGTTGGAGGCGAGCTCGGCCACAAATGCAGCCCACTCTATGGTCACAAGTTCCCTTTCAACAAACCAGTAAAAAGGCTCAGCAACTCATCAGTTTAACGTAAATCTGACAAACCGAAAGGGTCTTAACCCGCTTTCCACGTCCTATTTCGTATCCAGAAGTAAAATAAACGTAAAAGGCATCCGGGAAAACCCGCATTATCGGCTCTGCCTTCGCTCGCACGAACGCTCCGTGATAGAGTAAGCAGTTCAATAGGGATTTCGAGTGCCGCGCACAACGCGAAGCCGAGTCCGCTTTGACGAGCGTCCGCCGGCAAACCGCTGCGGCGGCACCCCAAGGGGGAGGGGTATCGAACATGGAAAAACGCCTGCATCTGCCTTTGCAGACAGCCGACCTGATCGCCGGATTCATGGTGTGGGTGGTCTTGTCGTCGCTGCTTCCCTCCATCAAGCAAGATATCGCGATCCCGTCCGATGCGATCGCGCTGGTGACCGCCATCCCCGTCGTGCTGGGAAGCGTCCTGCGCGTGCCGTTCGGCTACTGCGCGAACCGCTTCGGCGCGCGAACCGTGTTCCTTGCCAGCTTCGCGGCGCTGCTGGTTCCCGTTTGGCTTCTGAGCGAAGCCACCACCTACCAGGAACTGCTGGTAAGCGGCACGTTCCTGGGCATTGCGGGAGCCGTGTTCTCCGTGGGCGTCACCTCGCTGCCCAAATACTACCCGAAAGAACGACACGGGTTCGTGAACGGCGTATACGGGTTCGGCAACATGGGAACGGCGCTGACCACCTGGCTTGCGCCGGTTGCGGCGTTGGCGCTGGGATGGCGCGGGGCCGTCAAGCTGTACCTGGTGCTGCTGGCCGTGTTCGTGATCCTGAACCTTGCGCTGGGCGATCGCAGCGAGCCTCGCGTGAAGACCCCCATCGTGCAGCAGATGAAGCAGATCGGCGCAGATGCACGCCTGTGGATCCTCTCGCTGTTCTACTTCGTGACCTTCGGGGCGTTCGTAGCGTTGACGGTGTATCTGCCGAACTTCCTCACGTCGCACTACCTTCTTGACGGCGTGAGCGCAGGAGCCGCCACCTCGATCTTCATCGTGACTGCCGCAACGGTTCGCGTCTTGGGCGGGTGGCTGGCCGATCGATTCGACTGCTACAAGCTGCTGGCCTGCGTATTCGTTGCGCTCGCAGCAGGTGCGGCCGTGCTGGCGCTGGCTCCCGGGCTGCCGGCGTACCTTGGAGGCATCTACCTGATCAGCATCGCCTGCGGCATCGGCAACGGAACGGTGTTCAAGCTGGTGCCGCTGTACTTCACCAAGCAAGCCGGGCCGGCAAACGGCATCGTCTCCATGTGGGGAGGTTTGGGCGGCTTTTTTCCGCCCCTGGTTTTATCAGCGTCCATGGCGGCCTTCGGCACGAACGCGCCCGGCCTTGCCGCTTTCGGCCTGTTCGCGCTCGCATGTCTAGCACTATCGCTGAAGATGAAGCAAAGCAGCAGGTAAAGCGGAGCAGAAGGACGGGGCCGCCGAGGCGAGGCATGAGCCTCTTCGCTCGGCGGCCCCGTCCAGCCTTGCTTCCTTACGCGTAGAACGCGAATACGCGCTTGCGCTCGTTGCCGATCTTGGTCAAAGCCTCGTGCCCTGGCAGAACGACCGTCTCGTCGGGCAGCGCCGCCAAACGCTTCAGGGAGCGGCGCATGGCGTTCATGTCGCCACCCTGGAAATCGGTCCGGCCGATGGATCCACAGAACAGCGTATCGCCCGAGATCAGCACCGGATCCCCCGCAGGATTCGTGCCGAACTGAGGGTCGAGGAACAAGCACATGCTGCCCTCGGTGTGGCCGGGGGTGACCAGCACCTTCCACGGCATGGAGCCGATCTTCACGATGTCTCCGTTGCTGACAACATGATCGACCGGGCACGGCTCGGTGCGCATGTCGTCGCGCGGCAGCTGCTTCTTGCCCTCGATGATGGGCGCGTCGATCGCCGACGCGATGACGGTTGCGCCGGTTTTGTCGCGCAGCTCCTTCGCCGCCCCCACGTGATCGGAGTGGCGATGCGTCAAAACGATGGCATCGACCGTACGATTGCCCACCGCCTTCAAAATCTCGTCGGCCTTGCAGGAAGGATCGACCACGATGGTGGCCTCTCCGTCCGAGATGATGTACACGTTGTTGCCCAGCATGCCAAGCGTCACGAACTCGACGGGCACGCACGTGCTCTTGACCTTCTTCACCTGAGCCATGGACGGCCTCCTTTACTTTTTCTTTCCGTTGCCCTGCTTGGGCACCATGCGGCGAGCGTCGAACACGCCCTCGATGCCGCGCAGCTTGCTCAAAATGGTATCGATATGGTTGATGTCCGAAACCTGGAACAAAAAGCGCATCTCCGCCATGCCGTCGCGATGAGCCGTGACGGAGCAGTTCAGCACGTTCGCTCCCATTTCGGACAGCACCACGGTCACGTCGCGCAGCAGGTTCATGCGATCGAGCGCGTCAAGAAACACCTCCACCTTGAACGACGTGTTCTTGGGAAGGTCGCGCTCCCACGCCACGTCGATGATGCGCTCCGGCGATTGCTTGAGGTCGGTTGCGTTCGGACAATCCGCGCGGTGCACCGACACGCCGCGCCCGCGCGTCACGAAGCCCAGAATCTCGTCGCCGGGCACCGGGTTGCAGCAGCGCGACAAGCGAACCAGCACGTCGTCGATACCCTTCACCACCACGCCGTTGCTGGTATGGGCTTCGTGCTTTTTCGGACGCTTCACCGACGTCAGCATGGGCGGCAGCTTGCCCGTGGACATATCGGATGCGCCGAAGCCGAGCGTCTCAGCCTCTTCGTTGCCCTTGTCCACCAAGATCTTGAGCAGGCGGTTCGACACATGCTGGGCGCTTTCCTTGCCCGTGCCGATGTTCACCAGCATGTCGTCGGGATCGTTGTAGCCCATGTGATCGGCAACGCTCTTGATGGCGCGCATCGACTGGGCGCTCGAAATGCCCAGGCCGTGCTTGCGCATCTCGCGCGTCAGCTTGTCGCGGCCGTTCTGCAAATCGTCCCCGCGGCTCACCCGGCTGAAGTACGACCGAATTTTGCTGCGCGCGCTCGGCGTCTTCACGATGTTGAGCCAGTCGCGCGAAGGGCTTGCGCTCTTCTGCGTGAGAATGTCCACGCGGTCGCCCAGCTGCAGCTCGTACGTTAGAGGCACGATGGCGCCGTTCACCTTCGCCCCAACGCAGTGGTTTCCCACCTCCGTGTGGATGGCGTACGCGAAATCGACCGGAGTCGATCCGGCTCGCAAGCTCATGACCTCGCCCTTCGGCGTAAAGACGAACACCTCCGTAGGCGCCAGGTCAACCTTGAGGTCCTTCAGGAACTCGCGCGAGTCCTGCGACTCGTCCTGCCAGTCCACCATCTGGCGAAGCCACGCCAGCTGCTGGTCGATGGCGTCGCCGCCCTTGCCGCCCTTCTCCTTGTAGCGCCAGTGGGCAGCCACGCCGTATTCGCTCTGCCGATGCATGTCCTCGGTGCGAATCTGCACCTCAAGCGGCCGACCGGCAGGGCCGATGACCGTGGTGTGCAGGCTTTGGTACATATTGAACTTCGGCATGGCGATGTAGTCTTTGAAACGCCCCGGCATGGGGTGCCACAGCGTGTGTACCGCGCCCAGAGCCGAATAGCAGTCCTTGACCGACTTCACGATCACGCGCACGGCGATCAGGTCGTAAATCTCGGAGAAGCCCTTGCCCTTCTTCGTCATCTTCTGGTAGATGGAGTACAGGTGCTTCGGGCGGCCCATGATCTGCGCCTGGATGTTCACCTTGCCCATCTCGTCGTGCAGGATGCCGATGATCTGGTTGAGGTAGTCTTCCCGTTCGGCACGGCTTTCCGTAACCATGCGGCTGACCTGCTTGAACTTGTTGGGTTCCAGATAATAGAACGACAGGTCCTCAAGCTCCCACTTGATGGAGTTGATGCCCAGGCGGTGGGCGATGGGCGCGTAGATCTCCAGGGTTTCGCGCGCTTTGAAGATGCGGCGGTCCTCGCGCAGTGCGCCCAGCGTGCGCATGTTGTGCAGGCGGTCGGCCAGCTTGATGACGATCACGCGGATGTCCTTGCTCATTGCCACGAACATCTTGCGAATGGTGGCCGCCTGCTTGTCGGACAGGCTCTCCACCTCGATGCGGGTGATCTTCGTCACGCCCTCGACCAGCTGCGACACCTGGTCGTTGAACTCTTCGGCCACCTGGGCGGCGGTCACGCTGGTATCCTCCACGGTATCGTGGAGCAACGCGGCAATGAGCGTTTCCACGTCCATGCGCAAATCGGCCAGGATAATGGCCACTTCCACGGGATGGGCCACGAACGGCTCGCCGCTTTTGCGGCACTGGCCTTCGTGCGCGTCGCTTGCGAAGCGGAACGCCTTGGCAAGAAGAGCCTCGTCGGCTTCGGAAAGATACGTCGAGGTCAAACGCTGAAGCTCGATGAAGCGGTCCTCGGGAGTATGCGACGCTTGAGCGTCCTTCTTCGCTTCGGGAGCGAACGATTTCTCGGCCACATGCGGACGGCCCAGCAGATTGTCCTCGACCGTCTGCCTGCCCGTCGATTTCGGGGCCTCGCCCAGCAGCTCTTCGCGATCGTTCTTAGTCATCGTCGCCCTCCTTTCCATGCAGCGCCTTGCCCGGCAAAATGGGCCGGGAAACGCGTATATGCAGGCTAGCAGAATCGCTCTTCATCGCCCAGTCGCGGAACGCGTGAAATATCTCGCGCTCCCCCAAACCTTCGCGATAGCGAACGCTGTCCGTCAACTCCACTTTATCCTGCGTGTCCTTCACGTGAATGGATCGCGCCATCCCGTCGGCGCCGAACGCCGTATGGGTCTCGATGAGGCCCAGCTCGCGGAACACCGCCACGCCGCATGCTGCGGAAGCGGGGCTCACCGGGAAGACGTCCGTGCTGGCAGCGGCGGCCAAATCGGCGTTCCCCAAGGTGAAGAACGTATCGGAACTTTCGCGCTGCAAGCTGCGCAGCTTGCGGTACACCTGCGCCAAGCAATCGTGGTCGGGAGTCATGTCGCGCAAGATGCTCTCGTTGATGGAGCAATCGTTGCGCCCGAACAGCAGGTGAACGCTCGCACCCTGCCCGTCGCGCCCCGCACGGCCGCTCATCTGGTTGAACTCTATCTCGTTGAACGGCAGATGGTACAGCACCACATGGCGAATGTTGGGAATGTCCACGCCCTCGCCGAACGCGCTCGTGGCCACCAGCACGCTCAGCGCATCGGTGCGGAACAGCTCCTCGATGCGCTTGCGCTCGCTGCGCGAAAGGCCCGCGTTGTAAAAGCCGATGAGCGGCGCCACCTGCGGCACGCGCTTGCGCAAGCTGCGCGCAACGGCCACGGACTGCTCGCGCGAGTTCACGTAGATGACCGTCTTTTCGCCCGACGCCACCAGATTGGCCAGGTAGTCGTCGCGATTGCGCAGGTTGCGCCGGTCGTCCACCGCCAGGTTCGGACGATCTGCGGTGTCGAACACGCAGGAATCGATGGGCAGCTCGCGCTCGATGGCGGCGGTCACGTCGTCGTCGGCCGTGGCGGTAAGCGCCAGCACCGTGGGGGCGGGGCTTCCCAGCTTCGCAATGGCGGCGCCAATGGTGGCGTAGGCAACGCGCTGCCCGGCTTTCGCCAAGCCCACGTGGTGGGCCTCGTCCACCACCACAAAGCGAACGCGACCCGTAGCGGCAAACTCATCCGCATGCCACGCCAGGAACTCGGGCGTGGTCAGGGCGATATCGTACATGCCGTCAGCCAATCCAGCGAACGCCTGACGACGCTCTTCGGGCGTGCTCTCGCCCGTGAGCGTGACCACGCGCACACCGAACGCATCCAGCGCTTCGCGCAGATGAAACGCCTGATCGGCAATAAGCGCGCGCAAGGGATACACGAACAGGCTCACCTCGTGGTTCGCCAGCGCGCGCATGGCGGCGTGCACTTGGAAGGTCAGGGACTTGCCGCGTCCCGTCACCATCACGCCAAGAACCGAACGTCCCGCGTCCAGGTGGTCCAAGATGTCGCGCTGGGCGTCGTGCAGCCGACGGTCGCCGATGATGGCGCGCACGATATCGCGCTCCAAACCCTCGGGATCCTCGACGGCCTTGGCCTCCCAGAACGCACGGTTCTTCTCGAGCGCAGCCTCGTACGCTTCCACGTCCTCGGGACGATGCTGCACGTTGGCGCACAGCTCCGCATCGCTCGTGGCATACAGATCGGCCACGAAGCTGAGGTTTTCAGGGTTGAGGCACGCTTCCAGCGCGCCACACGTACGCGCAGGAGCCAGCGACTGGAGCATGGCCTTCACCGATTTGCGGCCGCGCCATTCGTCGATCTGCACCTCGAACGCGGCGTTCACCACGCTGTCGGTGCGCATGAGCGTTTCGATGTCCGAGCAATGGAACATGATGCCGGCCACCGTGGCTCGCCCGTCCGTGAGCGAGCACGAGAAGTGGTTCTTCTCGGCGCCGACCGCGCGCGCGTTCACCAGCGTCACGTCGCGCGCCAAGTACACGGGCACCGGATGCTCCTGACCGAACGGAGCAAGCTTGTCCAGCTGAGCCACGCTTTCCAACGTCAGCTCGTCCAGGCTCACGCAGGCGTCGATCTTCACAAGCGGATGGAACGCGCCCTCGGGCAGCTCGTCCATGTAGGCGCACAGGCGCCGCTCGAATTCGGGGAGCTTGTCGGCCGGCAGCGTCACGCCCACGGCGGCCTCATGCCCGCCGAAGCGCGTGAGCAGGTCGGATGCGCTTTCCACGGCCTTGAACAGGTTCACCTGGCCCACGCTGCGACCGCTGCCGCGCGCCTCGTCGCCGTCGATGGTGAACAGCAGGCTGGGCACGCCGTACGTGTTGACCAGGCGGCTTGCCACAATCCCCTTCACGCCTTCGTGCCAGCTTTCGCCCGACACCACAAGCGCCCGCTGGCCCTGGTACACCTCTGCGGCGCGGGCTTTCGCGATCTCGGAAAGCTCCGCCTCGATGGCACGGCGCTGGTCGTTCACGTGCTCGAGCTCGGCCGCCAAGCGATTGGCCTCTTCGAAGTCATCGGTCATGAGCAGATCAAGCGCCAGTTGCGCGTCGCCCATGCGGCCGGCGGCGTTCAGACGCGGAATGACCGAGAAGCTTAAATTGGTGGCGCTGATGGGCTTGTCGATGGCGCCGCTGGTGGCAAGGAGCGCCGCGATGCACGGGCGGGGCGCCTTGTTCATGCGCGCGATGCCGTCTGCCACGAGCGCGCGGTTCTCGCCGCGCATGGGCATGAGGTCGGCCACCGTTCCCAGGGTGGCGAAGTCGGTGTAGTCCCGCCACAGGTGCGGCTGCCCCAGGCGACCGCCCAGCACCTGCACCAGCTTGAGAGCCACGCCCACGCCGGCAAGAATGGCGCTGGGGCAGGCAGGATCGCATTTGGGATCGGCCACGGGCACGCCTTCGGGCACCAGGTCAACCGGCTCGTGGTGGTCGGTGACGGCCAGGCCGAGACCGGCCTCCACCACCATGGCCGCCTCCGCTTTGCAGGCGATGCCGCAGTCCACGGTCACGATGAAGTCCGGGCCGAACGAGCACGCGCGCAAAAACGCCGCCTCGGACAGCGCGTAGCCTTCCTCGAAACGCAGGGGAATGAACGGCGTAGCCTGCGCGCCTAGGGCGCGCAAACCGCGAGTGAGCACCGTGGTGGCCGAAATGCCGTCCAGGTCGAAATCGCCGAACACCAAGATGTGGTCGCCGCGCTTGACAGCGGCCTCCAGAGCGTCGGCCACCTCGGACAACCCGGGAATAATGTACGGGTCAAGCCAATCGCGCTCGATAGAGGGCGCAAGGAAGCGACGGACGTCTTCGGGGCGCTCGATGCCGCGCGCGACGAGCGTGGCCGCGATGAAGCGCGGCAAGGCCAATTCGCGTTGCAATAGATCCACGGAAGCGGGATCGGCCGCTTTAATGTTGAACTGGGCAGACATGATTCTGATACCTAACGTGCGAAGTTTCGAATAGTTCGCCTGCCATTGTCCCACATTCGAGAAGGCGTGTCACCGCCGAAGGCGCAGGCGGCGGCACGGCCCACGCACGGCGCGCCCCGAAAAGATCGCGGTAGCGTCAGCCTTTCGCCAGCGGAGCAACCACGAACGATACAACCAGGTAGATACCCAGGATGATGGCAAGAACAATGCCCGCGCGTCGATCAAGCTTGGCGTCCTCGCTCAAGGGCTCGCTATCTTGCTGAGATCTTTTCCGAATCGCACGATTATCGCGCCAGGTAGCAAGGCATGCCCACGCGCAGGAACCCACGATACCCCCAATAGCCGCGAATATCGCAATGCCTACGAAGTCGAAACCTCCCAGTTCGCGCACGTACGTCGACCCCAGCAGGAGCAAAAGCGCCGCCGTGCACACCAGCATGACCGCCGACATACGCTTGCCCAACCGCTTCTGTTCAGGTGAAGCAAGCTCTTCGTCGGTAGCCATGGTGTTTCCCGCAATCGACCGCAGCCACCGCCCATGCCAGTAGTTCCAGGCCAGCGCCAAGAACAGAGCGCATACCAGCAGCACCAGGATCGTCCCTACCATGAGTTCGCTCATCCGCTTCACCTCCGCTTCTTGCTTCTTCTATAAGTAAGTATATCAAAGTAAGATAAGGCAACCTTGCTGCGGCGCGGAAACGGACCGATTCACCACACGCACGACGGCGAAAACAGGAGGTCGCCCTGTCGTTGCGGGCCGCGCAACAGGCGCGTTCGCCGACGGGGGGGGCGAACCGTCGCGCGGCGGTCGCGGTCGCTGCCG
Organism: Paraeggerthella hominis; assembly: GCF_021044775.1. Classification (NCBI taxonomy): domain Bacteria; kingdom Bacillati; phylum Actinomycetota; class Coriobacteriia; order Eggerthellales; family Eggerthellaceae; genus Paraeggerthella; species Paraeggerthella hominis. The sequence goes on from NZ_JAJNOQ010000016.1 coordinate 21,971, forward strand.
GGGGGGGCCGCGGTCGCGTTCGCCGTCGGGGGGGGGTCGCGGTCGCGGTCGGGGCCGCGAGCCGTCGGGAGACGGTCGCGTTCGCCGTCGATCCCCTGCCGCTGTCAAAACGGACGAGTTTTGCTGGTCCTCGAATCAGGATAATGGCAGGCGACGAGCTTCTGAACTGGCATGTTATAAAACGCCCGCAGCCGAGGCACCCCGAAAGGGCTGAAAACCGCCGCAAAACTCGCTCGTTTTGACAGCGAGGGGAGCGCCACGCGCTGCGGGAGCAAGATGGGGCCGCCACGCGAACTGAAAAAGCGGGCGCAAGTCGCCGCCCCAGGCCCCCGGCACGCCGGATGCCCACGCCCGCGCCGCGCGACGCGTCCCATGCCCGTACGCCGCGCACCGCTTCCGCCCCGGCGGAGCCGGGCGCCCCGCACCAGCCCCAGACCCCCGGCACGCACTACGCCCGCACCCACGCCCGCATCCGCGCCGCGCGACGCGTCCCATGCCCGTACGCCGCGCGCCGCTTCCGCCCCGGCGGAGCCGAGCGCCCCGCACCCGCCCCAGGCCCCGGCACGCCGGATGCCCACGCCCGCGCCGGCAGAGTCGGACGCCCCATGCCCGCACGCCACACCCCGCCCCGCCGCCAGCCTGCGGCTACACCTCGTCCAGAAGAGCCAACAGCTCCTGCTTCTTGTGAATGCCCAGCTTGGCGTAGATGCGCTTGCTGTGAGTGCGCATCGTGTTCTCGGATATGAACAGCATCTCGGCAATGGCGGGACCCGAATGCCCGCGCGCAACAAGCTCCATGACCTCGGCCTCTCGACTGGACAACCCGTACAACTCGCTCAGTCGCAGACACTGCTTCGACAGCCGATCCACCAAAGGCGCCGATCCCGCAACCGCAACCGCAGACGAAGCCGCGGAAGAGCCCGCCTCGCCCGACACCGCAGGATTCGCGCCCGCCGCTCGCGCGGCCCGGCCCTTCGCCGCGCTCGCCCGGCCCTCTTCGGACGCATCCGCCTCGGCCGTCGTGCGAGCGCGCACGGCGCGGCTCACGGCAATCTCCGCCGACGCCTCCTTCCGGCGAGCCTTCGGCGTGAGCATAAGAAACTCCAGGCGGTTAGTGTGCAGCTTGCCCACCCTGCGACCGACCAACGCAACCAGCAACAAAACGTACAGCGCAACCAGTCCCACAAACGAAAGCTGCTCGACGCCCAAGGTGACTTCGCTGCCGGAAGCGTAGCCCACCACGTACCCGCACATTTGCAGAAAGTACGTGATGGTGCCGTAGAACGCGAAAATGAACACCGGATTGATGCCGCTATCGCGGGATATCTGGCCGCAGTGCATCATGACCAGCACGGTGGCCAGCATGAAGCAGGCGTACGTAACCCCGCTGCCAATGATGGTGAACCACTCGCCCGCGAACGGAAGCACGATCAAGCAAGTCGCCGCCACCGGGAACAGCACCCGAAAAACGCTCATCAAGTCAACGTGGATGGTGCGTATACGCCATGCTCCGTAAAATGCCGCCACCACGGCCAGCAGCGCGAACATGGAAAAGATGTTGATGGTGCTGAGCAGGTCCTGGTGCGTAACCGCAATAAAGCGAATAGCGCCCGAGCAAAATCCCAGCGCGCCCACCGAAAGCGCCGGCAGCAAGCTCTCGCGCAAGGCGTTGCGATACACCAGCGCATGCTCGCGCGGAACGTCGTCGAACATAGGCTGCGCGTCGTCGGTGCCCTCCGCCGCGATCCACAGGCACAGCCCCGCCAACGGAACCAGCACAAGCGGAATCAAGTACGCCGTCAAAGCCGTGGGAATGAAGCACAGGAAAAAGTACAGCAGCGCCGAAAAGCCCGTGCCCTTGATGAGCGCCATGTTCCCCCGCGCGCTGTCGAGCGAAGCGAACACGCGCTGCCAGCTCATAAGGTATCCGGCCGATCCCACGCCTATGAGCGCCGCGGCAACCACGATAAGCGCGAACGCCAGCGATTCCAGGTACATAGCGCCCACCAGCATCAGCGGACCAAACGCCAGCGGAACGGAGAACGCCAAAACATGGGCCCGCCGGGCGAAGGCCGGACGCGCCCATGTGACCGCCATGCATACGCAGAACGCAGCCCAAAACGACGCTATCTGCACCGTGTAAAATACAATGGTAGTAAGCGGGGTCTGGCACGGTGCGGACAGATACGGGAAGATTCCTCCCCAAATCGACGTTGCGTTTATCGACAGGAATGCAGCGTACCCGAAGCTGGGGACGTCCGGTCTGAGTGCGGTTGGCGCGCGCATGTACGGAATCCCTCCTTTGGTTGTCGTGGTGCCATTCTAACAGACGCTCTCATGCCGAAAAACGGGGTGAAACTCAGCCATTCGACAATATGGTGATAGCTTTTACCTGGGGAAACGAAAATATCACAACATTCTGGTGACAAGGTTGCAACCCCGAAACATCTATAGTTTTCACCAGTTCGAACTGCATGGACGTGCCCTGCCGAGCGTTGACGAGGCGAAGGCAAGGCGCACGAAGCAAACGAGGAGCCTACGAGTATTGGAGGGGGTTGCATGTCGAACACCACGACATCCCAGGGACTGACCCGCCGCACCTTCGTGAAGGCGACGGGCGCGCTCGGCGCGCTTGCCGCCGCAAGCGGAGCGGCATCCCAAAGCCTGTTCGCCGACGCTCCGCAAGCCTATGCCGAAGACGCGGCTGGCAACGAGGAGATCGTCTGGACGCACTGCCACGTCAACTGCGGAGGCGCGTGCCCGCTGCAGTGCCATGTGCAGGACGGTGAATTGAAGTACGTCGAATCCGACAACACGGGAGACCCCGCATTCGGCGCCGTCGAGGCGCGCGCTTGCCTGCGCGGCCGCTCCATCCGCCCGTGGCTGGGAAGCGCCGACCGGCTGAACTACCCGATGAAGCGCGTCGAGGGCACGAAGCGCGGCGAGGGCCAGTACGAGCGCATCAGCTGGGACGAGGCGCTCGACATCATCGCCAGCGAATTCACGCGCATCACGAAGCAGTACGGCAACGAGGCCGTGTTCATCCAGGAATGCTCGGGCGTCGAGCAGAACATCATGATGAACAATCCCTTCTTCCGCCTGTTCAACCTGCTGGGCGGCGAAGTCACGCGCTACGGCAGCTACTCGAGCGCGTCCATCAGCTTCGGGGCGTACCCTTACACGTACGGCAAGTCGTGGGGCAACCGCTCGCTCAAGACCATCCAGGAAGGCGAGCTTGTCGTGTTCTTCGGCTTCGCGCCGAACGACATGCGCATGGCCGGCGACGGCCCGGGTTACGACCTGAACGTGGTTCGCGAGAAGAAGAACGCACGCGTCATCGTCATCGATCCGCGCCGCAACGAAACCTGCACGAACCAGGGTGCCGAATGGATTCCCATCGTGCCCGGCACCGACGCAGCCCTGGTAGCGGGCCTTGCCCATGTGCTCATTACCGAAAACTTGGTTGACCTGGACTTCCTGCACACGTACTGCGTGGGCTTCGACGAGGAGACCATGCCCGAAGATGCTCGCGGCAAGAACCTGTCCTACCGCGACTACATCCTGGGCACCGGCTACGACCAGGTGGAGAAGACCCCCGCGTGGGCATCCGCCATCACGAAAGTGCCGGAAGAGCGCATCGTGAAGCTGGCGCACGAGATTGCCGAATCCGACCCGTGCTACATCTGCCAGGGCCTTGGGCCCCAACGGCATACCAACGGCGACAACGCCTCGCGCGCCATCATGGTGCTGCCGCAGCTGGTGGGCCAGGTAGGCAAGCCGGGCACCACGTCGGGCGGGACCATCGGCAACGACGACATCGGCTTGAACACCCTGCCCACGGGCAAGAACCCCATCAAGGCGAAGTTCCCGAACTTCCTGTGGCCCGAAGCCATCCGCGACGGCGCGAAGCTGACCGCCGCCAACGCAGGCATCCAGAACGCCGACGGCCTGAAAGTGGGCGTCAAATTCCTGGTGAACTACGGCAACAACATGATGGCCAACCAAAACGCCGACATCAACTTCACCACCGATATCCTGCGCGACGAAACCCTGTGCGAGTTCATTCTGCAGTACGACATAGCCTGGACCGATTCGTGCAACTGGGCCGACATCGTCCTGCCCGACTTGACCCCGCAGGAAACGTACAGCCTGACGGCCGCCGGCGAGTCCAACGACGTCGAGGGCATCCGTTTCGGCCAGCCCCTCTACGGTCCGAAGTTCGAGCGCCGCGAAGTCTACGAGGTGTGCGGCGAGTTGGCGAAGCGCCTGGGCGTGTACGACGAGTATTCCGAGGGCGGCCTGACCCGCGAAGACTGGTGCCGCAAGCTCTACGACGAGCTGCGCGAAGACAAGCCCGAGCTTCCCACGTACGACGAGGGCGTGAAGATGGGCGCGTTCACGTACGACATCGAACCGTCCACCAAGGTTGACGACTTCATTTTGGATCCCGTGGCAAACCCGCTTAAAACGGCAACTGGAAAGATCCAGATCTACTCCCCCGAGCTGGCGAAGATCGCCGAGACATGGGATCTGCAGGAAGGCGACGTGATCTCGGCCATCCCCGTGTACTATCCTGGCTTCGACGGCCCCGATTCCACGACCGAAGAGTTCCCGTTCCAGATTGTGGACTTCCATCACAAGGGAACCACCCACTCGACGTACGCCGCCAACCCGACGCTGCACAAGCTGGCTCCGTTCCAGGCGTGGATCAACCCGATGGACGCCGCTTCGCGCGGCATCGCGGACAACGACAAGGTTCGCCTGGTCAGCGCACAGGGAGAAATCCGCACGACGGCCAAGGTGACGAACCGCGTCATTCCCGGAACCATCATGTACCCGCAGGGAGCCTGGCATCGCGCCGACATGCAGGGCGACCGCATCGACCACGGCGGTTGCAGCAACACGCTGACCAGCCGCCATTGCAACCCGGTGTCGAAGGGCACGGGCCAACACAGCGTAATCGGCACGATCGAGAAGGTGGAAGGGTAAGCCATGACGCAGTACGGTTTCTATTTCGACGCGACGCGCTGCACGGGTTGCAAGACCTGCGAAGCGGCCTGCCGCGACTATCACGACCTGCCGCTGGACTATTCGTACCGCCGCGTGTACGAGCTTGAAGGCGGCGGATGGACCCAGGCGGCCGACGGCACCTGGAGCACCGATTCCTACACGTACTACACGTCGTTCGCATGCAGCCATTGCGACAACCCGGCATGCACGCACGTATGCCCCACCGGCGCAATGCACAAAGACGATAAGGGCATTGTTTCCGTGGATACGCATCGCTGCATCGGCTGCGGTTACTGCGAGCTGGCCTGCCCGTACGGCAACCCGCACGTCGATCGCCAGAAGGGCCACAGCGTGAAGTGCGACGGCTGCGCGTCCCGTGTAGCCGCAGGCAAGCAGCCCATGTGCGTGGAGGCATGCTCTATGCGCGCCATCGAGTTCGGGCCGATCGACCAGCTGGAGCAAGGCGACGGCCGCGCGGCGGTAGCGCCCTTGCCCGATCCCAGCGTGACCACGCCGAACTTTTACATTAAGAACTGCGCGGCAGCGCAGCCGTGCGGCTCGACCTCGTGCGTCGTGGCCAACAAGACGGAGGTGAGGTAACATGGGTTCCGGATTCGAGCATGCCGCACTGGCGGTGTTCACCACCCTCGCTCCCATGGGCGCAGGAGCGTTCATCGTCCTGACGTACGCGTTCTTGGCAGGCAAGCCCGACCAGGCGGCCGCAAAGCGCCTCGACCGCTGGACCGCGCTGCCGCTGGCAGTACTGGCCGTGGGCTTTGCGGGTGCGTTCATGCACCTGGCCAGCCCTCTGGGAGCTTTCGGGGTATTCGCGGGCGTGGGATCCTCGCCACTTTCGAACGAGATCCTGGCGGGCGTGCTGTTCGTCGTAGCGGCTGTGATCTATTGGGCGCTTGGCCTGGCAGGAAAGCTGTCCGAGGGCGCACGTCGCGCGTTCCTGATTGCGCTGTCGGTTCTGGCCGTCGTGTTCTCGGCGTTCTGCGGCCTGGCGTACATGATGCACACCATCCCCACGTGGAACACCCCGACGTCCATTGTTCAGATGGTGGGCTTCATGGTGGCCGGCGGCACGGTGCTGGGATTCTGCACCGTGGGTCTTGCCAAGGTGGGACTGCCGAAGGGCGCCGGCACGGTAGCTCTGGCCCTCACGCTGGCCGGCGTTGTGATAGCCTCTGCGGGCTTCGGCATGCAGATCGCCGGGCTTGAAGGCATCCGCAACATCTGGGGATCGGCGGCGCAGCTGGTTCCGGCCATCGGCATGATGCTGGCAGCGTTCGCCGCGTGCGGTCTGCTGGGAGCAGTGCTGGCCTACGTCGCGTCGAAGAAGGCGTTCGCGCCGGCGCTTATGGTAGGCTCGTGCGCCATCGTGGCTGTCGGCGTGTTCGTAGCGCGCATCGGATTCTACGGACTGTTCATGGGAATTGCCCTGTAACGTCTCGTACAAAGCAGTATCCTCCCGGAATACGGGCGAGCGGTCTCCCTCCGCTCGCCCGTATTCTTTATACTGGTGGTTGCCGATGCACGTATCGGAAACCACCGCCCACGACACGCGAAAAGAGGCCCGACGCTCATGGAGACGGCGATCAACGAGATCACGCTCGTGCTGTTCACCACTATCGCACCCGCAGGCGTGATAGGCTATCTGCTTATGGCCGCAGCTATCGTACGCGCCAGCAAGAAGGACCGCGCCGACGCCATCAGCCGCCATCTGGTGGTTCCGCTTGTGCTGGCCATCTCCGGCCTCATCGCATCGGCCACGCATCTGGGCACCCCGGCGAACGCGCTGTACGTGATTACGGGCATAGGCAGGTCGCCGCTTTCGAACGAAGTGGTGGCCGCGGTGGCGTTTCTGGCACTTGGCGGCATCTACTGGATCATCTCATTTCGCAACGACCTTACCCGCGCCTTTCGCACCGCTTGGCTCGTGCCCACCATCGCGGCGGGCCTCGCGTTCGTGTGGTTCATCGGCGTGGCGTATTCGGTGCCCTCGGTTCCCACGTGGAACCTGCCCACCGCGCCGCTGACGCTGTGGCTGAACGCGCTGTCGAGCGGGCCCATCGTGGGACTGTTCGGGCTGGCGCTTGCTCGCCAGGAGCCGTCGCGGCGCGCGGCCTTCGTCGCGCTTGCGGTTACGGCCTGCGCAGCTGCGGCGAACGCGGGTGTTCTGGCTTTGGAGTGGCAAGCGCTTGAAGGCATTGTCACCACCACGACGCGCGCGACCGACCTTGTTCCCAACCTTGGCCTTTTGCTGGGCTTGTACCTGACGTTGGAAGCCGGGGCCGTTGCTTTGTGCGCCGTTGCCTCGCTGCGCAAAACGCTGCCAGCGCCCGCGTCGATCGACCCCTTCACCGTTGCCCGGCGCACCGGCACGGTGCGGCTGCTGCTCACTGCGGGCGCCGGAATGCTGGCCCTTGCCGCTTCGTTCGCCGTGCGCTTCGCGTTCTACGCCATGCACATGACCGTGGGCGTGTAGGAACCCCGAACCTGCCCGGCTTGGACCGCCCGGCCCCCTCTGCTGTCAAAACGGACGAGTTTTGCTGGTCCTCGAATCAGGATAATGACCGGCGGCAAGCCTCTGACCTGGCATGTTGCAAAACACCCGCAGCCGGGTCGCCCCGAAAAGGCCGAAAACCGCCGCAAAACTCGTCCGTTTTGACAGCGAAGGGGGACGTCACGCACCGCGTAAGCGGGATTGAGCCGTTGCCGCAAGCGCCGACCGCAGGTCGAAAGCGAGACACGGTGACCGGGCGCCCCGAATACCGCCCGCAAAAGCCGGTCAAGAATACAAATGGGAGACGATTCCGCCCGATTTCTTCACGAAACCGTCGGGTGCTGCGATACTGCGGCCATACCCAATCGGCCTCCGACATACCGGAGGCCCCAACGAAAGGAATCGCACATGAAGATTTCCGCTCGCAACCAGCTTAAAGGCACCGTTTCGGGAATAACCGAAGGGGCCGTCAACGGCGTGGTGTCCATCAACTTGGGATCCACCGTAGTCAAAGCCGACATCACCATGGAGGCCATCGCCGACCTGGGGCTTGCCGAGGGCATGAGCGCCACGGCTATCATCAAGGCCAGCAACGTCATGTTCGCTGCCGGAACCAAGCGCATCGCAGGCATCTCCGCCCGCAATCAAATTCCCGGAACCATCGCATCCGTGAAAAAGGGCGCCGTCAACGGCCAAGTGGCGTTGAAAACCGCCGAGGGTTCCCTCATCAAGGGTTCCATCACCAACGAGGCTATTGAAGAGCTGGGGCTGGCAGAAGGCGGCGAGGCGCTTGCCATCGTGAAGTCCACCGACGTTATGGTGGGCGTGGAGTAGCCCCTCCCCCCATTACAGTTAGACCTGGCTCTGCCGGGTCTTTTCTTTTCCAGCTCGATCCGCAAGCGGATTACGATGAGGCGGACCCTGCGGGGTTGCTGGCCGACCCGCCCCGGATGGCCCTTCGTCCCTGCCTCTCGCGAAGGCCCGGGGGGTGTTGCCACCGGGGACGGGCGCCGCGGCGAAGGCTGATAGAAACCTG
>NZ_JAJNOQ010000017.1:0-27503 GCF_021044775.1 Paraeggerthella hominis
CCTGCACTGCTCCACGGCGGACGTCTACCGCGAGGGCGAGTGCCTCGACTACTTCCCGAACCGCGTCGCCGACCCGACCCTGGTCCGTCCGGAGATGTGGAACGACTAGTCGCTTAACCTGACCAACCCTTGCTGAAGCAAGAGTAGTCTCGTACAACAGAAAGGGGATCTGGTTCCGAATAAGAGTCAGGTCCCCTTTTTGGTTCCAACCTACAACTACCGCATGTGTGATTCGGCCATATAAGGTCGAATAGGGCTGTCGCATCCCTAATTCGGTCTCGCATGGCACGAGTTGCGGAGGGGTAGAGGGGATTATTTTGTTGCTACTGGTTTAAGGAGGACCAATGGCAGACAACGCTAACAAGGAAATCAAGACCGCAACGGCCGATGACGGCTCGACCGGCTACGAGATGAAGATCGGCCTTGGCACCATTGCCATGCTGATCTCGGCGACGGGCATGGGCTTGGTGCCCCTGTTCAGCCGCTGGGCAACTCGTACGGACATGTTCGACGGAGCGATGGGCCTGAACGCCGGTGACTCCATCGGCGCTTTGATGGCCGTGGGCCGCATGAGCATGGGCGTGCTGTTCTTCGTCGTCATCATGTTCGCCACGGGCAAGGTTGAGACGTTCAAGAAGCTCAAGCTGACCCCGGCAATCGCGCTGGGCGGTTTGATGATCGGCATGTCGCTGGCGTGCTACGTAACGTCCACGCTGCTGACCACCATCTCGAACGCTGTTCTGTTCATCTACATCGGCCCTGTCGTCTGCGTAGTGCTCGCTCGCATCTTCCGCAAGGAACCCATGTCTGCATTGCAGTGGGTATGCCTGGTGGCAGTGTTCATCGGTATGTTGTTCGGCAACAACCTGATGGGCTTCAACGAGTCCGGCTTCTTCGTAGACTTCAACCTGGTTCCGTCCACGCCTGAGTTCCCGCAGAAGGGCCTCGGCGACGCATTCGGTTTGGCTTCCGGCTTCTTCTATGGCGCTTCGATGTTCTTCAACGGCTACCGCAAGGACGCCGACACCACGGCTCGTGGCGTGTGGAACTTCATCTTCGCCGTGCTCGGTGCCGGTGCCATCACCGTTGTGCTGAACGCCCTGGGTGCAAACCCCGGCATGGAGAACTGGGCTCTCAACATTCACTTCACCGCATTCAACTGGATCGGCGCCCTGCTTCTTTGGGTCATCTGCGGTCCTCTGGCTCTGGGCTTCCTGTTGGTGGCTGGCCGCAACCTGCCGGCTGCTGACTACGGCACCATCGCGTACTGGGAAGTTCCCGTGGCCATCTTCGTGGGCCTGGTTGTGTTCGGCGAAGCCTTGACCATCAACACGATTCTTGGCGGTATCCTCATCATCGGCGGCGGCGCTATCCCCTCCATCAAGGGCATGCTCACCGCTCGCAAGCAGAGGAAAGAGGAAGAGATTCGCGAGAATCTTGCCGCTCGCTTGGACGAGGAAGAAGCCAAGGAGCACCTGCAGTAGGTTTGGCGGCATGCACCCGATTTCCGGGTGCATGCCTTTCCGCTATCAAGCGGTAACCCATAACCGGAAAGGAAGGTGTGGTTTATGAAGATCACGAGCAACCTGACTCACATCGCCACCGAGATGGAGTTCGAAGCTCCGCTGACTGAAGAGGAGCTGCGCGCCGCGTTCGAGGGCAACGGCTTCCAGGGATTCGCCGCCGAGCTCGACATCGCCGAGCGCACCGAGGACCACGTGCAGATGATGTCGCTTGCCGATCTGCTCGGGTTCGCGAAGGCCTCCGGCCTGTCCGCGGTGACCTACGACGTGACGTACTTCCCGCATGCCGACGCCGCCGAGGTGGACTACCAGCTCAACCAGCTGGCCCACGACCTGGAGATCAGCGCCGAGGTCATCCGCGACCTGTGCGCCGACGAGATCCAGGAGTACCTGGCGCTCGACGCCAAGCGCGACGCGAGCCTGCCCGTCCACAGCATCGTGGAAGCGTACACGGGCGGCACGGCGTTCGCCTGGTACGGCATGCGCGACTACCCGCGCCTGAAGAGGGTCATCCTGGCCAAGCTGGCCCAGGGCGGCCAGAAGGCCAAGAAGTCCTTTATCTTCCGCGCCAGCAAGGCGCAAGCGGATCTGCTTGACGAGTACTGATAGTCTATTTGTGCAAAGGACCCGCTTATGCTGCAATAAGCGGGTCCCCCTTTTCCCGATGCCGAAATGGGGCTGGCATCGGTGCCCCTCGCTCCCAATTCGCGATACGTTAAGTAACGACTTGCATTGAAGCGGAGGCACTTGGGGTATTATAACCTCAGTAAAGGCGTTTTCCCGACTGTTAGGGGGCTTCAATGGAGCAACTTATACGCCGGCGGTCTGCGTTTCTTTCTGACGTGGCCGTTCATTTCTTAGGGGATTACCATGAAAGCTAATTCTGACACACAAGGCACGCTTAAAAAGGTAGCCGTATCGTCCTTTCTTGGCAACTTCATCGAATGGTTCGATTACGCTACGTACTCGTACTTCGCGATTGTGATCGCAAACGTGTTCTTCCCGAACGACGACCCGGCACTTGCGCTTATGCAAACGTTTGCCGTGTTCGCACTGTCGTTCCTTCTGCGCCCGATCGGCGCTATCTTCTGGGGCAGCATGGGCGACAAGAAGGGTCGCAAGTGGGCGCTGTCCACCTCGATCTTCTTGATGACGGGCGCCACGTTCTGCATTGGCTTGCTGCCCGGCTACCTGACCATCGGCTTGGCGGCTCCTATCATGCTGCTGTTGCTCCGCATGGTTCAGGGCTTCTCGGCTTCTGGCGAATACGCAGGTGCTGCAACGTTTTTGGCCGAGTATGCGCCGAAGGACAAGCGCGGCGTGTACTGCTCGCTCGTACCGGCGTCGACGGCGGTCGGCTTGCTGGTCGGCTCGACGTTCGCCACCATCATGTACTCGGTGCTTCCTACCGAGGCCGTGAACGATTGGGGCTGGCGCATTCCGTTTTTGCTGGCCGGTCCGCTTGGCTTGATTGCGCACTACATTCGTACCAAGCTTGAGGATTCTCCGACGTATCAGGAGATGCAGAAGGCCATCGACAAAACCGACGACTCGAACCATCCCATTCGCGACCTGTTCCGCCATCACTCCAAGGAGCTTTTCATCTCCTTCGGCGCCTGCGTGCTGAACGCAGTGGGCTTCTACGTGGTGCTTACGTACCTGCCCGTGTATCTGGAGACGGCCGTGGGCATGGATCCGAGCCAGTCGTCGCTGATCACTACTATCAGCTTGATCGTGTACGTGGCGTTCATTTTCGGAAGCGGCCATTTGTCCGACAAGTTCGGCCGCAAGAAGATGCTGATCATTGCGTGCGTGTCGTTCATCGTTTTGACGGTGCCGGCGTTCATGCTGCTCAACACGGCCGACTTCTTCATCGTTTTGGCTGTTGAGCTGGTGCTCTGCTTGGCGCTGACCATCAACGACGGTACGCTGTCCAGCTATCTGACCGAGACGTTCCCCACGGCTGTGCGCTACACCGGTTTCGCGCTGTCCTTCAATATGGCCAATGCGATCTTCGGCGGATCGGCTTCGTTTATCTCTACGGCGCTGATCGCCGCCACCGGGTCCAACCTGGCTCCGGCGTGGTACATGGTGGGCGTGTCCTGCCTGGCGCTTGTTGCAATGATTCTGTCGCACGAGCACACGGGCAAGGATCTGGCCGACGTATAGGCTCTTTGAGCTGCTGTTTTAAGGTTGTGCTTGCTGCACAACAAGGCGTGAAAGAAGCGGCGCCGTTCGGGCTTGCTGGCCCGAACGGCGTCCGTGCACAAGGCGGCGCGAAGGCGTGCCGCCGAGGTGATGGAGGGCCTATGAGCGAGACAACGCAAACGCCTAAATCGTTGAAGGCGCAAATCACGCGCACATCGTTGGTTCTTGCGGCCGCGGCGCTTTTGCGCGAGCAGGGACCGAAGGCGGTCACGTACCGCAAGGTGGCGAAATGGGCAGGGGCCGCATCGTCCTCGGTGGGCTACTACTTCGATTCCGTGACGCAGCTTCTTCATGAGGCGGGCCGTTACAACATACAGCTTTGGGCGGAGCGTGCGGAGAAGGCTGCGTCGGCGGCGGAGGGCATGGAGGTCGAAGAGTGCCGCAAGCATGTGGTTGACCTGCTGATTCGCGCGTGCTTGCCGGATGACAGCGTTGTTCCTTCGGCTCACTACGCTCAGCTGATCGCCGCTGCCGAATCCGAGGTGGTTACCGAAGCGTACCAGAAGGGCCGCGTTTCGTTGGACGCCGCTATTGGTCGCATTCTCTCGCACGCGCAGATCGACATGCCGCCGCGTATGGTGGGCACCATCGTGGACGGCGCTGCCGTAGCCGCCATTTCCGAAGGCTACGACGTGTCTTCGTTCGCATCCGAACTGCTTGCTTCGGCGATCGAGGTGTACGGGCGCGCCGCCCGGTAGCAAGCAATCTACAGCCAACGTTTCAGCGACGGGAAGGTTAACGCCTTCCCGTCGCTGCTTTTGCGACTCCTTCCTTTGATACAACGGTTGCAGGCACGCGCGACCGTGCGCTCGCGTGCTGATTTGCAGCAATCCGTAGAAGCGCGCGCAGGTGCAAAGGAAGGAGTGAAGCAGTATGAGCGAACCTCGTCGACAAGCGGCAGCTGCCGCAGCCGATCCGGGTCCCGTAGGCAAAGCGAGCAGACCCTCGTTTACGCGATCCCTGACGTTCTTCGGGTTCTTCGCTATCACCGCGTCCATGGTGATGACGGTGTACGAGTACCCCTCGTTCGCCTCGTCAGGTTTTCAGCTGGTGTTCTTTTTGATCATCGGCGGAATTCTGTGGTTTCTGCCCGTTGCGATGTGCGCGGCGGAGATGGCCACGGTCAAGGGGTGGGAATCAGGCGGCATTTTTGCCTGGGTCGGCAACACGCTAGGGAGGCGCTGGGGCTTTGCGGCCTTGTTCTTCCAATGGTTCCAAATTACCGTAGGGTTCGTGACCATGGCGTTTTTCATCTTGGCGGCATTGGCGTACGTGGTCAAATGGGACGCGTTGTACGACAACCCGTTGGTGATGTTCTTCGGCGTGGCGGCCATCGTATGGATTCTTACGTTGACGCAGCTGGGCGGCACGAAGTTCACGGCGCGCATTTCGAAGGTCGGCTTCATCGGCGGCATTCTGGTGCCGGTCTTGGTGCTGCTCGTAGGGTTGATCTACTACTTCGCCACGGGCGGCGTATCTCAGATCACCATGGACGCTGCCACGTTTGTTCCCGATTTCACAAAGGTTGACACGCTGGTTATTTTTGCGTCGTTCATCTTGGCGTACATGGGCGTCGAGGCATCGGCTTCGCACGTGAACGAGCTGCAGAACCCGAACCGAAACTACCCGTTGGCCATGATCGTTCTAGCGGTGCTGACCATTGCGTTGGACGCGCTGGGCGGGCTGGCCGTTGCCACTACGCTGCCGGCATCCGTTCTGGACGGCAACCTATCGTTCGGCGTGATCGAGGCGTTCCGCGCTATCTTCGTGACGCATATCGGCCCTTCTATGGAGTGGGTCGTGTTCGTGGTTGCCCTGTTGCTGGCGTTGGGCGTTTTGGCGGAGATTTCCGCATGGATCGTGGGCCCGTCGCGCGCGCTTCTGGATACCGCGCACGACGGCATTCTTCCGCCGTCGTTCAAAAAGGTGAACAAGCATGGCGTGAGCGTGAAGACGGTCGTGATTCAGGCGATCATCGTAACAGTGTGGGACGCGGTGCTGTGCGGCTCCATCGCGCTTTCTGGCGGCTCGAGCTCGTCGGTGGGGTACCTGACGGCTATCGGCTTGACGGTGGTCATTTACCTGGTGGGATACGTGCTGTTCTTCCTGGGGTACTTCGTCCTTATTTTCAAGAAGAAAAACCTGCAGCGGTCGTTCCAGCTTCCCGGAGGCACGCCGTTCAAGGCTGTTGTGGCGGGGGCGGGGCTGTTCATGACGGTGGCAACGCTGATCATATCGTTCTTCCCGTCGTCGAACCTTTCGGATCAGGCGAACCTCGTGTACCAAACAACGCTGGTGGTGGCGTTCGCGGTCTCGGTGGCTATTCCGTTTGCGATTTACGCGCTGCGGCACCGGTGGGCGCCGGAAGAGGCTGCTTCCGACGGCCCTGCGGGGCCGGGAGCAGCGGCGGGCACGGGCGTGTCCGGCGGTGCGGGCGTTGCGGCTGCTGCCGCGAATGCACGCTCCCAGGACTTGGCGCGCGGCAATGACAAGCACCATACAACAAAGGATGCATAGGAGGCTCATCATGGACAAGCAATCTACTACGAGCAAGATTTTGGAGAACATGGACGAGGGAACGCGCTACTTGACGCCTATCTTCGGGTCTGAGGCAAGCGATGCGCAGATGCCGCTCATGAAGATGAACGACAAGCCGGTCGAGCCGCGCATCGCTTACGAGATGATCAAGGAATACCTGTCCATCGAAGGCAACGCAACGCAGAACCTCACCACGTTCTGCCAGACGTACATGGAGCCCATGGCCACGAAGATCATGGCCGAGACCATGGAGAAAAACGCCATCGACAAGGACGAATACCCCATGACGGCCGACTTGGAGAACCGTTGCGTGGCCATGATTGGCGACCTGTGGCATGCCGATCCGAACGAGCAGCCCATGGGCACGTCGACCGTCGGGTCGTCCGAGGCATGCATGCTGGGCGGCTTGGGCATGCTGTTCCGATGGAAGAAGCTGGCTGCGGCAGCCGGGGTGGACATCTATTCCGTCACGCGTCCGAACCTGGTCATTTCGTCGGGTTATCAGGTGTGTTGGGAAAAATTCTGTCGCTACTGGGATATCGAGATGCGCCTGGTTCCGCTTGAGAAGGACCATCTGTCGCTCAACATGGACACGGTCATGAGCTATGTGGACGACTACACCATTGGCATCACGGCAATTCTGGGCATTACGTACACCGGCAAATTCGACGACGTGAAGAAGCTGGACGAACTGGTGGAGGCGTACAACCAGGAGCATCCGAAGCTGCCGATTCGCATCCACGTGGACGGTGCGTCGGGCGGTATGTTCGCGCCGTTCGTGGAGCCTGACCTAGAGTGGGACTTCCGCTTGAAGAACGTGTGGTCCATCAACTGCTCCGGGCATAAGTACGGCCTGGTTTATCCGGGCATCGGCTGGGTCGTCTGGCGCAGCAAGGAAGCGTTGCCCGAGGACTTGATCTTCTGGGTGAGCTACCTGGGCGGTGAAGAGGCAACCATGGCCATCAACTTCTCGCGCTCGGCTTCCCAGATTGTGGGGCAGTACTACGTGCTGATGCGCAACGGCTTCGAGGGGTTCCGGGAAATCCAGGAACGTACGCTTGACGTGGCCCGCTACCTTGCTGCCGAGATCAAGGACATGGGCATGTTCGAGCTGTACGAAGATGCTGGCCACATTCCCATTGTGTGCTGGGGTTTGAAGGAAGATGCGGACGTGGCGTGGTCGCTGTACGACCTGTCCGATCGCCTGCGCATGAACGGGTGGCTGGTGCCCGCGTACCCGATGCCCGCCGACCTGCAGGAAACGACGGTGCAGCGCGTGGTGGCGCGCCAGGACTTCTCGATGCAGCTGTGCGTCAAGCTGGTGGAGGACATCAAGAAGGAAATCGATACGCTGAGCAAAGCTCGATTCGTGACGGGCAACACGCAGGGCGTCATCAACACCTGGTTCGACCATGGCGGGCGCAGCGCCGCCAGCGTAAGCGGCAAGACGGAGGACGCGGCCAAGGCGAAGTAGGGGCGGCGGCTTCCGCAGGATTGCAAGTGCCCCGGCCTGCGTTGGCCGGGGCACTTGTGCGTGCAGGCAGCGTGTGGGATGGCAACGTGCGTGCAAGCAACGTGCGTGCAGGCAGCCTGCGTGCAGGCTGCTTGCATGCAAGTAGCGTACGGGATGGCAACCTGGGTAGCGTCCCGCGGAGGGCTCGAAAATGGCAGAGATTCCGAGGTTTGTGGCTTTTAGCTCGCGACGACGCGCACGAAAAGGGAAGATGAAATCTGCGACCAGGCATTATGTAATCACTTGCTCGCTATAGGCGGAATTTCTCGCGTTCATGAGCCACAAACCTCCTAATCTCTGCCAAAAAAGCGTATGATGCGCGTATGGTTGTGATCATCGGATACGAATCGGCTCTGGAATACTGGCGCACGGTCGGCCCTCGATTCCTGCAGGGGTTGAAAAAGCGCCGGTCAGCCACCGCACGCGCTCGAAAAGCGCTGCAGGCGCAGGAGAAGCCGTATCTTTCTGCGGGCAATCGTCGACCGGGTGGATGCAGTATTCCGGTGCATGCGCTCGTCGGCAGCGCATCGGCGCGGACTCAAACGGGGAGCATCGTCTGCCACGTGCGAAGCTCGTTGCCGGAAGAGTCGGTGGTGGACGCGGGGCAAGGATTCTTCGTGAGCACGCCGGAATTTTGCTTTTTGCAGATGGCGAGCAAGCTGAGCCTTGCTCGGCTCATCCAGCTTGGCTGCGAGCTCTGTGGTACGTACGTTCATGTTGACAGCGGTCCGGCGGTTCGACGGGAGGCTCCGCTGACGTCGGTCGCCAAGCTGCGAGCGTTCGTCGAGAGTGCAGAGTACGCCTATGGGCGCACGGAGGCGCTGCGTGCGTTGGGCTTCGTGATGGAGAACGCCGCGTCTCCGATGGAGACCGTGCTGGCGCTTCTGCTGTGCCTGCCGTATCGGCTGGGCGGATACGGGATCGAGAAGCCGCAGTTTAACTACCGTGTGGACGTGCCTACCCATATAAGGAAACTCGCGGATCGAAGGTACTGCGAATGCGATCTGTGCTGGCCGGGCTCGAATCTAGCGGCCGAATACGATAGCGCGCGGTACCATCTCGATCCCGAGCGGCAGGAGAGCGATGCGCGCCGGCGCGGAACGCTCGTCTCGCTGGGATTCACCGTGCTGACCGTCTCGCGAAAGCAGGTGATGGATGGCGGCGCGTTCAACCGGCTTGCCCGTCAGATAGCGAACCTGACGGGCAAGCGGCTGCGCTACGTCGATCCCGAGTTCACTCGAGCCCACCTCGCGCTGCGCGAGGAGTTGCTTCGGGGGATGCTCGTCGAGGAAGAGGCGTGACCGCTTATCCGAAGAACATGAAGCCGAAGTAGCCGAGGCAGGCGCCGACCGAGGCTCCGATAAGCATGAACAGGGCGGTTTTAAGCGGGCGATGCTCGCGAGCGCGCCTGCTGCTTCGGCAGTCCCGGTCGACGGGCTGACCTTTTTGGAAGGCCAGGAGCTCGCGGTACGTCACCAAGTCATGCTGCTTTTTAAGGCGCTCGGCTGCAATGGCGGCCGCCATGGCAACGCCGTAGAGCAAGAGAGCGATGATCGTGCTGGGCACGATGCCCCAGCCCCAAAACGAGATGCCCCCTACGACCATCACCACGGCTGCAAGGGCGAACGCGAGCATGACGAGTCCCAGGGCGTTCAGTTTCTTTCCGTCGTGTTCGACTGCTTCTTTCATGGCTTCCATGTCTCCTTTGATCAGTTCGTCGATAGTGACGTCGAACAGAACGCTTAGGAGCAGCAGGCTTTGCACGTCGGGATAGGTCTTGTCGGTTTCCCAGTTCGAGACGGTTTGCCGTGATACGTAGATCTTGCCGGCCAAATCTTCCTGGGACAATCCTCGTTGCATCCGATACCGCTTGATTTGCTTGCTTAGTTCCACGCGCGTCCTTTCGACGGCTAAGAGACTGCCATGATGTTGGCCATGGTACCACCAAATGATTTCGACATAGGCTTCCGCGGATCGAGGATTTGCTGTCAAAAGTTTTTTGCATGCGTATGACCTGGGAAAATAAAACCCTCTTACGTTCGGGACGCGTTTGCGAGCCAAGCGTAAGAGGGCGTGAAAAGATAGGGGACGCGCGTTGCCGCCGGCGCGGTCGATGCTAGTCGAACTGCCTCAAGGCCGTGCTCAGGCGTGCAAGGCCTTCGCGCAGCGTGGCTTCTGCGGCGCAGTATCCCAAGCGCGCGCCGCGCGGCAGCTCGAAGCGACTGCCGGGAACCAGCAGCACGCCTTGATCGCGCAGCAGGTCGATGCAGAACTGCTCGTCGTCTACGGGAATGTCAAGCTGGATGTAGGATGTGGACACCGCTTTGGGCGGCACCCAGGAAACGCGCGGCTCGTTGTCGATCCACTCTTGGGCGATAGCCAGGTTGTTCAGCACGATGGCCCGGTTGCGCTCGAGCACCTTCTCGCGGTTCTTCAGTACGTGCACGGCAAGGGCGTCGTTGAACACGCCGTCGCAGATCATCGTGTAGTCGCGGTACACGCGGAAGCGATCGACCAATTCCGTGTCGTTGGAGACGATCCACCCGATACGCGCGCCCGGCACCGAGTACGTTTTGGAAAGGCTGTTGGACACCACGGCCTTGTCGTACAGGTCGGCCATGGAAACGAACGACTCCGTATCCTGCAAGGGGAGGTACACTTCGTCGGACAGCACGTACGCGCCTACCGAGCGCGCGATGTCGGCAATCTGCTGCAGCATGTCGGCCGAGAGCACGGTGCCCAAGGGGTTGCTGGCGTTGTTGATGCAGATGAGCTTCGTGTTGGGGCGTATCAGCTGCTCGAGTTCGCGGATGTCCGGGTTCCAGTCGTACTCCTGGCGGATGTGCCAGTACTCCACTTCGGCACCAAGCGTGCGCGGAATCTCGTACAGCGGCTGGTAGGTGGGGTATTCCGCAATCACGTGATCGCCGGGTTCCACCAGCGCCATGAGCGCCAGCAGGTTCGCGCCCGTTGCGCCGTTGGTTTGCAGGATGTTGTCCGGATTGCCAGCGCGGTACAGCTTGGCCACTTCGGCTTTGAATTCGGGCGATCCTTCGATCCAGCCGTAGTTCATCTTCTCACGGTTCAGGCGCTCGTAGAACGTGGCGCCTTCCTCGTTGTCGAGCGCCAAAATCTCCCCCATGGTCATAGACGCGATGGTGGATTGGGCTATGTCGTACGTGGCGCTTTTCTCCCACACGTTGAGCCAGTCTTCCACGCCGATGGTTGCGATGTTCATGCGAAGCCCTCCTTTGTTGAAAAAGGGAGACGAGCCTGAGCCCGTCTCCCTTTGCGTGTTGGTTTGCGAATCCGGTGCGCCCGGATGCTTGCGGGGCGGGTGCGGTTAGATGGAGATGATGCCCATGCCCACCATGACCAGGGAGGCAACGCCCAGGGCAGCGATAACGCCCATGCCAACAATCTCGGACTTCTTGAGACCGACGCCCTGCTGCTTGCGCGCAGCGGCGAACACGAAGAAGCCGGGGATGTAGCCGACGCAGGTCAGAAGCAGGAAGCTCCAGCCGTTGTAGAGGCAGCCCACCACCAGGAACACGGTGGCGATGGCGCCGATGGCGAACTGGCCCCACTCCTTCTTTTCCGCGGAGTGCTTGCACTGGAACGCGGAAGCCAGCGCCCAGGTGACCACGATGGCCACCGTGCACATGCTGAACGCGAAGTTGTAGGCGTCCTGGCTGAAGATGGTGATGATCATGAACACCTGGGTGCACACGGCCACCAGCAGGAGGCTGAACTGCGGAGCGCCCTTGTCGTTCAGCTTGCCCCAGCCAGCCGGGAGCAGCTTGTGCTCGGCCATTTCGCTGGTGGTTTCAGCCGGCAGAATGGTGAAGGAAAGCCAAGAACCCAGAACGCTGATGATGATGGCGATGGAGATGAACGCGCCGCCCCAGCCCGGAGCCATTTTGTCGAACACGTACAGCATGGCGGGCTTGTCCATGGCGGCGATTTCCGTGTAGGGAAGGTAGCCGTACGGAAGCACGGACGCGCCAATGTAGATAACCAGCAGGCAGACCAGGCCGATAACGGTGGCCTTGCCGGCGTCGCTCTTCTTTTCGGCGCGAGAGGACACCACGGCAGCGCCCTCGATGCCGATGAACACCCACATCATGATGATCATGCAGTTCATGACCTGCTC
Source organism: Paraeggerthella hominis (assembly GCF_021044775.1). Lineage (NCBI taxonomy): Bacteria > Bacillati > Actinomycetota > Coriobacteriia > Eggerthellales > Eggerthellaceae > Paraeggerthella > Paraeggerthella hominis. The sequence goes on from NZ_JAJNOQ010000017.1 coordinate 11,936, forward strand.
GCCGATGCCGCCCAGGCCCACGGCCGTGGCGCCGTATTCGCCTGCGGCGACGGCGTTGTTGTACAGCGTGCCCCAGAAGTCGGCGGTGAACACGCCGGCGTTAAACATGAACAGGGCAAACAGGATGAAGATGCCGATGGAGGCAACCTTGCACACCATGACGATGGCGTTCAAGAACGATGCGCTTTCAACGCCGCGGATAACCAGCAGCGTGAGCAGCCACATGACCACCGAGGCGATGAGGATGCAGGGCACGGTGTTTCCCGGAAGGAAATCGGGATAGAAGTATCCCACCGTGGACATCATCATCGTTGCGAAGGCCACGTTGCCAAGCCAAGCGGAAAGCCAATAGCCCCAGCCGGAAAGGAATCCTGCCAGGGGGCCGAAGCCCTCGCTTGCGTACGTGAAAATGCCGTGCAGGTCGGGGCGCTTTGCCACCAGGTTGTTCAGCGAGAGCGCCAGCAGCAGAAAGCCGATGCCGACCACAAGCCATGCCACCAGCGCGCCGCCGGGGGAGGCGACTTGGGAAAGCTGGCCGGTCAGAGCGAAAACGCCCGAGCCGATACACGAGCTGACGACCATGCCAATCAGCCCAAACAGGCTGATGCCCTTCTTCTTTTCTTCCATTGATTCTCCTTGCTCGTCCGGGGGGGGGGTACCTGTGCCCTGCATACATCAGCCCCGGTTCTCGTTCGCGTGTGGGGACCGGGGCTGATGGAGGGGGTGAAGATTAGTCTTCGCGCCAGATGGGCATGCTCATGCAACGCGGGCCGCCACGGCCGCGGGACAGCTCGGCGGAAGGCACGACGACCAGGTTGAGGCCCTTGTCCTCAAGCACCTTGTTCGTCACGTCGTTGCGCTCGTACACCACGATGGTGCCCGGAGCGATGCACAGCGTGTTCGAGCCGTCGTTCCACTGCTCGCGCTCGGCCGCGATGCGGTCACCGCCGCCGCAGGGGATGAGCTCCACGGGGCAGCCGACGTACTTCTCGAGGATGGCCTCGAGCGTGTCGTTCATCTCGCGGACCTTGATGCCGTCGCCCTCGGGGGTGATCTCGAACACGGTCAGCGGGCCCATGATGCCCGGATGGATGGTGAACTTGTCCACGTCGATCTGGGTGAACACCGTGTCGAGGTGCATCATGGCGCGGTTGTTCGGGATGTTGAACGCCAGGATGGTCTCGACGGGGCTGGTCTCGTCATGGAAGATGTTCTTAGCGATCTGGTCGATGGCGTCGGGCTCCGTACGCTGGGAGATGCCGATGGCCAGAACCTTATCGTTGATGTTGAGAATGTCGCCGCCCTCGATGTGGAACGTGTTGTAGCGGCTGTAGTACTCGGGGGTGCCCTTCAGCATGGGATGGTACTTGAAGATGTACTCGCCGTAGATGGTCTCGCGGTTGCGCGTCTCGGAGTACATGCGGTTGATGGACACGCCGTTGCCGATCATCGCGAACGGGTCGCGGGTGAAGTACAGGTTCGGCATGGGCTTGACGACCATCTTGGAAGACTCGGAAACCAGGTCAACCAGGGAGTTCGACTTGTCGGTGTGCAGCTCGGTCAGGTTGATGCCCTCCATCGTCTTCAGGACGAAGTCCTTGGCATCGGGGTAGTTCTCCTGCAGGTAGTCGAAGATGATCTTCTGGTAGCGCTCCGTGCGGATGCCGGCCTCTTCGATCCACTGCTTCAGGAACTGCTCGCGCAGCGCGGGGTCGGCCTCCAGAACCTCGGCCATAAGATCTTCGAGGTAGAACACTTCAACGCCGTTGTCGCGCAGAGCCTGCGCGAAGGCGTCGTGCTCCTCCTGGGCGACCTTCAAGAACGGGATGTCGTCGAACAGCAGCTCTTCGAGCGTGTTCGGCGTCAGGTTCAGAAGCTCTTTACCCGGGCGGTGCAGCAGGACTTGCTTCAAAGGCTTGATTTCGCTTTTGACGTTTACTCCAGCCATTGCAACCCTCCTTCTTCCTTTCGTCGGGCCCCGGCGTCTTGCCGGGGCCTGCCGTGCCTCACGTGAGGCTATCTTCGCCAAGTTCGCGCCTCGGCGGCGATACCTCGGCGCGTTGGCTCCACCATGCGCCCTGGAGGTTGTGAAGAAAAGATGTAAAAGGGGTGTATCGATAGATGGATAGAGGGTGTACTCGTGCTGCAAGCCGCCCTACACCTTCGATAAACCCCAGGTGATCGCTTGATTAATATATCCTGACCATTTTTCTTCCTAAGGTTGCCAAAGAGAGGGTAATGCCGTCCTAAACGCAAGGCGTTGCTGTATCATGGGAGCTGGTTCCCGACAATGCGAGAGAACTGAACGGAAGGGAAGGTAGTTGCCTGTGGGTCTCGTGCTCTTCCATGTCACCCTTATTGTGTTGTTGATATCGATCCTTGCTTCGGCCATGTGTCTTTCGGCGTACTTGGTTTCGCGCAAGCGGTTGATGCTGTTCGCCTTTTTCGCGTTTCTGTTCTATTTCTTCGACGTCGCGTTCGTCTTTCAGGACGAGTTTGTCTCGTATGTCCTTGGCTCCGAGCAGGGTCAAATCTATCTAGTTATACGATCACTGACCAATGTTATTACGGGCGGCGGGTTCCTTGTCTCGTTTTGGTTTTTGGTATGCGACTACCTGGGGGAAACAAGGCGCGCGCTTTTGGTGGCTCCGGGGGTTGTGTTCGCGGTGATGAGCGTGGCGGTGCTGGTGGCGCTGCCCGAGGGCGACTTGCAGCGTTTCTTGTTCTACGGCATGCGCGAGCTGTTCGTGTTCTGGATGCTGCTGTTCACGGGGTTTCGCTACTTCTCGTCGAAGGACGATGTCGAGCGCAGCCGCCTGTGGAAGCATCGGTGGCTGTACGTGATGGTGGCGGTTCTGAACACGGCCGTGCTGTTGGAGGACATGACCTTCTTCATGCTGCTGAACGAGCCTGTGATTCAGCTGGGCCCCATCACGTTTTCGGCTGAGCGCAACTATGCGGAAGAGGCGTTGCTGATGAGCTGCGCGTTCTTTGCAGGAAGGGATGCGCGCCGGGTTTTGCAGCTTCGCTTCGATCGTCCGCCGATGCGCGGCGATCAGCGGCAAGACGAGCAGATCAGCGAGAACCTTATGCTGTACGCGAAGCGCCATCAGCTTTCCGAGCGCGAGAGCGAGGTCCTACACCTGGTGTTGCTGGGGAAGGACAACCAGAACATCGCGTCCACGATGCACGTGGCGCTGAGCACGGTGAAGGTGCACGTGCACAACATCTTGCAGAAAACGGGCCGCACCAACCGCCAAGATTTGATCCAGGATTTCTGGAAGACGTCGTAGGGCGAGACGGCAGCGGTGGGTTGATTCGGCGACTCGTTTTGGGCGGCTGACCTGAAAACGGGCCGGCAATCACGCTTTTCCGTCTCATGCCGATTGCCTTGCCCGCGTGCCGCTTCGCTGTATACTCGCACGCTTTAATCTGCTAAAGTAAATCGGTCATTATGCCAGTTGCAGGCCTAGAAGGCCCGTAATGGAATCGGACGTGCCGGGGGGACGGCATGTCTGCTGCAGGCATATCGTTGCTTTAAGGGCTAAGAAAGGAGTGGGTATGAGCAGTACGCTGGTTCAGAAGTTCAAGAACGTCGGCCCGGGCGCACTGGTTGCCGCCGGCTTTATCGGTCCCGGCACGGTTACGACGTGCACGGTTTCCGGAGCAAGCTATGGCTACACCATGCTGTGGGCACTGCTGTTCGCCACCGTTGCGACCATTATCTTCCAGGAGATGGCGTCGCGCGTTGGTATTGTTTCGGGTAAGGGTTTGGGTGAAAACATCCGCGATCGTATTCCGAACAAGATTTTGATGTGGATTGCGATCGTGATTGTTATCATCGCCATTTTCGTGGGCAACATTGCTTACGAAACGGGCAACATCACGGGCGGTATTTTGGGCATTCAGGCTGTTGCGCCTGATGTTCCGATGATCCCCATCGTTGTGGTTCTGGGTATTTTGGCGTTCGCCGCCATGTGGATCGGCTCGTACAAGGTGGTCGAGGTCATCCTCACGGCTATCGTCGTGTTCATGGGCGTCGTGTTCTTTGTGACGGCCCTTGCTTCCAGCCCGGATTGGGGCGCCATTGCGACGGGCCTGTTCGTCCCCACGCTTCCGGAAGAAGGCTCGAAGGGCATCCTGACGGCAGTGGGCCTGATTGGGACCACCATCGTGCCGTACAACCTGTTCTTGCACGCGTCCGGCGCTTCCGAGCGCTTCAAGGATCCGGAGCAGGTATCCGACGCTCGTTTCGACACCGTTTTGAGCATCGGCCTGGGTGGCATCATCTCCATGGCGATTCTGATTTGCGCCGCCGCGAACATCTACGGCACCGAGGCAACCGTGGCCAACGGCAAGGACATGGCGCTTGCGCTGCAGCCTTTGCTCGGCTCGTGGGCTACGTGGATGATCGGCCTGGGCCTGCTGGCCGCCGGCTTCTCCAGCGCCATCACGGCTTCGTTCTCTGCTGCGTATGCGGTGAACGGCGTTCTGGGTTGGAAGAAGACGACCAAGGATATCCGCTTCAAGGCTATCTGGATTATTGTTCTGGTGGCTGGTTGCTGCATGGCCATCGTGCTGGGCAAGAGCCCGACCGAGCTTATCCTGGTTGCGCAGGCCGCAAACGCCATTCTGCTTCCCATCATGGCGTTCTTCGTGCTGTACTGCGCTAACGGCAAGGATCTGGGCAAGTGGAAGAACCACGTGTTCGCGAACTGCGCGGGCGTGGTCATCATCGTCATCACGCTGTTCATGTGCTATCGCAACATGTCGAGTTTCTTGGCGTCGCTTCAGAAGCTTATCGGCGGCTAACGCCTTCCCCTGTTGCTTGAGTTACGCGCGCCCGCCCTCTTGGCGGGCGCGTTGCGTTTTCGGGCTCGCGACCTGCTCTGGGCGTGAGGCGCACGGGAAGAACGCTGCTCGTTATGCGGTCGCGCGCCGGGCTCGATGCGTGCGGTGCAGGCTTTGGCGCGAAATTGCGGGTCTGCGCTCTCGGCCAAGAGCCTTCGGCAACCGTCGAATTCGTTGCGTTTCGATGACCTGGCATGTTGATGCAAGTGCTCAAAACAACTGCGGCTGATGGGTCGGTTGGGGAGCGCAGACCCGCAATTTCGCGCCAAGTTTTGCGTCGTGGGCTGTCGAACTGTTGCCGAAGCGGCCCCGGATGGCCCGCTTCGCGTGGTTCCGCCGGCGCTTTCGGGGATTTTCGGCGTTGGGGGGCTTCTGCCTCGCTCGGACGCGAGCGAGACGCCTCGAAACGCAGCCGACCGGACGACGCTGGTTTCGGCCTGTCGCCGTGCAAGGATTGGCGCGCGGGTTCGCCCGGGTTCGTCAAGGTGCTTTTCCCAGATGGTGCATGCGCCCCTATGGCATTGGTATGTTTCGTTTTGGATAACAGTTGACCAAGCCCTCTTTCGGCAGGGTATTATGAGCGCGAAACAAGAGCATAGTGTCTCAACGACCGAAGGAGCAAGTATGGAATCGAACATCGTCGAGCAAGCGCACGCTTACCGCAACCGTCTTTTCCCTGGATTCGACTCGCCGTTTTCCGTCACCGACCCGGAGTTTCAGGAGCGTTTCGACGCATTCGCTTTCGGAGAGGTTCCGGCAAGCGACAACCTTGACGACAAGACAAGGCTGATGGCTATTCTGGCGGCGCTTGTGGGGTGCCGGGGCATCGAGGCTTTTCAGGCTATGGCCAAGGGTGCGTTTAACGTGGGAGTTACCCCTGTTGAGGTGAAGGAAATCGTCTACCAGGCTGTTCCGTATCTGGGGCTTGGGTGCGCGCTTCCGTTTTTGCATGCGACCAACGAACTGCTGGAGCATCGTCTGGTTTCCCTGCCGCTTGAGGGCCAGGCTACAACCACGATGGCTACGCGTGCGGAAGCTGGCGCCAAGAAGAAGGCCGAGTTGTTCGGGGCTGATGCGGTAGGAACGGTTGCGTCGGGATATGCGGATGCGGCTCGCATCGACGGCTGGGTGGAATCCCATTGCTTCGGAGATTGCTATACGCGCACCGGTCTTGACGATGCTCAGCGCGAGATGGTCGCCTTTTGCTTTCTTGCTGCGCAAGGGGGCCATGACGAGCAGTTGACCGGTCACGCGCGAGCCAACATGCGTTTGGGGAACGACGCAGGGTTCCTGGTCAGCGTCCTGGCGCAATGCGTTCCCTACATCGGATACCCGCTTGTTCTGGATGCGCTTCGCTGCGTGGAACGCGCTGCTGGCACGTTTGAGGATGCTGACGCGTAGGTTTCGTATTGTGCGGGAGCGCGAAGTGCGCATTCCCGCTAACTTTGGCTGCGAAATAGGTCGTTCTTGTTCGACCGGGCTGGCTTTCGACGGAGGCTTCGCGCTCTTTCTGCGCGGGGCCTCCGCTTGTTTGTTGGCGGCTAGGTCGGGCGCGGTCCTCAATGCCCCGCTGCTCGCAGCGTTGAGGCCGCTGATCCCAAATTCTTGCACCTCATCTCTTCGATCGCGTATAGTCTTGGTTGCCTTCTTGGACGGTCGGGCTATTCTGCCGGCTCGACCTTCTGCACCAAGAGCGGCTCATATATTGCTAATTGAATAGGCTTCGAGGGAAGCCGACGGGTCGCTTGTCTGCTGCGCCCCGTGCGTTCTGCACCGCTGCTTGCTGTCGAACAATCCGCACCTTCCAATGTAAGGGCGCGCTTTGCGCCGCCTTCGATTGGAAGCGTGCTGTCGCGCGGTTTTTCGCTTGCGTAGCGTTTGCGCGCAGGTCGAAACGGGTGCGCGGTTTTGAAGGGAAAGGTGTTGTTATGGATCTGCTGAATCAAAAGAAAGGCTTGCTTGCCGTGGGGGTGGTTGCAGGGGCCATGCTCGCGTTGCTTGCTTACTTCGGGAATCCGGCGAACATGGCCATGTGCGCGGCGTGTTTCATTCGCGATACGGCTGGCGCGTTGAAGCTGCACAGCGCATCCGTCGTGCAGTATTTCCGCCCCGAAGTGGTGGGCTTGGTGGTGGGCGCGTTCGTGATCGCCCTGGCCACGAAGGAGTACCGCTCCACCGCGGGGTCGTCCCCGATGATCCGTTTCGTTCTGGGGTTCATCATGATGATCGGCGCGCTGGTGTTTCTTGGCTGTCCGCTGCGCATGGTCATTCGCATGGCCGCGGGCGACCTGAACGCTTACGTGGGCCTGATCGGCTTGGTGTTGGGCATTGCGACGGGAACGCTGTTTCTGAAGAAGGGGTATTCGCTGGGGCGGGAGCGCGACACGAACAAGTCCGCGGGCGCCGTGCTTCCCCTTGTGCTGGCCGCGCTGATGATCATCGGGTTGACCGCGGGCGTGTTCGCCGCCAGCGAGACGGGGCCCGGCAGCAAGCACGCCCCCGTGCTCATCGCGCTGGCTGCTTCGCTTGTTGTGGGCATGTTGGCGCAGAAGGCGCGCATTTGCTTTGCGGGCGGTGTGCGCAACGTCATGCTCATGCGGGATTTCGACCTGCTGCTTCCCATTGCGGGATTGTTTGTGATCATGCTTGTATACAACCTGGTCACAGGCAATTTCAAGCTTAGTTTCGAGGGTCAGCCCATCGCTCATTCCCAGCATCTGTGGAATATTCTGGGCCTGTATGCCGTTGGATTCGCGGCGGTGCTCGCCGGCGGTTGCCCGCTGCGCCAGATGACGCTGGCGGGTCAGGGGTCATGCGATGCCGCCGTCACGTTTTTGGGCATGCTGATCGGCGCGACGTTCGCCCACAACTTCGGCTTGGCTGGCGCGGCGGCTTCGGCGGCTACGGCGGAAGCCGCAGCTGTGGCGGGCGGTCCTGCGCTGGCGGGGCAGATCGTGCTGGTAGGGTGCATTGCCGTGCTGTTCGTGATTGGCACGGTCAACCTGCGCAGCAAACAGAAGAGCGCAGGCATTGCGGCGGCGTCGTCGGCATCGGCAAGCGTTGAGGACGCATCCGCCGCAGCGGCGAACTAGACACGAAGGGAGCAACTATGATCGAAGTGGACGCGCGGGGCCTTTCGTGCCCGGAACCGGTGATGATGGCCATGCAAGCCGTGAAAGCGCACTCCGGGCAATCGGTTCGCGTGCTGGTGAGCACGGCTATCGCGCGCGACAACGTGATGGCAATGGCGCGCAGGAAAAAGAAGACGGCCGCGGTCGAGCAGATCGGCGACGATTTCGCCATCGTGATCGAGTGACGGCGAGGTTGGCATGCGGACGAAATCCCCGGTTCTTGTGGTTGCGTTCGGAACCACGACGGATGCGATGGCGATGGAGCAAGCGGGAAGGCGACGCGGTTTGCAGGGTCGGTTGATTCCCATACCGCGCCAGCTATCTGCGGGCTGCGGTCTGGCCTGGCGGGAGCCCGCATGCAACGGTCAGGCGCTGCGCCACGTGCTGGAGGCCGAGCGCATAGATTTCGACGGCCTGCATAGCATGGAGCTGTAGGGCTGTGGCCGCAAGTCGGCGTTGATGCATCAGGGGAGGTCGCGATTGATTCGCATCCTCCCCTGATTCGCTTTGCCGTGTTATTGCGCGCCGACCGGCTTGATGACGATGCCGTCCTCTTCGAGCGCGCTGCGCGTGCGGCTGACGAACGCGAGGGCGGTGGGGGAGTCTCCGTGCACGCAGATGGTGTCGGGGTGCAGATCGATCAGCTTTCCCGTTACCGAAAGGATGGCCCCGTCTCGAATGGCGTTCTTCACGCGCTCGATAGCCTGCTCTTCATCGCGAATGAGCGCAGCGGGATCGTTGCGGTTGACCAGCTTGCCCTCGTCGGTGTAGTTGCGGTCGGTGAAGAACTCTTCGGCCGTGATCAGCCCTTGCTTGCGGCCCGCGTCAACGAGCGCGCTGTTCGCCAGCCCGATCAGAACCAGGTTCGGATTCACGTCGAAGACCGCTTGCGCCAGCGCGGCAGCTAAGTCGGGGTTGATGGCCGCATGATTGTAGAGCTGCCCGTGCGGTTTGACGTGCGCAAGCTGCACGCCTTGCGCCTGGCAGAACGCTTGAAGCGCGCCGATTTGGTACACCATGTACGCGTACGCCTCGTCGGGCGACAGGTTCATGTCGCGGCGACCGAAACCTTGCAGATCGGGGTAGCCCGGATGCGCGCCGATGGCGATGCCGGCGTCCTTTGCCATGCCGACCGTCTTGCGCATGACCATCGGGTCGCCTGCATGCTGTCCGCACGCGACGTTCGCGCTTGAAACAAGCGGAATGATCTGGTCGTCCAGTCCCAGCGTGTAGCGTCCGAAGCTTTCGCCCAGGTCGCTGTTGAGGTCGATTCGGTACATAAGCCTGCCTTCTTACTCTTTCAGGTCGATGTTCTTCGTGTCGGTGATCAGCATGCAGCCCGGTGCGTGCGTGATGGCGAAAGGCGGCTTGCTGTTCATCACGATGGACTGAGGCGTGACGCCGCATGCCCAGAACACGGGAACTTCGCCCTCGCGGATTTCCACCGGATCGCCGAACTCGGGGCGCATGATGTCGTTCACGCCGATGGCGGTGGGGTCGCCGATGTGGATGGGCGCGCCGTGCACTTTCGGGATGGCGCCGGAGATCTGCACCGCCTTCACCACCTGGTTGTAGGGGATGGGGCGCATCGACATGACCATGTTGCCGGACATGCTGCCGGCGGGCGTGCACGGCACGCCGGTCAGGTACATGGGCACGTTGCAGCCCATGGTGTTGTGCCGAATCTCGATGCCGGCCTCGATGAGCTCGCTTTCGAACGAGAACGAGCAGCCGATGACGAACGACACCAGATCGTCGCGCCAGTAATCCTGGACGTTCTCCACTTCGGCCACCAGCTTGCCGTGTTCGTAGATGCGGTAGCGCGGGAAGTCGGTGGCGATGTCGCAGTCGGTGGCGCAGATGGTGGCCTCGCGCGCACCCACCTCGGTCACTTCGAGAAGCGGGCACGGCTTGGGGTTGCGCTGCGCGAACAGCAGGAAGTCGTAAGCTTGCTCTTTCGGCAGCACGATGAGGTTCGCCTGCGCGTATCCGGGGCATAGACCGCTGGTCGGCGCTGTGAACTGACCGGTTCGGATGAGGCGCCGCGCTTCAACGGGCGATGCGGCAAGCATCTGCGCCCAAACGTCCTCGGCAACGCCTTCGGGTTTGGCGGGTTGCGGAGCATTCAGCATGGTAGAACTCCCTTCTTGGTAGCTGCGGTCTTGTCCAAGATGACGAAAGAGCTTCTCGATTTCGCGTTCGACGTTGCTAAACGAAGCTCCGTCCGTGAATCAAACCTCGCCCTTCATGAAGCGCTCGATGAAGCTGGTGTCGGCCGTGCCGGCGGCGAACGTCTCGTTCTCCATGATGGCGTACTGGAAGTCCAGGTTCGTCTTCACGCCCACGACCACCATTTCCTCAAGGGCGGTGCGCATTTTGGCGATGGCTTCGGTGCGGTCGCGTCCGTGCACGATAATTTTCGCGATCATCGAATCGTAGTAGGGCGACACGTCGTAGCCGTCGTACGCCGCCGTGTCCACGCGCACGCCGTTGCCGCCGGGCAGGTGCATCTGCGATATGACGCCGGGGGAAGGCAGGAAGCCGCGCTCGGGTTCCTCGGCGTTCACGCGGCACTCGATGGCGTGCCCGCGATAGGTGATGTCGTCCTGCGTGAACGTGAGCGGGTCGCCCGCCGCCACGCGAATCATCTCCTGCACCAGGTCGGTCCCCGTGACCATTTCGGTTACGGGATGCTCCACCTGAATGCGCGTGTTCATTTCCATGAAGTAGTAATTCAGCTGGTCATCCAGCAAAAATTCGATGGTGCCCGCCGACGAGTACCCCACGGCTTGCGCGGCGCGCACTGCTGCGGCCAGCATTTCGCTGCGGACCTCGTCCGTCATAACGGGCGAAGGGCTTTCCTCGATCATCTTTTGGTGATTGCGCTGCACGGAGCAATCACGCTCTCCCAGCGCCACCACGGTGCCGTGCGTATCGGCGATCACCTGCACCTCGACATGCCGCGGGTTCATGACGCAGCGCTCCAGGTACATGGTGTTGTCCCCGAACGCGCCCACGCTCTCGCGCTGTGCGATGTTGAACTGCTCGGCGAAGTCCGTTTCGGACAAGCTGACGCGCATGCCCTTCCCGCCGCCGCCCGACGATGCCTTGATCATGATGGGCCAGCCAATTTCGCGGGCTATGACCAGGGCTTCTTCCGGGTGGTGCACCGGTTCCTTCGTTCCGGGGACCACCGGGACGCCCGCTTCCATCATGGTCTTGCGCGCTTGGCTTTTATTGCCCATGCGGTCGATGACCTCGGGGGCCGGGCCTATGAACACGATGTCGTTTTCGCGGCAGAGCTTGGCGAACGTGGAGTTTTCGGACAGGAATCCGTAGCCCGGGTGGATGGCTTGCGCGCCCGTGCCTTTCGCCGCCGACAGGATGGCCGCGATGTTCAGGTAAGAGTCGCGCGCGGCCGGCGGGCCGATGCACACGCTCTCGTCGGCAAGGTACACGTGAAGCGAGTGCTTGTCGGCGGTGGAGTACACGGCCACTGTCTTGATGCCCATGGCACGGCATGCGCGGATGATGCGAACCGCGATCTCGCCGCGGTTGGCGATGAGGATCTTCTCGAACATGAGCGGGCCGCCTTAGGCGTGGTCGCCGGTGGCGATGCGGAACAGCGGCTGATCGTATTCAACTTGGGAGCCGTTTGCGGCAAGCACTTCCATCACGATGCCGGGTGCGGGCGTGGTGATCTCGTTCATCATCTTCATGGCCTCGACGATGGCCAGCGTTTGGCCGGACAGCACTTCCTGGCCCACCTTCACGAACGGATCCTCGTCCGGGCTGGGGGCAAGGTAGAACATGCCCACCATGGGGCTGCGCACCAGGATGGAATGATCGTCGTCGCTGGCATCCACGGCTGCGGCTTCGTGGCTTTCGGTTTTTCCGGCCAACAGGGCGCTGACGCGATCGGCCATGAGCGGCAAAGCGGTGGACGAGAGCGGCCCGTGGTTGCGCTCGAGCTCGATCTTCAGGTCGCCGTCGTCAACGCGCAGGGCCGTGAGCTCGGCCTTGTCCATAATGGCGATCAGCTCTTCGATGGCTTTCGTGTTCATGACGTCTCCTCGTATCTCTCGTTCGCTCATACCGTCGTGCGGTGGGCGGTGGTTTCCGGTGTTGCGATCTTCTCGTCGTTCGACGTGCGTACGGTTCCTAAAACGTTGCGGTTTCCGACGCGTTCAGCGCGATCGGCGCGGTCGATCCACAAGGTGTCGGCCTGCGATTTGCGCGCTTGCTCTTCCAAGATGGGGGTAAGCCTCCGCGCCGTTCGACGGGGCGATATGCCGTCGGCGCTTGGTCGGCGCACCTTGAGTGCCAGCGCTTCGAACAGGTGGGCTTCGTCGCGCAGCAAGCGCTGCGCTTCCTGGACGGAGATGGGCTCGAAGCGGATTTTGCGTCCCGGGGGTCGCTGCACGAGCCGGGGTATGTCCACCGTGGCCACCGTGCCTATTTTGGCGTATCCGCCGGTGGTCTGCCGGTCGGCCAACATGATGATGGGCCTGCCGTGCGACGGAACCTGCACGGCGCCAAGGGCGATGCCGTCGGACACGATGTCCGAGCCGTGCTTCGTCTTGATAACGGGACCGTCCAGGCGGTAGCCCATGCGGTCACATTTCGTCGTGGTGGTGAACGGCTGGCTGTAAAAGGTTTCGATTCCTTCGTCGGCAAACATATCCTCTTGCGGTCCGGGCACCACGCGTACCACGATTTCGTCTTGATCGAACTGGTAGAACTCGTCATCGTTGTCGATGCGATGGGACCCGAGGTTCGGCAGGAAGTCCACGCTTTTCGTGGTGAAGGGCAGGTAGTCCCCGGTAGTCAGCGCGCCTCCGCGCCATCCGCCCAGCTCGCACTTGAGATTGGTCGAGCGGCTGCCCATGATCTCAGGTACGCGCACGCTTCCTCCGGCAATGGCCAGGTAGCCGTAGCAGCCGGTTCGGGGTGCTTTGAACCGCAGTATGGAGCCGCGACGCACCGTGATTGCCGCGTACATGGGAATCGGCTTGCTGTCCAACGTGGGGGAGAAATCGCCGCCTGTGATGGCTATGATTGAGTTCGTGGTGAAGCGCACCGTGGGGCCTGCGAGCGCGAACTCCAGCACGGGGGCGTCGGGGTCGTTTTCCACAAGCAGGTTGGCGATGGCGTATGCTCGGCGATCCATGACGCCGTTCGTGGCGAACCCGCTGCCTTGGTATCCGAAGCGGCCGTTGTCTTGAACGGTGGTGATGACGCCGGGTTTTTTCACGACAAGACCCATGTTACTCGCCTTCCACGAAAATGCCGTACGAGTACGTGCCGGCGGCGAGCCGTGCCTCTATGGCGGTGTACTCTTCGGGCGTTATGGGCACGAATCGCAGGTATTCTCCCGCAGCGTACAGAATGGGATCCTCGCGGTCGGGGTCGTAGGGACGCAGCGGCGTGCGGCCGATGATCTGCCAGCCGCCCGGCGAAGCCAGCGGGTAAATGCCCGTTTGAGCGCCGCCGATGCCCACGCTGCCCGGCTCGATGCGCGTACGGGGAACGGCTAGGCGCGGCGTGTGCAGGCGTTCGTCCAAGCCGCCCAAATAGGCGAAGCCAGGAAGAAAGCCCAGCATATCTATAAGGTAGTCGCGCCCGGTGTGTATGGCGATGACTTCTTCTTCGGACATGCCTGCATGCTCTGCCACATTTGCCAGGTCGGGGCCGAATTCCCCTCCGTAGCACACGGGGATGGGGACGATCTTACGCACGCTCAAATCAGCTTCTTCCACGTCGCGCAGCTTGCCCCGCAGCTTCGCGGAAAGCTCATCGAACGTAACGATCAAGGGGTTGTAGTACGCCATAAGCGAGCAAAACGTAGGCACCAGCTCGGTGACGCCCGCGATGGGGTCGGCCGTAAGGTTTTCCGCAGCCATGCGAATCTTGGCGCTGGTTTCCGCCGAAATCGTTTTTGCGAACTCGAGGTTAAGGGCCGAGTCTCCCGCGATGGTGATGGTGAATCCCGCCATGCTCGTCCATTCCTTGGCGTGTAGATGCTACACTGGTACGCTGGGTCGTTATGAATAAGGATTGATTGTAGCATATATGGAAAAAGCGCTCTTCTTGGCGGCGTTCTTCTTCGCCTACACCGTTCAGGCTATTACGGGATTCGCGGGCAATATCTTCGCGATGCCGGTGGGCACCACGCTGTTGGGGCTGCACTCCACCGTGGCGATTCTCAACGCCATGGGCTTTTTCGCGTGCGGGTTGCTGACCGTTTTGAACCTGAAGAGCGTGAACTGGCGCGAACTGGGCAAGATCATCGGCGTTATGGTGGTGTTCATGTTCGTGGGCATTTGGCTGGACACGCTTATGCCGCTTCACGTGCTGCTGAAGATATACGGCGTGGTTGTCATTGCGATCGGCCTGAAGAACCTGATTGTTCCCCAGCAGAAGTTCATGCCGGAGTGGGCCTTGTGGATTATCCTGGCGCTTGCGGGGCTTATTCAGGGCATGTTCGTGTCGGGCGGTGCGCTGCTGGTTATCTACGCCGTGCAGAAGCTGCGCGATCGTCAGCAGTTCCGCATCACGCTTTCGGCTACGTGGACGATCCTCAATCTCATCTATGCTGGCATTGCGTTTCAACAGGGGAATTTCACCGGGGACGTGTTGCAGATTATCGTGCTGTGCATCCCGTTGGCCGTGCTCGCCACCTTCTTGGGCAACAAGCTGCAAAAGAAAATCAGCCAGGAAAAGTTTCTCAAGCTTACGTACGTCATGCTGCTGTGCATAGGTGTCATCCTCCTGATAACTTCGTAGTTTCGCCGCCGAGTTGGAATTGGGTTACAATAAAGGCACGGCAACAGTAGGGAAGGAGCGGTCATGGCACAGCGGTACACGCGTATTTTTGCGGCGCTCGACGGGGCGTCGACGCAGGAGGCAGTGGCCCAGCGTGCAATAGCGCTCGCGGCGGACAACCACGCCGATCTGATGTTCGGTCATGTTATCGATTCGGTTCCGTACGAGGCTTCGGGCGTTGACTTCGAAGCGCTGTGCGTTGAGGGCAAGAAGCGCATCGAGGCTGATTTGGCCGATTTGCTGGCAGAGGCCCAGGCGAACGAGAACATCCCGTCGGTCGACTTGACCGTGCGCGCGGGACGCATTACCGACACGCTGGCGAAGCAGCTGATCGAGCCGGCAGACCCCGATCTGGTTATATGCGGAGAACGCGGCCTGTCCAACATCAAGTACGTGTTCGTGGGCAGCGTGTCCACGTTCCTGATTCGCAACATGCGTTGCGACGTTTTGGTGGTCAAGCAAGACTAGACTTGCTTGGGCTTGAGCGTGCGACGGCTCGGGCGTTGCTGCTTCGGCACGCGCTTGGAGCTTGCAGGTTGGGGCCGTGCGCGCTAGGTTGCGTGCGTGATGGGTTGCATCGTGTTTCAAGCGCCGTCCGTGTGGGCGGCGCTTTTGCTGGGATGCCAAGAACCCGAAACGTTTGGGGGGTGTTTCTATGGTTTTGTCAATTGCTTTTTCGGGATCGGGCCGTTTGATTCGGGCATGCTCGCGCAAACCCCGGCGGCAGGGCTCTTCTTCGGCGATTCGGCCGAGGACTAGGC
>NZ_JAJNOQ010000018.1:0-9199 GCF_021044775.1 Paraeggerthella hominis
GAGGCGGGGATCACCCGGTCCCATTCCGAACCCGGAAGTTAAGACCGCCATCGCCGAAAGTACTGCAGCGCAAGGCTGTGGGAGGATAGGACGTCGCGCTCGCGCAGGGCGCTCGGCGTATTCCGCGCGGGCCGCGGGGAGGGGCCCCGGAGCCGTAACAGGCCCCGGGGCCCTTTCTGCGTTTGGGGGGGGGAGGCGCGCGAGAGCCGCGCGGGGCCGTCCGCCGCTCGCGGGGGAGGGTCCGCCGGTCGGCCGCGCCTCGGCTCCCTCAGCGCGCCAGGCCCTCGCCCGGGGCGCCCTCGCGCATCTCGGTCAGGTCCTTCCAGAAGCGCTCGGGCATGAACTGCCGGCGCAGCTCGGGGTTGTAGCGGGCCTCGACGGCGGTCGCGTCGTAGAAGCGCTTCCATGCCGCCTGCATGAGCTCCTCGTCCGACGCATGCGCGGGGAGGTCGGCCCCCTCCGTGCGCACGAGCCGCCAGCCCCGTCCCTCGTACACGCCGGCCAGGGCGTGCCGCTCGTCGAGCACCGCGAAGGGCTGCGTGTTGAAGCGGCCCGCGAACCAGTCCATGACCAGGGGAACCACGGAAGCGTTCGGGCTGCATCGCGCGAACCAGCCACCGTTTTCCAGGTGCTCGAAGCGCAGGAACTGGAGCATGCGGTGACGCTCGTTCATGACCGCTCGGTCCAGCTTGAGAAGCGCTCCGACCGCTGGGTTCGCAAGGTCGTCGAGCACGCTCGACCTTCTTGCCGACGCTGCGGTGCAGTTGGGGATACCGGCGCAGCTATGCCGTTTCGGGCATCGGGCGCAGTCGTGCGGTTGGCGGCGCGACATGGCGTAGCGCACGAATCGGTACACGATGGCTCCGGTGTTCGGGTCGTCTGACAGCGCGGCGTGCAGAACAGCCTCGAACGCCGTCTGCCCGCACGTACGTTGGATGCCTTTGCGAACCCGCATTGCAAGCTGCATGTCGGTTTCTATGGTGCGGACGGTTTGCCCCAGGCGTGGCTGCAATGTGTTGCCGGGGGCGATATCTTGCGGGTCTTCGCGATTGGCGTAGGCTTGGAACACCGCCGTCAGCAGGCCTTCCGGCGTGCCGTCGTATGCGTAGGCAACATCCTGCAAGGGCTCTTCGCGCACCGGCCGGGCGGTGTTTCGGCTGTTGTGAGGATTACTCATACGGCAACCGTCGTGCGCGGTTCGAGCGCGCGTTGCCAACCAAAGGAGCCGTCCGCTGTCGGGGGAACGCCGGTGTCGAGCTTGCGCGGGTCTTTGCCAGCGGCACGCAGCTTCTCGGGCGTTTCGACCTTTTCGAACAAGCTTAGTTGCCCGGGGGTAGTCTTGGCGGACCGGCGGCCGTGCGCGCCGCCCTTAATGGGCGCCGCCAGCTGCGCTCGAAGTCCTTCGGGCGAAAAATCGGCTCCGCGCCCTGCGTAGGTGCCCCCGCAGGTTATGAAAAACCGTGCCCGCTTGTAGGCTATGCCCAATTTGCGCAACTCGGATTCGCGTAGGCATGTCGTGCGCCGTGCGCGCATGATAAGCCTGGCTCCCCGTACGCCGATGCCCGGAACGCGCAGCAGCGACTCAAGGGGAGCGGTGTTCACTTCTACGGGGAAGAAATCGAGGTTGTTTATAGCCCAGTTTGCCTTGGGGTCCAAATCGGGATCGAGAAAAGGGTGCGCCTCGTCGATGATCTCCGTCACGTCGAAGCGGTAGAACCGCAGGAGCCAATCGGCTTGGTAGAGACGGTGCTCGCGATTGAGCTGGACGGCATCGGCGCCCGGAAGACGCGCATCGTCGTTCACGGGCATGTAGGCGCTGAAGAACACGCGCTTGAGCGAGAGCGTACGGTAGAGGGCTGCCGAAAGGTTCAGGATTTGAAAATCGCTTTCAGGCGTAGCTCCTATGATCATCTGCGTCGATTGGCCGGCGGGTACGAAGGCTCGTTCCTTTCGCTTGGGGCTGACCTGCGTCATGTACGTGGTTTCCCTTCGCATGAGCGCGCGCGTGTCCTTGTCGACCGCTATGTTGTCCCGTATCTGCTTCATGGGCGAGAGAATGCGCTGCTTGTCCTTTTCAGGGGCGAGCAGCCGCAGGCTTTGCTGTGAAGGAAGTTCTAGGTTCACGCTCATGCGGTCGGCAAGGTGCCCGAGTTGATCGATCAGCTCGGGCGATGTCCCCGGCACGGCTTTCGCGTGGATGTAGCCGCGAAAGCCGTGTTCCTCGCGCAGAATCTCGAGCGTTCGTATCATAAGCTCGGTGGTGTGGTCGGGATTGCGGATAACTCCCGAGCTGAGAAACAGGCCTTCAATATAGTTGCGTCGATAAAACGACACGGTGAGATCCGCCAACTCTCTTGGCTTGAACGCAGCGCGCGGAACTTCGTTGGATGCGCGGTTCACGCAGTAGGCGCAGTCGTACACGCAAACGTTGGTCATGAGCACCTTCAAAAGCGTGATGCACCGCCCGTCTGCGGCAAAGCTGTGGCAGCAGCCGGCGGCCAGCGTGTTTCCAAGTTTGCCCTTCTGGGCGTCGCGATCTATGCCCGAGGACGTGCAGGCTACATCGTATTTCGCCGCATCGGCGAGGATTTCGAGTTTCGCAAGTAGATCCATGCGGTCATCCGTTCGCGCGATCAAATGTTCGTAAGAATATCTGTACGCTATAATACGTAAACGAACGTTCGCTGTCAATCGAACGGGCGAGGTTCGCGCCCTGTTGCTGTTCTGCCCCGGTGTTCGCTACGGCCGGTCTTTCGGTGCAAGGGCGCGCATAATAAGGCGTTTTCCGGTGCGCACGCACGGGCCTTTCGCTATACTGGGCAGGTTCCGAAGAGGAGGAGAGCAGGACATGATGGCGATGCTGTGCGTGGGTCTTGGCGGGTTCGTGGGAGCCGTGGGCCGCTATCTGCTGGGGCTTGTTCCCCTCGAAGGCGATTTTCCGCTCATGACGTTTCTGATCAACTTTGTCGGCGCCGTGGTTATCGGGGCCGTGTTCGAGGCTGCTACGGTGTGGCCCGGCATGTCCGACAATGCGGTCCTGTTCTTGAAGACGGGCGTATGCGGCGGTTTCACCACGTTTTCGACGTTCTCGTTGGAGACGCTGACGCTTATCGAACGCGGGAAGTACGTCACGGGGGCGGCGTACGCATGCGGAAGCGTCGTTGCCTGCCTGGCGGGCGTGGTTCTGGGGCGCTTGGCCGTCCGCGCCGTGCGCGCGGCTGCAACCGGCTCTGCGCAGGCTTGACCGGGTTGGCTGCGGGTCGGTTCCCTTTTGCTATTTCGCGCGCGTTGCGTTGCCTGGATCGATCGACATGCTTTGGAAGCGTTCCTGCATGTACTGGTTGTCGAAATGCTCGTCGAAGAATTGAACCACCGCGGAATCCTGAATGGCCGTTCCCGCCATGCGCTGATACCAGCAATCAAGCGCGAGCAGGGTCATTGCCCCGTCGGCGATCATGAGAACCGCGCATACCGTGGTGATGGTGTAGCGCCAGTTCCAAGGTATCAGGTTCACCAGCTTCAGCATCCAGGGCAGGCATGCCTTGATCCATATCACGCCGAGGATTCCCCACATGGCCATGAACATGCCGTTGGTGCGTCCGTCGATGGACAGGAACGTGCCCGAGTAATCCCAGGCTACGATACCGAAAGCGAACTGCATGAACCAGCTGGTCAGATACTCGAACGCGCCTCCGATAACAGCGCTTACCAAAAAGATGAGCACCACGTTTTTGTTGTGGAACCGATTGAGCGCTATGGTCATGAGAACCGCCCCGAATCCGTAAATGGGGGAGAAGGGCCCGATGAGCATGCCGGCTCGGTCTTGGTAGTGGCCCGGCTCCACCACGGCGAAATGGTAGACGGTCTCGAGCATGAGCCCGAGCACGCAGCAGACCGTGAATATCCAGAACAAGTTGAAGAAGTTGAGGGCTATGAATCCCTTGCCCGTTTCGTCGCGGCCGAGCGTGCCGTCTTCGGCCGCCTCGCGCGTTTCCATGTCGCGCAGTTTACGCTGCAGTTCGCGCTCTTGCGCCAAAGAGGGGTCGAGGTAGCTTTGCATGACAACAAGGAACACGGCTATTGCGCCGTAGGCGGCCAAGCTAAGGTTCAGGCCGTCAAGCATGATGCTGCAAAGGACGATTCCGACCAGCACGACGATCATCACGTCCGCGACTTCCGCGGCATGACGTCGCTTGTTGAGCAGCAGGCGGATGCCGAACACGGCGAACATGGCTGCGAGCACGGTCATGAGCACGGTGTCCACGATGAAGATGATGAGTGTTGCCGACGAGAGCTCGCCTTCGAACGCGCCGTTTTGGACGAGCAGCGCCGTGCCGATCACGAGCAGCGCAAGCAAGGCTGCCAAAGCGCCGCCCATGACCATCGATAGGATGCCGAACACTTTGAGCGGAAGGGGGATTCTTCTTTTATTGGGGGCTATCGCCTGATCGGCGGCGCAGTCGTCGGTACGTACGAGGTCGTCGCGCTTCCTCATGAACTCTCCTTGGCGGTGTGCGGTCGATGCGGCCTGATCGCGGGCTGGCCCGCGTGATTTGCTGACAAAGACCAGTATAGCGGAGAAGGAGCGCATGGCAGGGGGATTCGGCGGACGTTCTTTTCGGTTGCGCTGGAGCGGTATGCGCAAAGGGCGGTCGCTCGCCTGACGGCGAAAGCGGGGCTGCGCTTGCGAAGAGAAAGGACCGACCGCATCGTTGAACTGCGATGCAGTCGGTCCTTTTGGCGAATAGCGGCGTATCTTGCGGGGCCCGCTCGGTTTGCAGTCGAGCGCTTGCCTTCGCAGGAATCTGCCGTGAAGCGAGCGAACTTGCGAATGCTATTCGATGTCGTTCAGCGGAACGCCCTTGTACTCATGCGCGGTGAACAGAAGGATGATGCCGGCGATCAGGCAAATTCCCATCATGTAGTACGCCGGAGCCATACCGTTGCCCGTTGCGTCGATAAGCGCGGTCGCGACCATCGACGCGGTTCCCCCGAACACCACGTAGGCGATGTTGGATCCCAGGGCGGCGCCGGTGTAGCGCACTTCGGTGGGAAACATTTCGGCTTGGTAGCAGGCGATGTTCGAATCGTTGATGGACAGCGTGATGCACAGAATCAGCTCAGCTGCGATAACGATGGGAAGCGAAGCTGTGTTCAGCATGGTGAAAGCCGGTATGCTCAGCACGATGAAGGCGACGCAGGCGCCCAGGAGCATCTTCTTGCGCCCGACGATATCCGATACCTTGCCTGCGCCCAGCACGATGAGGATGTAGGCGACGAGCGCAACGTCGGTTGCGAACTGGGCGGGTGCCGCTTCCATGCCCGCGTAACTGGTCAAGTACGTGGGCAGGTACGTGAGCACCAGGTAGAACCCAACCGAGTTCACCATGGTTGCCGCGATGCTGGCAAGCAGGCGCTTGCGGTATTTCTTGAACACGAGGCGGGTGGGGTTGGGGGCTTCTTTGACGCGCTTGGTGTCGGAGGTCATCTGCTCGAACGTCGGGGAATCCTCAAGCTTGGTGCGGATGTAGTGCGCGATCAAGCCCAGCGGGCCTGCCAGCAGAAACGGTATGCGCCAGCCCCATTCGATAACGGCGGCTTCGGGCAGCAGCAGTTTGATGATCAGCGCGGCGGTCGAACCGGCCAACAGGCCGGCTGCGGTCGAAGCGGGTACGAGCGAGCAGTACTTGCCGCGGTGGTTGGCCGGGGAGTACTCGGCCAGAAATACGGCAGCGCCCGAATACTCGCCTGCGGCCGAGAACCCCTGCACGCTTCGCAGGCAGATGAGCAGGATGGGCGACAGAAGCCCGATGGTCTCGTACGAGGGCAGGCAGCCGATGAGAAACGCTGCGCCCGTCATAAGGAAGATGGACATGGACAAAGACCACTTGCGGCCCTTCTTGTCTCCCATGCTGCCCCAGAACGCGGCGCCCAGCGGACGGAAGACGAACGAGATCGCGAACACCGCGAACGCGAGCAGCGTTGAGTTCACTGCCGATTCAGGGAAGAACACGATGCCGATGGTTATAGCGAAGTACGTGTAGGTTGCGTAATCGAACCACTCGATGAAGTTGCCGAGGAACGACGAGAGCGCTACTTTGAACGGGACTTTCTTCTCAACTGCGTGCGTATGCATGGCAATCCCCCTCTAGGATTTCGTGATAGTCTCCCAGGAAGTGAACGGCTTCGTTGGGAGCGAAGACGTGAAGCATGGTGTACGATGCGGTCATGATGCTCCTTTTACGCGCACGGCCTTCCTGGCGGTTGGCGCCGGAAGGCCGTGGATGTTGCCGGTTTCGGATGAGGGCCGCTCCCTGCGCTTAGGCGAATTCTCGCTTGATGGCGCCTACCATGTTGCGTACGGCCACGTCGCGCAAGATGATGCCCTTTTCGCGCGACGATGCTGCGGGGGACGACAGGCAGCCCGAAGGCGGCGTGTAATCGGCGATGATGGGCAGCACGTCGTAGTTGGGAAGCGTGGCGGGCAGTCCGTCGTACAGCGGATCGTTGATCTTGCTCATATCGACCAGGTCGGGGTAGAACAGGAGCATGAGCGAGGTTTCCATGACGCCGGCGTGCTCGAGGTCCCATCCGGTGAAGCCTTCGGGATAAAGCTCGGCGATGGTCTGGTCGTCCACGAAGTCCCAGTACGAGAGCAGCTGGATCTTCGCGTCGTCGATACCGTCTTTGCGCGCATCCTCGAGGGCCAGCTGGGCTCCTTCGAAGATGAACTGGAAGTTCTCGTAATGGCCGTTCATCAGTACGATCTTGCGTGCTCCCTGTCGGATGATGCTGAACACGATGTCGCGGGAGAGCGCGATGAGGGTCGTTCCGCGCAGGCTGGTCGTGCCCGACAGGTGGAAGCCGCCGCCGGAGCGCTGCTGGGAGCGGTAGCCGTAGTTGATCGGCGCGGCCACCATCCCCTCGATCGCGCCTTCGGTGTAGGCGGTCAGGGCTTCGGCCGTGGCTCCCGCCATGGCTTTGGTGAGGGCGGCGTCCACGCACATGGCCATGTGCGACCCATGTTGCTCGAGGGCGCCTACGGGCACGAACACCACCGCATCGTTACGCAGCTTCTCGCGGTACGTGAACGCGTCCATCTCCTCCATGTAAACCGTTGCTTTCACGGTGCGCCTCCTATCGGTTTTCCAGCAAGTCGACTTGCGCTTTGCTGGCGCGGAAGATAAAGGATCGTTTGGCCTGCTGGCCGCCCTGGGCCAGCTTGGCCAGGATGACCCTCTTCAGGCGCGGGTAGTCGCGCATGCCGTACCAGGCGAACGCCGTGCCGCCCGTGTACGCTTCCACGATGCTGTGGACGGGCAGACTCGCGTCGCGCTTGGCGTCGAGCGCCAGGTACTCTTGGATCTCGTCGGCGCACAGGTCGCGGATGACCTCGGCGCTGATCTCCAGGTCGTGGGCCAGTTCTTTCAGCTGGTAGTCCACCTCGGCGGCGTCGGCATGCGGGAAGTACGTCACGTCGTAGGTCACCGCGGACAGGCCGGAGGCCTTCGCGAACCCGAGCAGGTCGGCAAGCGACATCATCTGCACGTGGTCCTCGGTGCGCTCGGCGATGTCGAGCTCGGCGGCGAATCCCTGGAAGCCGTTGCCCTCGAACGCGGCGCGCAGCTCCTCTTCGTTCAGCGGCGCCTCGAACTCCATCTCGGTGGCGATGTGAGTCAGGTTGCTCGTGATCTTCATAGGTGCACGCTCCTTTCTTGTTGCGTGAGGATCGGCTAGCTCAAGGCTTCTTTTGCTTGCTCTTCATCTAGCCGCGCTTCAAGGTTCTCGCGTATCTCCTCTTCTTTCTCCATCTTTTCGCCCTGCTTGCTTGCTGCCGATGTCGAGAAGAAGATCTGAGCCACGCCGCCGATGATGATGAGCGCGCCGCCGATGATCTGGAAGGCGGTCATCGTCTCGCCGAACATGAACAGGCCCAAAAGCGATGCCATGATGGTCTCTTGGTAGGAGATGGCGGCCAGCTCGCCGGCCTTCAGGCGCTTGGTAGCATGGGTCAGCAGGTAGAACGCGCCGAAGCCGGTGATGAGCGCTGCGGCGATGAGCACGACCCAAGACGAGCCGGGCATCGTGAACATGTTCCAGGCATGGGTGATGATCTGGCCGTTCGCATCGAACTGCGTCACGCCGTTGATCTTCTCGGTGTAGGACAGCGGCTGCAGGAAGAAGTGGTGCCAGATGAGCAGCACGACGATGGACAGCGAGCCGAACAGGAAGTTCCACCAGGAGCGGACGTTGGAATCGCAGTCCTCACGGTAGCGCGAGAAGAACAGGTACAGGCCGTAGGCCACGCCGGAAGCGAAGGCGATGGCGTTGCCGAAGGTGTACTTGGGATCGAGGTCGAGCGTCAGGCCCTCGGGCGTCACGATACCCACGATGAACAGCATGCCGATGACTACGGCGACGATGCAGAGGATGCCCTTGATGTTGAGCTTCTCCTTCAGGAATATCGCCGCGAGGATGGTCGAGTAGATGGGGCCGGTGTAGATAAGAAACGATGCGTTGGCCAACGTGGTGTACTGCGTGGAGAGGCAGTACAGGCCGGACAGCAGGCCCAAGAACACGCCGGAGAGCAGCATCATGCCGGAGAACCGGGTTTCCTTGAGCTTCTTCCAGCTTCCTCCGATGAAGCAGAAGATGATCGACAGGGCGATGAGGCCTGCGAAGTTGCGCCAGAACGACACGAAGTCGCCGGGCGCGTCGATGAAGCGGGTGAAGGCTCCAATGCCGCCCATCAGCGATGATGAAGCGAACATCATGATGAAGCCGATAAGCTTGTATTTCGCTTGCTGGTTCATGTATCCCTCCTTGGGGGCGGCGTCGTGTCGCCCGAGTCCTTCAGTGCGGTTGCCCGGTTGCGGGTATGGAAAGGTTCGGGGTACGACGAGGCACGCGGACGCTGCGGCGCCGCTTTGGCATGAATGTGATGATAAAGGGGAAAGCCGACCGGCTCCCTGGGATCTTCGAACAAGGAGCGCCGTCGCATAGGCGGAACGAAGCCCTTGGGGGCCGGGGGCTCTGGAAGGGCTGGAAGACCCGGTTTCGTACCGGACCTTCCAGCAACGGGTTAAGCGACTAGTCGTTCCACATCTCCGGACGGACCAGGGTCGGGTCGGCGACGCGGTTCGGGAAGTAGTCGAGGCACTCGCCCTCGCGGTAGACGTCCGCCGTGGAGCAGTGCAGG
>NZ_JAJNOQ010000019.1:0-5116 GCF_021044775.1 Paraeggerthella hominis
GCGGGCGGCGGGAAACCAAGATCGAACGCGGCAGCGATGCCGCACTCTTTTAAACGGAGAGTTTGATCCTGGCTCAGGATGAACGCTGGCGGCGTGCCTAACACATGCAAGTCGAACGGTTAAGCCACCTTCGGGTGGGCATACAGTGGCGAACGGGTGAGTAACACGTGACCAACCTGCCCCTTGCTCCGGGACAACCTCGGGAAACCGAGGCTAATACCGGATGCTCCGGCCCCTCCGCATGGAGGGGCCGGGAAAGCCTGGCGCGGCAAGGGATGGGGTCGCGGCCCATCAGGTAGACGGCGGGGTAGCGGCCCACCGTGCTTTCGACGGGTAGCCGGGTTGAGAGACCGACCGGCCACATTGGGACTGAGATACGGCCCAGACTCCTACGGGAGGCAGCAGTGGGGAATTTTGCGCAATGGGGGCAACCCTGACGCAGCAACGCCGCGTGCGGGATGACGGCCTTCGGGTTGTAAACCGCTTTCAGCAGGGAAGACCGACGACGGTACCTGCAGAAGAAGCCCCGGCTAACTACGTGCCAGCAGCCGCGGTAATACGTAGGGGGCGAGCGTTATCCGGATTCATTGGGCGTAAAGCGCGCGTAGGCGGCGCGCCAAGCGGAACCTCTAACCTCGGGGCTCAACCTCGAGCCGGGTTCCGAACTGGCGCGCTCGAGTTCGGTAGAGGCAGGCGGAATTCCCGGTGTAGCGGTGGAATGCGCAGATATCGGGAAGAACACCGATGGCGAAGGCAGCCTGCTGGGCCGACACTGACGCTGAGGTGCGAAAGCTAGGGGAGCGAACAGGATTAGATACCCTGGTAGTCCTAGCCGTAAACGATGGACGCTAGGTGTGGGGAGGATCGCCTCTCCGTGCCGAAGCCAACGCATTAAGCGTCCCGCCTGGGGAGTACGGCCGCAAGGCTAAAACTCAAAGGAATTGACGGGGGCCCGCACAAGCAGCGGAGCATGTGGCTTAATTCGAAGCAACGCGAAGAACCTTACCAGGGCTTGACATGCGAGTGAAGCCGGGGAGACCCGGTGGCCGAGAGGAGCTCGCGCAGGTGGTGCATGGCTGTCGTCAGCTCGTGTCGTGAGATGTTGGGTTAAGTCCCGCAACGAGCGCAACCCCTGCCGTATGTTGCCAGCATTGAGTTGGGGACTCATACGGGACTGCCGGCGTCAAGCCGGAGGAAGGTGGGGACGACGTCAAGTCATCATGCCCTTTATGCCCTGGGCTGCACACGTGCTACAATGGCCGGTACAACGGGCTGCGACCTGGCGACAGGAAGCGAATCCCTCAAAGCCGGCCCCAGTTCGGATCGGAGGCTGCAACCCGCCTCCGTGAAGTCGGAGTTGCTAGTAATCGCGGATCAGCATGCCGCGGTGAATACGTTCCCGGGCCTTGTACACACCGCCCGTCACACCACCCGAGTCGTCTGCACCCGAAGCCGCCGGCCGAACCCGAAAGGGGCGGAGGCGTCGAAGGTGTGGAGGGTAAGGGGGGTGAAGTCGTAACAAGGTAGCCGTACCGGAAGGTGCGGCTGGATCACCTCCTTTCTAGGGAGACACTCAGGTGTCCGACGAGGTCGAGCGAAGCTCCCTCGCCTGGATGGAAAAGAAACAGAACAGATTGACCCGTCCGCGGGCCCGTCGCGAAGGCCCCTCGCGCCCCGCTCTCTCAGCATCCGGCTTCCGAGGCTCTCGAAGCCTCGGGAAGGCGAGCGCCTTCCCGCGCACCTTGACAGTTGCATAGCGTTTAAAGTGACAAAGAAGATCTTCATCACATGCATATCACCGATCCAATCGAGTGATCTGTCAAAGTAATGGAGCATCTATCACGATCGCGAATACATCGATATGGATACCCAACAACCATACTGAACGAGATCCGAAGAGACGAAGATACTAAGGGCGCACGGCGGATGCCTTGGCACAGGAAGTCGACGAAGGACGCGGCAAGCTGCGATAAGCTGCGGGGAGGGGCAAACACCCTTTGATCCGCAGGTCTCCGAATGGGGGAACCCAGCAGGGGTCATGCCCTGCTATCCCCGCCTGAACGAAATAGGGCGGCGGAAGGCAACCCGGGGAACTGAAACATCTAAGTACCCGGAGGAAGAGAAATCAACCGAGATCGCGGGAGTAGCGGCGAGCGAAACCGCGCGAGCCCAAACCCATGCACGCGTATAGCTTGAGGGCGTTGCTGCATGAGGGGTTGCGGGACCGAGCATCCCATGGGCCTCAGACCATGGGCGGAGTGACAAAGGGGCGCGGCAGCGGAACGGCCTGGGAAGGCCGGCGGAACAGGGTGAGAGCCCCGTACGCGAAGCCCCGCCCCCTCCGAGCGCGGCACCCGAGTAGCGCCGGGCACGTGAAACCCGGTGCGAATCAGGGGGGACCACCCTCCAAGGCTAAACACTCTCCTGTGACCGATAGCGAACCAGTACCGTGAGGGAAAGGTGAAAAGCACCCCGAGAGGGGAGTGAAACAGTACCTGAAACCGTGCGCCTACAAGCAGTCGGAGCAGCCTTCGCGCTGTGACGGCGTGCCTTTTGTAGAATGAGCCAGCGAGTTGCGGTATGCGGCGAGGTTAAGCTTTTAAGCGAGCCGCAGTGAAAGCGAGCCTTTAAGATGGCGTTTTAGTCGCATGCTGCAGACGCGAAGCCGGGTGAGCTATCCATGGGCAGGCTGAAGCGGGGGTAAGACCCCGTGGAGGGCCGAACCCACTTCGGTTGAAAACGGAGGGGATGACCCGTGGATAGGGGTGAAAGGCCAATCAAACCCGGAGATATCTCGTTCTCCCCGAAATAGCTTTAGGGCTAGCCTCGGACGTTCAATGGCGGCGGTAGAGCACTGGATCCTCGAGGGGGCTTCACCGCCTACCGACAGGAACCAAACTCCGAATGCCGCCATTTCAGAGTCCGGGAGTCAGAACATGTGGGCTAAGCTGTGTGTTCGAGAGGGAAACAGCCCAGACCGCCTGCTAAGGTCCCCAAATCCATGCTGAGTGGCAAAGGATGTGCGTTTGCCTAGACAACCAGGATGTTGGCTTAGAAGCAGCCATGCATTTAAAGAGTGCGTAACAGCTCACTGGTCAAGTGGACATGCGCCGACAATTCACGGGGCTAAGCATGGTACCGAAGCAGCGGACTAATTTCATTAGTGGTAGGGGAGCTTTCCACGGGGGGCGAAGCCGCAGGGCGACCTGCGGTGGACCGCGTGGAAGTGAGAATGCTGGCATGAGTAACGAGAGCGGCGCGAGAAACGCCGCCGCCGTAAGCCTAAGGGTTCCTGGGCAAGGCTAATCCTCCCAGGGTCAGTCGGGAGCTAAGGCGAGGCCGGAAGGCGTAGCCGATGCACAACAGGCGGACATTCCTGTACCGCCGATGGACCGTCATCACCGATGGGGCGACGGAGAAGGGTAGCCGAGCGGGGTTCTGGACGTCCCCGTGAAAGCGCGTAGGGAGCGCGGCATGGAAACCAGCCGCGCACGCATCCCGAGACGCGAGACGAAGCCTCCTGGCGAAGTCGGCGAGCCCATGCTTCCGAGAAAAACCTCTAGGAAGGGACATCGGCGCCCGTACCAAAACCGACACAGGTGGGCGGGTAGAGCATACCGAGGCGATCGGGAGAACCATGGTTAAGGAACTCGGCATACTGACTCCGTAACTTCGGGAGAAGGAGTGCCCCTGGCGGTGAAGGACCTCGCGTCCGGAGCGGCCGGGGGTCGCAGCGAAACGGCCCAAGCGACTGTTTATCAAAAACACAGGACTCTGCAAAGCCGCAAGGCGACGTATAGGGTCTGACGCCTGCCCGGTGCTGGAAGGTTACGCGGATGGGTCAGCCGCAAGGCGAAGCCCTGAAGCCAAGCCCCAGTAAACGGCGGCCGTAACTATAACGGTCCTAAGGTAGCGAAATTCCTTGTCGGGTAAGTTCCGACCTGCACGAATGGCGTAACGATTTGGGCGCTGTCTCAACCATGGACCCGGTGAAATTGTATTATTCGTGAAGATGCGAATTACCTGCGGAAGGACGGAAAGACCCCGTGAACCTTTACTGCAGCTTGACATTGATCGTTGGCTCGGCGCGTAGAGGATAGGCAGGAGGCTTCGAAGCGGGGACGCCAGTTCCCGTGGAGCCGGCCTTGGAATACTGCCCTCGTCGCGTCGGCGATCTAACCTGCGGCCGTGATCCGGCGCAGGGACCGTGTCAGGCGGGTAGTTTGACTGGGGCGGTCGCCTCCTAAAGAGTAACGGAGGCGCGCAAAGGTCCGCTCAGGACGGTTGGCAATCGTCTGCAGAGCGCAAGAGTGCAAGCGGGCTTGACTGCGAGACGTACAGGTCGAGCAGGGAGGAAACTCGGTTCTAGTGATCCGGCGGCCCAGAGTGGAATGGCCGTCGCTCAACGGATAAAAGGTACTCCGGGGATAACAGGCTGATCTTGCCCAAGAGTCCACATCGACGGCAAGGTTTGGCACCTCGATGTCGGCTCATCGCATCCTGGGGCTGAAGTCGGTCCCAAGGGTATGGCTGTTCGCCATTTAAAGCGGTACGCGAGCTGGGTTCAGAACGTCGTGAGACAGTTCGGTCCCTATCCTCCGCAGGCGCAAGAGGATTGAGGAGGTCTGCCCCTAGTACGAGAGGACCGGGGTGGACGGACCTCTGGTGCAGCAGTTGTCGACCAACGGCACGGCTGCCTAGCTACGTCCGGCACGGATAACCGCTGAAAGCATCTAAGTGGGAAGCCGTCTCCAAGATGAGTCCTCTTTTCGGTAAGGGCCCAGGCAGAACACCTGGTCGATAGGCCGCAGGTGCAAGGCGAGCGATCGCCTCAGCCGAGCGGTACTAATAGCCCGAGCTCTTCGTCTTTACACATTGGAGCTTGTTCGCGGTCCGTCACGACCGAACGCTGTGCAACCGCCAGGGTGGCGCGGAGGGCGCGCCCTGCGGCATAGAAGCCGCGCGGAGCCTAAGCGCCCTGCGCGAGCGCGACCTTGGAGGCGGGGATCACCCGGTCCCATTCCGAACCCGGAAGTTAAGACCGCCATCGCCGAAAGTACTGCAGCGCAAGGCTGTGGGAGGATAGGACGTCGCGCTCGCGCAGGGCGCTCGGCGT
>NZ_JAJNOQ010000020.1:0-3707 GCF_021044775.1 Paraeggerthella hominis
CTCCAGGTAGCAGGCCGAGCGCGCCAGGTCCATCGCCCTCCACAGCCTGGGGGCCCCGCGGTTCGCCATGTCGTAGAAGTCGCAGGCCCTGCCGCATACGGGGCAGCGGCGCTGCTCGCACTTGTAGGGCCGGACGCTCACGACGATGCGCTCGGCCTCGATGCGCGCGCCCAGGACGACCGTGCGGGCCAGACCGAGGGCGAGAAGTAGGTAACGTACAATTTTTTGCGCACTTTGACAGCAGGATAGCGTCCAGATAGGAAGGAGGGCACGGCCCGCCCCGGTATGATTCGAGTTGTCGAGACAAGAAGCATATTGGAGGAGAGCCATGCCCGAGCCAATCGTAACACTGAACGAGGAGAGCCTGAAGTCCGATCTGCGCGAGCTGGTGAGAAAGACGGTCGAGGACACCCTGAACGGCCTTCTGGATGAGGAGGCGGGCGACCTCGTCGGCGCGGAGCGCTACGAGCGCGCCGCGGGGCGCGAGGCCTATCGGGCCGGCCACTACGACAGGAGCCTGGCAACGACGTCCGGCGAGGTCACGCTGCGCATGCCCAAGCTCAAGGGGATGAGGTTCACCACGGCGATCATCGAGCGCTACCGGCGCCGCGAGACCAGCGTCGAGGAGGCGATGATCGAGATGTACCTGGCCGGCGTCTCGACGCGCAGGATCGAGGACGTCTCCGAGATCCTGTGGGGGTCGAGCGTGTCGGCGGCGACCGTCTCGAACCTGAACGAGAAGGCGTTCGCCGCGGTCGAGGAGTGGCGAAACCGCCCGCTCGTTCGCGCCTACCCCTACGTCTACGTCGACGGCATCTACCTGAAGCGCAGCTGGGGCGGGAGCTACGAGAACGTGGCGGTGATGGTGGCGATAGGCGTCAACGACGACGGCTACCGCGAGGTGATAGGCGCCGCCGAGGGCTTCACCGAGTCGGCCGAGTGCTGGCGGGAGTTCCTCTCGTGGCTGAAGTCGCGCGGGCTGCGCGGGGTCAGGATGTTCACCGGCGACAAGGCCGCCGGCATGGTCGGCTCGATCGCCGAGGTCTTCCCGAACGCCGCCTACCAGCGCTGCACGGTCCATTTCTACCGCAACGCGCTGGCGAAGGTGCCCAAGTCCAAGAGGCCCAAGGCGGCCGCGATGCTCAAGGCCATACACGCCATGGAGTCGCGCGAGGCCTCCGAGGCCAAGGCCCTCGAGGTGGCCGACGAGCTCGACTCAATGAGGCTGAAGGAGGCCGCGAAGGTCGTCCGCGACGGATACGCCGAGACCCTGACGTACACGCGCTTCCCGCGCGAGCACTGGCGGCGCATACGCACCAACAACGCCATCGAGCGCCTGAACCGCGAGATCCGCAGGCGCACGCGCGTGGTCGGGACGTTCCCCGACGGGAAGAGCGCCCTCATGCTCGTGACCGCGAGGCTCAAGTACGTGGCCGAGAGCGAGTGGGGCTCGAGGCGCTATCTGGACGTGACTCTGCTGGAGGGGTAGCCGCACCGGACGGCGGGCTTATGAGGCTGTCGGAAAAGTGCGCAAGATTCTTGACGGTACCGAGAAGTAGTAGACTCTTCATGCGTCACACCTCTTCGGTTGTCTGAATTTGGCTTAGCAATCATAGGCGGATGACGCGGAAACGGCCCCTCCCGGGGCCGTTTCAGTTCCAGATCGTTGTTTTCGCCCGCTGAGCTGGGCCTATGCCGGAATCTCTCCCACAGAAACCACCGAAGAGCCTATTTTATATAATATAGGACATAGGTGTTTTTGGGGGGAGTATCTACATTTGGGAATCTGGGAGCCATTAACCTTGCGCTTTCCATTCCATCAAAACACAGTCTTCCTTCTTTCCTTCGTGAAACTCATGTTCAGGAAGTTCTTTAATAATTTTAAATCCTGCCTTCAGATATGCTCGTATAGCCCGTGGATTATTTTTTCGTGGGTCAAGAATTACCCCATCGGCACACATTTCCTCGCGTAAATATTGGCATACGACTTTGCAGTATTCTGTACCGATTCCCATGTTCCAATATTCTGGCTCACCAATGAACTGATCCATTGCATATATCTTTTCATCAGTCTTACGATAATTATATTCGTCGAAAAGCTCGCCCTGAACTCTATATATTTGCGCATAACCTATAGGAATCTGATTATATTCAATGATGACTCGATAAAGTTCGTCTGACCATTGTTCAGTATAATGCTCACAAATTGTTTGCAGCGTGTATTTCTTATCTCTACCGTCATAAAATTCAAGTACACGCTCATCTGTCAGCCATTTCAACATAAGAACCAAATCATCGTTTTTCATTGGACGAAATGAAATTTGCTTTACTTCTGACAAAACGGTCACCTCTTTTACTAAATAATAACATAACATTTCTTCCTGCTAAAAAATAAAGCTTTTTGCTTGTGTCCGTAGCAATTCGGAAATACCCTTGGTCAACATATTCCTATCACTTCGTTCATAACCATAAATAATTTGGTCTATAGCCCAATACGCATCATTTAGCTCGGCTTTTCTTTCTGCTACCTCTGGATTTTTGTGCTGATAGTACCGCAATACTCTCCTGCCAAAATCTTTTCCAAAGTCATCCGTGCTACAATCCAATAAACATAAAAAGTCATTATCCGGATCACTAACTATAAAATCGCCAAAATCAATAACTCCAAACAATCTGTTATTATTAAAAATCATGTTACTGGCACTAAAATCATTATGTACCAAGCACGGAGTGTATTTAAACAAAATGGTATTGTTCAATATGTTTGAAAATATTAACTCGATGTGATCAAGAATATCAGCCGTCAATAACTGTTCCTTTTCAAGGATGCTGATAAGTGATTTTTTATCTTGCAAATATTTAGTTTCCTTATCTTCCCGAGCATCTAAAAAGAATTTAGCAGAACAATCAATCTCTATGGAATGTAACTCTTTTAAAAATGTTGCTTCGTCGAATGCAAGAGCATCTTTTTCTTTTTCTCTCAACTTATGATACTGCTCGTAAGTAATATGCTCTCCTTTAAGATATGTCATAATATTTGCTCGGTCACTTTGATACACTACCGCAGGAGTCTGATACGATAAGTTGCAACCTTCTAAAAACCTATACAATTCAAACTCTCTTTTTTGAGCATTTCTAGCAGAATCTCGTTTTGGAACTTTCACAACATATTGTTCATTGCATAAAAAGGTATCACTATCATCACCAGATGACAAATAACGGAGCTCATTTATCCTTATCTGTTTATTCAAAAGACTATATATTTCAGCGTCCAAATCAACCATTTAAGTCTCCTTTATACGTAATACTATTCTTCCTCTACTTAAAGTCATAACAGAAACTTCAAATATTTTTGCTTCAATCTTTTCGCAAGACTAACTTCTTTACAGCATTGTTCAAAACTACCATTCTAATAAATCTTTTAACAGAGCATCCACACGCTCTGTACAATCTGCTTCTCGGGTTTCTTGTCTCCGCCAATCATCTGAAAGAGGGAAATAGACTTTATCATTTACTATTTTACCCATATCCCATTTTCCGTTTGTATTTCTCTGTTCAACTAGCCAGTCCGCCACAAATTTGAAATTTGAGGCTTCGGTAGTTTGTGTGACAAGGGGCTAGCCTAGGCGGCAACGCTCTTCGCTCCCTTCACGCCCTTCTTCCTCGCCTTCGCCGGGCGACCCGGGAGCTGGGGCTGGCAGTCGCCG
>NZ_JAJNOQ010000021.1:0-3086 GCF_021044775.1 Paraeggerthella hominis
GGCGAGCTGCCGCCCGAGGAGGTCAGGGCGCTCGAGGAGGAGGCGGCCTCCATCAAGGGCAGCCGCTACGCGCTCGTGAAGAACCCCGAGGACCTCACCGACGGCCAGAGGGCGAGGCTGGATTGGCTACACTAGGTTGGACAGTTTCACGAGGGCCTACGGAAGGAGGCTCGGATGGCCGATCCAAAGCACCCGAGGCATTTCACCGACGAGTTCAAGAGGCAGATTGTGTCGCTCTACAACGCAGGGAAGCCGCCAAGCGAGATCATGCGCGAGTACGATCTCGGGAGCACGACGCTGCGAAGGTGGATCAACTCCATCAACGCCACCGGCTCGCCGCACGCCGCCGACAACAGGACGCCCGAGCAGAACAGGATCATCGAGTTGGAGCGCGAGAACAAGAGGCTCCGCATGGAGGTCGACGTCCTAAAACAAGCGGCGCTGATATTCGCACGAAAGTGACGGTGATAGCGGCTAACGCCGACCGCTACCCGGTATCAGCGCAGTGCGAGATCCTCGGCGTGCCGCGCTCGACCTACTACTACCTCCGCTCGCGCCCGGAGCCCCCGCCCGCGCCGGACCCCGTCGAGCCCGACGTTCTCGCCGTCCATGCGGAGAGCAAGGGCAGGTACGGCGCGAGGAAGGTCAAGGCGTCGCTCGAGCGGCGCGGCGTCGTCGCGAGCCGCAGGCGGATATCCCGCATCATGAGGGAGAACGGCCTCTCGAGCGCGTACGGGAGGAAGCGCTTCAAGGCGCACCCGGGCAAGCCGAACGAGGCGGAGCTGCCGAACGTGCTCGACCGGTCCTTCGACGGGTACGCTCCGCGCACGCACGTCTGCAGCGACCTCACCTACGTGCGCGCCGGCGGCTCCTGGTGCTACGTCTGCCTGCTCGTCGACCTCTACAACAGGGAGATCGTCGGCTGCTCGGCGGGAAGCAGCAAGGGGGCGAAGCTCGTCAAGGCAGCCTTCGCGACCCTGGAGTTCCCGATCTCGGACATCGAGGTCTTCCACACCGACCGCGGCAGCGAGTTCGACAACGCCGAGATCGACCTCATGCTTGAGACGTTCGGCATCGAGCGGTCGCTCTCCGCCAAGGGCTGCCCCTACGACAACGCGGTCGACGAGTCGACGAACAAGATACTCAAGGCGGAGCTGGTCTACAGGGACAGCTTCTCCGGCCTCCGCGACCTGCAGGCCAAGCTGTCCGACTACGTGCACTGGTACAACAACTTCAGGATCCACTCGACGCTCGGCTACATGAGCCCCGTCGAGTTCAGGAAGGCGGGGCTGATCCTGTCGAAACCGTCCAAATAAGTGTTGCCAATCCAGGCTCGAGGCGCTCAAGAAGAGGGCCGGCTCGCGGCTGGTCAGGGCCTGGGAGCTCAAGGAGGACCTGCGGGCCGTCTTCCGGGCAGCCGACGGCTCCGAGGCCGCCGAGCTGCTCGACGACTGGATGCACAGGGCCGCCTACTGCAAGATCGCCAAGGTCGTCGCCGTGGAGAAGAAGGTGCGCCGCCGGCGCGACGACATCATCGCCGCAGTCGAGCTCGGCATCAGCAACGGGCGCGTAGAGGCTGTCAACAACAAGATCAAGGTGACGGTGAGGATGGGCTACGGCTTCCGCAACACCGACAACCTCGTGGCCCTGCTCATGCTCAGGTGCGGCGACTGCCAGCCCCAGCTCCCGGGTCGCCCGGCGAAGGCGAGGAAGAAGGGCGTGAAGGGAGCGAAGAGCGTTGCCGCCTAGGCTAGCCCCTTGTCACACAAACTACCGAAGCCTCTTATAATTAGCTTCTTGGGGTATCTTTAAATACTGTAGAAAAGAGGAAGGAAATAATAAATGGCTAAAATGAGAATATCACCGGAATTGAAAAAACTGATCGAAAAATACCGCTGCGTAAAAGATACGGAAGGAATGTCTCCTGCTAAGGTATATAAGCTGGTGGGAGAAAATGAAAACCTATATTTAAAAATGACGGACAGCCGGTATAAAGGGACCACCTATGATGTGGAACGGGAAAAGGACATGATGCTATGGCTGGAAGGAAAGCTGCCTGTTCCAAAGGTCCTGCACTTTGAACGGCATGATGGCTGGAGCAATCTGCTCATGAGTGAGGCCGATGGCGTCCTTTGCTCGGAAGAGTATGAAGATGAACAAAGCCCTGAAAAGATTATCGAGCTGTATGCGGAGTGCATCAGGCTCTTTCACTCCATCGACATATCGGATTGTCCCTATACGAATAGCTTAGACAGCCGCTTAGCCGAATTGGATTACTTACTGAATAACGATCTGGCCGATGTGGATTGCGAAAACTGGGAAGAAGACACTCCATTTAAAGATCCGCGCGAGCTGTATGATTTTTTAAAGACGGAAAAGCCCGAAGAGGAACTTGTCTTTTCCCACGGCGACCTGGGAGACAGCAACATCTTTGTGAAAGATGGCAAAGTAAGTGGCTTTATTGATCTTGGGAGAAGCGGCAGGGCGGACAAGTGGTATGACATTGCCTTCTGCGTCCGGTCGATCAGGGAGGATATCGGGGAAGAACAGTATGTCGAGCTATTTTTTGACTTACTGGGGATCAAGCCTGATTGGGAGAAAATAAAATATTATATTTTACTGGATGAATTGTTTTAGTACCTAGATTTAGATGTCTAAAAAGCTTTAACTACAAGCTTTTTAGACATCTAATCTTTTCTGAAGTACATCCGCAACTGTCCATACTCTGATGTTTTATATCTTTTCTAAAAGTTCGCTAGATAGAGTTCTATATTAGAGATGTAAAGAGTTTTGGTGAAGAGGTTTGTGAGTATGGCTTTTATAACCAGGGTGCAATGAGAAGCACTAACAGCAGCTAGCTTAAGAACGCATAGGATATACTTTTTATGGAAGTCACAGAGGAGGAATAAAATTTGAACAGGATTAACAGAGTAACCTCTATTCTTATTCAGCTGCAATCAAAAAAAATGGCTCTTCGGTGGTTTCTGTGGGAGAGATTCCGGCATAGGCCCAGCTCAGCGGGCGAAAACAACGATCTGGAACTGAAACGGCCCCGGGAGGGGCCGTTTCCGCGTCATCCGCCTATG
>NZ_JAJNOQ010000022.1:0-2975 GCF_021044775.1 Paraeggerthella hominis
CTGATTATTACAAGTAAATCGGTACATCGTTCCAAATTTCACCGGCACCCGTTACGGGGCTACCGGTACATCATTACGCTCTATCGGTACACCACAACATATTGATTTGACTCGCATACTCGTCATTCTCCAAAATCATCGCTAACGCAGCAAAGATGACTGCGTCGCAAAACGATGATTGGAGAAAATTAATGAGTAGTGTTAGCTACCGCGATGTGCTCCGCCATCGTGCCAGCGGTTTGAGTTTGCAGAAAACTGCAGACGCTTGCGGCTGCGCCCGATCGACGGTACAAGACATCGTGCAACTCGCGAAGAAGCGCGATGTTGGATGGAAGGATGTTGAGGATCTTACCGACGCCGAAGCGTATGAGCTGGTAAGAGGAAAGCCTGAGCAAGTCGAGCTCTACGCGCCCATCGACTACAAAAAGATCTACGACGAAATGACGCGCGACAGAACCATGAAGATGACCATTCTGTGGGAAGAATACGTCATCGAGGCGGTTGAATCCGATAAGCGCCCCTACCAATACTCGCGCTTCTGCGAGAAATACCATGTCTGGTGCGATGCCAACGATATTGCCGTCATCAGGCGATACATCGCCGCTGACATTGGAGAGTTTGATTGGGCCGGCAAGAAGCTGACCATCTGCAATCCCGATGCTGGCGAGCTCGCTGATGTGCCGGTATTCGTGGCCTGCCTGCCGTATTCGCAATACGTATTCGTCCGCGCATACCCCGATATGACGATGGAAAGCTGGCTTCAAGCAGCGGCCGACAGCTTCGCATTCTTCGGCGGGTGTCCCCGCATCGTCGTTATCGACAATCTTCGAACTGGCGTAACGAAGCATACCTCCGAAGAGATCGTGCTTAACCGGACGTTCAGGGAATTTGCCGAGCATTACAACGTTGCGGTAATTCCGCACGCACCTCGCCGACCACGCGGTAAGAACAGCGTCGAGTCGTCTGTTGACAAGTTCGCCAACAAGATACGCCTTGAACTGCGAAAACAGCGCTTCTTCGATATTGACGAACTCAATGAAGCCGTTGCCGCAAAGGCAGCGGAGCTAAACGCAAAACCCTTTCAAAAGCGCGCTTCATCTCGGGCTGAAGTGTTCTTGGAACGCGAGAAGCCATGTTTGCAGCCGTTGCCCGAACGCCCTTGGGAACGCGCGATTTGGTCGCCAAAAGTCAAAGTGGGAAAGAACTATCACGTTTTATGCGCAGCCGATAAGGTTCTCTACTCGGTTCCCCATCGCTTCGTCGGCAAAGAGGTCGAGGTCCGCACTACGCCGCATGCCGTCGAGGTTTATTGCGAGGGCGAGCGTATTGCCATTCATGCTCGTCAGCGCACGCATATGCCCGAAGACGGACCGATCACCAATCCTGAGCACCGCGCAAAGCATCATGCCGACTACCTCGATCACGACAGCGAGTGGTATCGCCATGAGGCAGCTAAGACAGGCCCTGCTACGACAAAGGTAATCGAAGGTTTCCTAAGTGAAGGACTCGCCGAAGAGCAAGGATGGGGCTGGTGCGAAAAGCTTTTAAAGCAGCGTGCATCTCATTCATCAGCAGCAATCGAGAGCGCGTGCGAAAAGGCGCTCTCGATTCTGGCGAACCCGAGCTACAAAGCCATCAGCACCCTGATAAAGAATACAGCCAAAAGCACTGAGTTCGATGATCCCGCGGGCGGCAACCCGTGGGCTATTCGCCGCTACTAGCTGGAAGGATACAGCAAAATTATGCTAAAGCAGCAAACGATAGAACAACTAAAGAAACTGAAGCTTACTGCCATAATTGAAGCCGCAGAGGCGCTTGAGAGAAGTGGGCAGGCGAAGGGTCTGACCGCGCAGGAATACGTGGCAATACTCATTGACAATCTCTACACGGTGAAGATGACAGAGAAAATCGAAAGGCTCATATCGGGCGCGCATCTTGAAGAGCCCGATGCCCACCTCGAAGACCTTTGCATGGATTCAGACCGTGAACTCGACGCTGGGTTGATATCGCGCCTTGCCACAGGCGATTACATCTCTAAGGGCCACAACATCATCATACAAGCAGCGGCTGGTGGCGGAAAATCTTTCATGGGGTCGGCACTCGCCAATGCAGCGTGCCGCCAATTTGTTAAGGTGGAGTATCTGAACTACCGCGACATGGTTGACGAGCTGCTCGTACTTCGTACGGATCCATTGAAGCACAAAAAGAAGATTACCTCGCTGAAGCGACTTCCGCTTCTTATCGTGGATGACTGGTTGCTTTCCGATTCGATTACCATCCAAGAAGTAAACGAGCTGTTAGCTGTCGTCGATGCACGCACGCGAGCCAAGAAGCCCACTATCATCTGCACGCAGTATCTTGTTGATGGCTGGCCGGTTCTTTTAGGCAATTGCCCTGCGGGAGACTCGGTGGTCGATCGTATAAAGAACAATGCGTACATCATTGAAATCAAGGGTGGGATCTCGATGCGCGAGCGCTTCAAGGATGACGATCTGAAAGAAAGCAACCATGCTGTCGCGTGAGGCCGTGCGGCAGATATTGCAGCAGGCATGCAGCAGGAATCTTTGGATGGCTGTTCCGATTGAGCTGGAAGACTACATCGTGGACTTCGCTGCAAAGAACATGCGGGCCGAGGACGTCAACGACTCAGTATGCGGAGAGTTGTCTGAGCTTGCGGCAACCTGCACGTTATGATGGCACGCCGGGGTTCTAGATCTCAGTAATCCTAATCCGTACTCACAGAGAAACGAATTGCCTGCCGACGTAAAGCCGTTTACCGTGACAACGATATACGACACACGCGTTGAAACGAGCTGTATCTAGTAGCTGAAAGGGCCCGATTGCTTTCGATTGCAGTCGGGCCCTTGAAATCAATATCTTGTGGGTGTGCACTGCTAGGCAGAATCACTGTGCCGATGCTGCGAAATGCCGTACCGATGGTCTGGAACGATGTACCGATACGGGTGTAATAACCA
>NZ_JAJNOQ010000023.1:0-1757 GCF_021044775.1 Paraeggerthella hominis
ACGTTGTGTTAGACCACTTTGGATAAGTGTCCTGCACGCAGTACACGCGACGGGGCCCCGGTTGCGACAATTCCATCATCAGGAGAGATGGAGGTTGCAATGGAAGACGTGCTCACCCAGCTGACGAGGCAGTTCCTCCCGCAGATGACGGCTGCCGAGAAGAGCAGGGCCCTGAGATCGCTCAAGGCGCTGATAGACGCGGAGCTTTTCGACCTCGCGGCAAGCGAGGGGGCGGAAGACGATCCCGACAGAGCCTGCCCCTGGTGCGGCTCCCCGCATTACGTGAAGAGGGGGCGAGACGGGCGCGGCCGTCAGCGGTTCCTCTGCCGAGGGTGCGCCAGGACCTTCACCGACGCCACCATGCGCATCTTCTCCACCACCAAGCTCGACAGGTCGGCCTGGATGAGGTTCGCGGAGTGCCACGTGGACATGCTCCCGCTGCGCGAGTCGGCGGAAAAGTGCGGCGTGTGCCTCAAGACGGCGTTCTTCATGCGCCACAGGCTGCTCGAGGCCATGGCCAAGCGCATGCCCGCCTTCCGCGTGGAGGCCGGCGGCGGGGCCGAGCTCGACGAGTGCTTCTTCAGGGAGAGCTTCAAGGGAAACCGCTCCAGGTCGGAGTCCGGCGTGCCCAGGAAGCCCCGCACAAGGTCGCAGGGAACCGACGGGCACGAGAAGATATGCGTGCTCACCGGCATCAACGACGCCGGCGACATCTTCTACGAGATTGCGGGGAGGGGCGGCCTCGACGAGGCGGCAGCCAGGGAGCTGCTCGCCGACAAGCTCGCGGTCGGCGCGATAATCTCGACGGACCGTGCGCACGTGTACCGCCGCGTCCTGCCCGCCCTCGGCGTCGGCGCGCACATCGCCAGCAAGAGGGAGGAGCACGCCATCAACAGGGTGAACAGCCTCCACTCCCAGATGAGGCACTTCATCGGCAGGTTCCGGGGCGTCTCCACGAGACGCCTCGAGAACTACCTCGCCTGGTTCAAGTGGACATGGTGCTTCAAGGTCCGCAGGAGCGCGGACGAGCTCGCCGAGCTCATAGTGAGGCAGGCGGCCCGCGGCACGTACGAGAAGACCTGGCGCCAGTACAAGCGAACACCCTATCCGTTCTACGAGTACTGGATCAAGCAGGCGAAATGGGACTCGCGTGCGCGGAGGTCCATATACGGCGTGGCGTGATGTCCAGGGCGGTCTGGCGCAGCGCATCTGCGGCAAGCGCTGAAGTCGTGCCCCGATGCAAATAGCAACAGCTAGCGATATTCTTCGGGAACGTCGAAACCGTACTCACGGCATAGGAGCATGACATCGTGGACGTCGTGCTCGTCATGCTGATAGCCCAAGTGAAACAACAGCTGGCTTTCGGGGTCGATGCACGACACCTCCACCTCGCCGATGCGCCCCCTCCCCGAAAAGACCTCCCCGGGAAAAC
This sequence comes from Paraeggerthella hominis, assembly GCF_021044775.1. NCBI lineage: Bacteria > Bacillati > Actinomycetota > Coriobacteriia > Eggerthellales > Eggerthellaceae > Paraeggerthella > Paraeggerthella hominis. Next base: position 1,433 of record NZ_JAJNOQ010000023.1, read on the forward strand.
GATCTCCCTGATACAGAATATCGCCATTCTCGGCGAAATCGAAGCAATGCAGGTCGACGATGCGCCCCGCCTCGTCTTGCCACACCGTGTGATCTTCGGTGGTGAAAGATGCAGCCACCTCGGAAAACCCCTCATCAGCAATTAGATCCACGAACCTTTGGTAATCCCCGCGCTGAACGAACAGGTCGATGTCGTTATGAGCCCTGGTCTCACGCCCGACAAGCGCATCGACGCCCCAGCCGCCATCAAGGTATACGCCAATGCCCGCACCTGCGGAAAGGCCGATTATCCAACACGCATCATCCTTGGTGACCATAGGAGCTCC
>NZ_JAJNOQ010000024.1:0-1486 GCF_021044775.1 Paraeggerthella hominis
GGGGGGTGTTTCTATGGTTTTGTCAATTGCTTTTTCGGGATCGGGCCGTTTGATTCGGGCATGCTCGCGCAAACCCCGGCGGCAGGGCTCTTCTTCGGCGATTCGGCCGAGGACTAGGCTCGGACGTACGGGCGGGCGTCCCGCATGACGGCGAAGATGACCTTCAGCCTCTTTCGCGCCACGGCTTTGAGGGCCTTGTTGTGCCGCATTCCCCGCGCGCGGCACGCATCGTAGTAGCGGCCGAACTCGTTGTCAGTGCCGACGAGGGAGTTGCAGGAGAAGACGAGCAGGTTCTTGAGCTCCTTGTTGCCGGTCTTCGACGACGACGCCGAGTCCAGAGAGGTGCCCGACTGCCTGTTGCTCGGGGCGAGCCCGGTAAAAGACGCCAGCTTGTCGTGGCTCGAAAACAGGCCGATGTCGACTCCGGCGACGAGCGCCGAGGCGGTCTTCGGGCCGATGCCCGGAACGGCGAGCAGCGCCCGGTACACGGCGTCGCCGGCGAGCAGCGCGTCCATGGACTCCCTGACGGATGCCGCCCTGGCGAGGTCTTCCTCTATCCGCTCGGCGAGCATCCTCACCGCCGCGTCCTCCGCGGCCGTGTGCGGCCTGCCCGACTTCGCCGAAGCCGGGGCCGCGTCCCAAAGCCCGTCGGCCGCCGCCTCGGGCGCCCCCGACTTCTTCACGGCGAAGGTGCGGTAGCCCTTCCTGCCCGCCGCGGCTATGCCGGGGGCGCCCCCGAACCTGGACAGGACGCCCACCTGCCACGCCGCCCCCAGGTCGACGGCCGCCTCGAAGGCGGGGTCGACCTCGAGCAGCGCCGAGCGCAGGCGGTTCTTCGACTGCGTGGAGCATTTCGTCAGGAAGCGCCGCTGCGATGCGAGCAGCCTTGTCTCGGCGCCGCTGCCGGCGTCCTCGGCCACGGGCCGCAGGCACCACGGCATCCCGATGGCGGTGCGCGCGATGGCCTCGGCGTCTATCTCGTCGGTCTTGGCGGCACCGGGGAACATGTCCCGGGCGCGCTTCATCGCCAGGCCCGGCAGGTAGGCGACCTCCATGCCCGCGGCCCTCGCGCGCTCGAGCACGAGGGCCCCGATGTTGCGCTTCTGGTCGACGACGACGAGCGCCCCTTCGCCCGCGAGCGCGAGCGTCTCGTCTATGGGGCCCTCCCTGTTCTCAAGCGCCTTGTTGAAGAGTATCTCCCCGGACGCCCGGGAGACGGCGCACGCCCGATGCGCCGCCTTGCCCACGTCGAATCCGATGCAGATCGTCCTTGCGGCCTCCATGATGCTATCCTTTCGGCATGTTGGCTGACCGCGCGGGCCGCAGCTTCGGCACCCACATTACAGAGCCGCGCCCTTTCGGGCCGGCAGGTTTCTATCAGCCTTCGCCGCGGCGCCCGTCCCCGGTGGCAACACCCCCCGGGCCTTCGCGAGAGGCAGGGACGAAGGGCCATCCGGGGCGGGTCGGCCAGCAACCCCGCAGGGTC
>NZ_JAJNOQ010000025.1:0-1197 GCF_021044775.1 Paraeggerthella hominis
GGCAACGCAGGATGCGCTGCCGGAGAAAGGAGACTGTCATGGCGAAGATAGTCAATTCTTGGAACGACTGGGATCCGTTGAAGCGCGTCATCATCGGCCGCTGCGACAACTCGATGATCCCGCCCGAGGAGCCCGCGACCTCCGAGAAGGTTCCCGTCGACTCCGAGATGCGCGGCATGTGGGGCCTTCGCCCGCTGCGCACGGTCGAGGTCGGCAACGCCTGCCTCGAGAACCTCGTCAAGGCCGTCGAGGAGCGCGGCGTGGTCGTCGACCGCCCGACGCCCCTGCAGTGGAACCAGGCCATCGGCACGCCCGACTTCCGCAACGACTCCATGATGACCTGCATGCCGCCCCGCGACATCCTGCTCACCATCGGCAACGAGATCATGGCCTCCGCCAACTCCTTCCGCTGCCGCTACTTCGAGTACCTGGCCTACTGGCCGCTCATGAAGCAGTACTTCGACGAGGACCCGGACTTCCTGTGGACCCAGGCCCCCCGTCCCCGCCTGACCGACGCCTCCTACAAGCACAACTACTACGACGAGAAGATCTCGCTGGAGGAGCGCCTGGTGCGCACCGCCAACAAGGACTTCGTCACGACGGAAGTCGAGCCGATGTGGGACGCGGCCGACGTCATGCGCATGGGCAAGGACCTGTTCATCCAGCACGGCCTGACCACCAACCGCACGGCCATGGACTGGTTCCAGCGCTACTACCCCGAGTACCGCGTGCACGCCGTGAACTTCCCCGGCGACCCGTACCCGATCCACATCGACGCGACCTTCGTGCCGCTGCGCCCGGGCCTGATCATCAACAACCCGCAGCGTAGGCTCCCCGAGGAGCAGCGCGCGATCTTCGAGGCCAACGACTGGCAGATCGTCGACGCCGCCCAGCCGGCCCACTCCGAGCCGCCCGAGTTCTGCTACAGCTCCGTGTGGCTGTCCATGAACTGCCTGGTCCTCGACCCCAAGACGGTCATCGTGGAGGCCTCCGAGGTCTACCAGCAGGAGGAGATGGACAAGCTCGGCATGAACGTCGTGCCCGTCGACCTGCGCGGCGCCTACGCCTTCGGCGGCGGCCTGCACTGCTCCACGGCGGACGTCTACCGCGAGGGCGAGTGCCTCGACTACTTCCCGAACCGCGTCGCCGACCCGACCCTGGTCCGTCCGGAGATGTGGAACGACTAGTCGCTTAACC
>NZ_JAJNOQ010000026.1:0-963 GCF_021044775.1 Paraeggerthella hominis
CGGCGGGAACTACGCCGTGATGATGGTGCCGGTCTTGCCCTCGAGGCCCGCGGCGGCGCACTCGAGGCTGGTGATGAGGGCCTTGCCCTCGGGGTAGGCGCGCACGTACTCGATGCAGGCCTCGACCTTCGGCAGCATGGAGCCGGGGGCGAACTGGCCCTGGGCGATGTACTCCTCGGCCTGGGCGATGGTCATGGTGGAGATCTCCTCCTGCTCCGGCTTGCCGAAGTTGATGCAGACCTTCTCCACGGCCGTGAGGATCACCAGCATGTCGGCGCCGAAGTCGGCGGCCAGCTTGGCGCTGGAGCGGTCCTTGTCGATGACCGCGGGGACGCCCTCGTACAGGCCCTCCTTCTCGAACACCGGCACTCCGCCGCCGCCCGTGGACACCACGATGTAGCCCGCGTCCATGAGGTCCTTGACCGCGTCGAACTCGACGATGCGGACCGGCTTCGGGGAGGCGACGACCTGGCGCCAGCCGCGGCCCGCGTCCTCCTTGTAGGTCCAGCCGGTCTCGGCGGCCTTGGCCTTGGCCTCCTCCTCGGAGAGGAAGGCGCCGACGGGCTTGGTGGGGTTCTGGAACGCCGGGTCGGCCGGGTCGACCACGGTCTGCGTCACGACGCAGGCCGTCGAGCGGTCGATGCCGCGCAGCTTCATGTCGTTGAGGATGGCCTGGGACAGCTGGTAGCCGATGTAGCCCTGGCTCATGGCGCCGGCCTCGGGGAAGGGCATCTCCGGGGTCTTGCCGTCGTTGGCGCTCGCGTAGGCGAACGCGTTGTTGATCATGCCGACCTGCGGGCCGTTGCCGTGGGACACGATGACGTTGGTGCCCTCCTCGACCATGTCGACGATGTTCTTGGCGGTGTCCTTGACCAGCTGGAGCTGCTCCTGGGGCGTGTTGCCCAGGGCGTTGCCGCCCAGCGCGATGACAACGGACTTGCCGTCACCCTTCTGATAAGGCAT
>NZ_JAJNOQ010000027.1:0-856 GCF_021044775.1 Paraeggerthella hominis
GCGAGCAGCGCCGCTGCCCCGTATGCGGCAGGGCCTGCGACTTCTACGACATGGCGAACCGCGGGGCCCCCAGGCTGTGGAGGGCGATGGACCTGGCGCGCTCGGCCTGCTACCTGGAGTACGCGCCCTGCAGGGTGCGCTGCCCGGAGCACGGCGTGCGCACCGAGGCCGTCCCCTGGGCGCGGCACGGGGCGCGCTTCACGCGCGACTTCGAGGACTGGGTGGCGTGGCTGGCGGTCCGCTGCACCGCCTCGGCGGTCTCCGAGCTCGCCCGCGTCGAGTGGCACGGCGTGGGCGGCGTGTGCAGGCGCGTCTACGCCGAGCTGGAGGCCGCGCGCGGCGCCTCGAGGTTCGACGGCGTGCGCCGCATCGGCATCGACGAGACGTCGTACAAGAAGGGCCACAAGTACGTCACGGTGGTCGTCGGCCACGACCGCGGCTGCCTCATCTGGGCGCACGAGGGCACCGGCAAGGACGTGCTCAACCTGTTCCTCGACGGGCTCGCGCGCGAGCAGAGGCGCGCCATGGAGGTGGTGGCCGCCGACGGCGCGAGGCGGATAGGGCAGCTGGTCAAGCGCCGCTGCCCCAACGCGAGGTGGGTCATGGACCCCTTCCACGTGGTCCAGTGGATGAACGGCGCGCTCGACGCCGTGCGCTGCGGGGAGTGGAACGCCGCCAGGGCCGCCGCCAGGGCCGCCAGGCCCAGGCCCGAGGGCAAGCGCGGCAGGCCTGCCAAAGGCGAGCTGCCGCCCGAGGAGGTCAGGGCGCTCGAGGAGGAGGCGGCCTCCATCAAGGGCAGCCGCTACGCGCTCGTGAAGAACCCCGAGGACCTCACCGACGGCCAGAGGGCGAGGCT
>NZ_JAJNOQ010000028.1:0-708 GCF_021044775.1 Paraeggerthella hominis
ACTACAGATAACAGGATGTTAGCGGTCAGGATGACTGAGCAGTGTTTAGTGGATAAACACTTAAGGAGTAGTAAGGAGAGACTTTCAGGATGAAAGCGATACGAACCACGGAGGGATAGACTATCACGGATAGATAGCCTAATTGCACAGGATTGCAATGGCACAAGGAGTGCAGCAGAAAGGACGCAATTGAACCTATTTCACGGATGATGTTGGAACCGCTCAGGAAAGAGCAAGCTTGGTATAAGGAACGCCAAGAGATAGGGAAGTACTTTGAGTACATGGAGATATCATGGATTGAACAGGGATGAAGCAGGATGCAAGTTGACGCATGGATGGTGCAGGGAGCTTCTGGATTCGACAGGATTCACGAAACCCTGGGAGCATGCCGAGGGGCGGTTGGCCTCGTAAAAAGCCGCAAAGTTATAGTTGCAAACGACGATAACTACGCTCTAGCCGCTTAATGCCGCTAGCCATCTACCACACGCTTTGCACATGGGCAGTGGATTTGATGGTCATCTCACATCGTGCTAGCGAGGGAACCCTGTCTGGGGGTGAACCGCGAAACAGTACCGGACTCACCGTGTGGGATCCTGTCTTTCGGAGTTCAAACGGTTAAACAATAGAAAGACTAAGCATGTAGCGCCTTGGATGTAGGTTTTCTGGACGCGGGTTCAAGTCCCGCCGCCTCCACCCAATGATAGAACG
>NZ_JAJNOQ010000029.1:0-679 GCF_021044775.1 Paraeggerthella hominis
CGGTAGTGCCGCAAATGTTGGTGTAATCCGTCCTAGCAAAGGTAGGCGTAGCCTGCCTGAGCGGGCGGAAACAAGAGCCCGATCAACGGGAGCCGCCGCTTTGGAATCCGGTCGCGGCTGACGTCATGCTAGCACATCATGCGGCCTTGCGGCACGCTGTCTCAACAGCTAGTTCGATAAGCTTGCAGGCATGCGCCCTCACCTCCTCGGTAATCGCTGCAGCGGAGGCGAGCGCTTGGGCTTGGCGTTTGGCGACTTCCTGCTCCTCGTAGAAGGCAGAGACCGCCTCTCCGCCCATGTAGCGCCGGCTTGACCAGTCCTCGTCCATCTCGGCGCAGACGGCGCCGATGAGCCGCAGCAGCGAGGCGGCCGACGGAAACACCTGCACAACCCGCCCGCGGCGTTTGATCTCGCGGTTCGCACGTTCTTGAACGTTGTTGGTCCGCAGGCGGCGATGGTGCTCGAGTGGGAAGTCCAGGTAGGCCAGCGCATCGCATTCGGCCTCTTCGAGCAGCTCGGCTGCTTTGGCGCTCATCTCGGCGACGGCGTCGATGGCCGCATGGTAGGCGGCACGGACGAACGTCGGGTCCTGCTCGCGGAACACGGACTGCAGGGCCTTGAGCGCCATGGCTTTCCGTCGCTTGTCGGGCATGAGCTTGGCGACGTTGCGTTCGAGATG
>NZ_JAJNOQ010000030.1:0-670 GCF_021044775.1 Paraeggerthella hominis
TTACGTGACTGGAGTTCAGACGTGTGCTCTTCGATCTGATTAGGATTCGACGCCGGTAGCGAAACTCTAGGTGCATGCCGAGTTGGTAACAGAACTCGTAAATCCACTGTTGCAACTTTTATAGTTGCCAATGACGAAAACTACGGCGCGGAGTTCAAGCTGGCCGCTTAAGCGGTCCTCTTGACCCGTTGCTTCTGGTAGCTTCGGCTCCAGCAATCACTAGGGGATGCCTGTAAACCCGAACTGATTGTCATACAGAACAGGATCGTCGCGTAGCACGTTGTGGGCGAAGTGACTAAAACTTACACAACTCATCCAAAGCACCCTGCCCGTCGGGCGGCTGCGGATTAAATCAGTAGACACGGCTAAGCATGTAGTACCGACAGCGGAGTACTGGCACCAGCGTCAAGTACGAACACGCGGCGCAGGGCGATGACGTTTATCTGGACAGCGGCGAAATCAGCCTCGGCATCAAGTCGGCTGTGGACGTCGACGCTCGTACCTTCGAGAACCTGGAGTTGGGCGGCGCTGCGAAAGTCGATGTCACCGACACCACCGACGAAGTGATCGCGAAACTGACGGCCACCGAGTCCGTGACCGAAGGCGGCGAGATCACCTACACCATCACCCTGACCAACAAAGATGGCCTGCTGATCAATAACCACGGCGC
>NZ_JAJNOQ010000031.1:0-535 GCF_021044775.1 Paraeggerthella hominis
TGGTAGGCGGCACGGACGAACGTCGGGTCCTGCTCGCGGAACACGGACTGCAGGGCCTTGAGCGCCATGGCTTTCCGTCGCTTGTCGGGCATGAGCTTGGCGACGTTGCGTTCGAGATGTGACCTGTGTCAAGATTTCGGACACGGAAACTCGAGATTCTATGCTGCCATCGCAATTGCTTTGTCCATAGGTTTCGTACGTTCGAAGAATGCATCCATCACCTCGGCGGGGATCCTGTAACCGATCGATGAATGGGGTCGCTTGCGGTTATAGTAGGATTCGATGAACTCGATGACAGCCATCTTCGCGGCATCCCTGGTCGCGAAACTCTCTCGGTAGTACATCTCGTTCTTAAGCGTCGCAAAAAACGACTCAGCGACTGCATTGTCGTGACAGTTACCAGTACGGCTGCATGACTGATTATTACAAGTAAATCGGTACATCGTTCCAAATTTCACCGGCACCCGTTACGGGGCTACCGGTACATCATTACGCTCTATCGGTACACCACAACATATTGATTTGACTCGCATAC